>CANDGE010000051.1 GCA_947384195.1 uncultured Clostridia bacterium
TGCTGTCTTTTGGACAACGGGCATTATCACCCGCTCGAATACGTAAGCGACAAGATCCCCGCGCTGTTGGCGTTTTACGACACGGTAGCTTTACACGTTACGCGCGGCGTGCGCTGGGACAGCGATCACGTAGTGCTGTTCGAGGACGAGCTCAAAGAGATAGCCAAAGAGATCGTGCGCAACGATGCGATAGACAAGGTAAAGATCGGCTTGGACTATTTCGACGCGAGCATCAACAGGCTGTCGGCGTGGGTCACGGGACAGCGTGCAATGCAAAAAGCGCTGTTGTGCGCGTTGCTAATGCCGCATGCCGAGCTCAAAGCGTTGCAGGACGGGGCGCGGTTCACCGAGCTCATGGTCAAACAGGAAGAGCTCAAAGACCTGCCGTTCGGCGCGGTGTGGAAGGAGTATCTGTCGCGGCAAGGCGTCGCGTATGATCATTATACCGAAATACAAAAATACGAAAACTCTATTTTAAAGGAGCGTAAATAATGGGGTTCATGGACGAAGTAAGAAAGGCGGGCAAGGAGATAAAGCGCGCGTTCAACGATATACTTTCCGCACCGTTCGTTAAGGAAATGTGCGATACTTGCGCCAATATGTACAGGCTCGGCTGGGACGAGCGCAACGGCGGAAACATCAGCTATATGCTCGACGAAAAGGAAGTGGGCGAATATCTCGATCTCAACAACGTGATACGCACTATCCCGCTCATGGGCGTCAACGCCGCCGAGTTCGATTGCACGCCGCTTGTAGGCAAGATCTTCATAGTGACGGGCACGGGCAAGTATTTTAAAAACGTCAAGGACGACCCCGAGACAAATCTCGGCATAGTGCGCATCGCGCCCGCAAATAAGGGCGTAGAGCTTTTATGGGGATTTAAGGACGGCGGGCGTACAACGAGCGAGTTCCCTACGCACATGATGTGCCATATGGCGCGGTTAAAGGTCGATCCCGAAAACCGCGTGATCATGCACAGCCACCCGACGCATACGCTCGCAATGAATTACGTGCACGAGCTCGACGAAAAGAGTTTTTCGCACACGCTTTGGGAAATGTGCACCGAGTGCATAGTCGTTTTCCCCGAGGGCGTCGGCATACTGCCGTGGATGCTTTGCGGTACTAACGAGATAGGCGAAGCGACCGCCCGAAAAATGCGCGATTTTCGGCTCGTCGTGTGGGCTATGCACGGTATTTACGGCGCGGGCAAGACCATGGACGAAACATTCGGGCTTATCGAAACGGTGGAAAAAGCCGCGCAGATATATATGCTTACGGCACACCTGCCGCGGATAAATACCATCAATGACGAGGACATGAAAAAGCTCGTCGAGCTTTTCGGCGTCGAGTATAGAAAAGATTTCTTGGGATAATAGGTGATACGATCGTCGGAATAGAGTGCGTCGAGATACGCATAACGATTCTCCATACGATATGCTTAAAAGCGGCGTTCGTAAAATACTTGCAATATTTTAAAAGCGGTGTTACAATAATATCATGAAAACTTTGGCATTGATAGCTCACGACAATAAAAAACGGGAGATAGTCGAGTGGGCGCAAGCAAACAAAACGTCGCTTGCCCCGTTCGAGCTGTGCGGCACGGGGCATACCGCGCAAATGATAGCCGATGCGACGGGACTCGACGTAAAGCCGTTTCTTTCCGGTCCTATGGGCGGCGATCAACAGATAGGCGCAAAGATAGCCGAGGGCGAGATAGACGGCGTTGTATTCTTTTGGGATCCGTTGCAAACTCAACCGCACGACCCCGACGTTAAAGCGCTTTTGCGTATAGCAACGATGTACGATATCCCCATAGCCACCAATAAGGCGACGGCGGATAAGATAATCAAATAAAACATCGCGTACCGGAAGCGGATTTATGTAGGCGGCAAAACAAATACGCCCGTCATTCCGACCGAAGCAAACGGAATGTGAGCGAAGATCGGAAATACGCGCGTAGCCGTACGATCGTCGACCGACATGGATCTTCGATCCCGAATTTATCCGATTCTCGACCGTATGTAAATTAAAAATCGATGTAGATCGATATATAGGAGCAAAATATCATGGCAAGAATAGTTCTCAACGAAACGAGCTATCACGGCGCGGGCTGTATAGCGGAGATACCCGGCGAAGTCAAGCGTCGCGGGTTCAAAAAGGCGTTTGTGTGCGTCGATCCCGATCTCGTAAAGCTCGGCATCGCCAAAAAGGTGTTGGACGTTCTCGACGGCGCGGCGCTCGAATACGACGTGTTCTGCGATATCAAACCCAACCCGACTATCGAAAACGTGCAGGCGGGCGTTGCGGCGTGTAAAAAGTCCAAAGCCGACTGCATCGTGGCGATCGGCGGCGGTTCGGCAATGGATACGGCAAAGGCTGTTGGCATAATAATCAACAATCCCGAATATGCCGACGTGCGCTCGCTCGAAGGCGTTGCGCCCACCAAAAAGCCGTGCCTGCCCATAATAGCCGTTCCGACCACGGCGGGCACAGCGGCGGAAGTGACCGTCAATTACGTTATAACCGACGCACAGAAAAAGCGCAAGTTCGTTTGCGTCGACGTGCACGATATCCCCGTAGTTGCGATCGTCGACAGCGACATGATGAGCACCATGCCCAAGGGTTTGACTGCGTCGACGGGAATGGATGCGCTCACGCACGCCATAGAAGGTTATATCACCAAGGGCGCGTGGGAAATGACGGACATGTTCCATTTAAAGGCGATAGAGATAATTTCCAAATCGCTTCGCGGCGCGGTAAACAACGAAAAAGCGGGGCGCGAAGGCATGGCGCTCGGGCAGTATATAGCGGGCATGGGATTTTCCAATGTCGGCTTGGGTATAGTGCATTCCATGGCGCACGCTTTGGGCGCGGTGTACGACACTCCGCACGGCGTGGCTAACGCCATACTTTTGCCGACGGTCATGGCGTACAACGCCGAAGCGACGGGCGAGAAGTACCGCGACATAGCAAAGGCGATGGGCGTAGTCGGAACCGAAAAAATGTCGCAAGCCGAATACCGCAAAGCGGCGTGCGACGCGGTCGCCGCGCTGTCCAAGGACGTGGGCATACCGCAAGACCTTAAAGGCATAGTCAAGGAAGAGGACGTAGACTTTTTGGCGCAGTCCGCCATGGACGACGCTTGTCGCCCCGGCAATCCCAAAGATCCGACCAAGGACGATATAATCGCGCTGTATAAGTCGTTGATGTGATATCGGATATAGTCGGTATAGCAAAAGCAAGACCCCGTCCGACGTGTTTACGCAACGCACCGAACGGGGTTTTTGTATCTGTCAAAATCGGAACGCGGTTTAACGCGGAAAGAAAACGAGCAACGATCCGTGCTTGACCGAGATCTCCCCGACTGCGTTTGTCGTAGCGTTGGATACGCCCAACGGGAAGGCGGGGTCGAGCTCTACGTCGTCGAGAGTGTACGCCAGGTTTTTCAGCGTCACGCCGCTCGCCGTGCCGCCGAATGCGAATACCGATACCGTTCCGCGTGCGGTCTTGGGCAGTGTGAACTTTCCGTCGGTGATCACCGTCGCTATACTGTCGCGGTCTATCAAAAATCCGCGCGCGCCGAACGCGTTCATATACGCGAGCGCGGAAAGGTTGGCTACGGTATGGTCGAGCCTGCCGCCCGTTCCGCCGTAAATGACGAACGTGCGGAATTCGCGGCGCAAGCCGAGCTTGACCGCGGCGAGCATATCGGTATCGTCCTTGTCGCGGTTGAGCTTGATTATATGCGCGGCGGTGTTTTCGGGCACGGCGCTCGAATCGAAATCGCCTATAACGACGCTCGGGTCGAGCCCCGCTTTAACGGCTTTTTCATAGCCGCCGTCCGCCGCGATCACAAGATCGGTCGAACCGAATTTTTTGCGCGGCGCATACAGTTCGCCCGCGCCGAAAATAACGCACGATTTTTCCATGGCACGATTATAACATACGAAACGCGTAAAATCAAGCGTCGGCGTCGTTACGCTTGCATGTTTGCCGCGTTTGTGGTAAACTGTGAGCGGAGGATATAGTTATGCCGAAAGCGATCGCTATGATAGAGAACGGCACCGAGGAGGTGGAATGCTTGGCTGTGGCGGACGTTTTGCGTCGGGCGGGCGCGGACGTTGCGCTTGTTTCGGGCAGCGAAGCGCAGATAGTTGGATCGCACGGCATAAGACTGATCGCAGACGGCGTTTCGGCGCAGACCGACCTTACCGATTGCGATCTGCTGTTTATCCCCGGCGGTATGCCGGGCTCGAAACGGCTTGCCGAAAATAAAAAGCTTATCGACGCGATATCGGTAATGCTCGACGGCGGAAAACGCGTCGCCGCCATATGCGCCGCACCGTCGGTAGTGCTCGGCGAAAACGGATTTTTGCGCGGGAAAAAAGCGGTGTGCTTTCCCGGGTTCGAGAGCGGTATGCTCGGCGCGCAGGTGCAAACGGGCGCGCGCGTCGTCACCGACGGCAATGTAACGACGGCTCGCGGCATGGGTTGCGCCGTCGAACTCGGTTTGGAGCTTGTGCGTTTGCTTTTCGGCGCGAGCAAAGCGGACGAGATAAAGGATAAGATACAGTTTTGATTTTTCTATAATGTCGAGATCCTTCATTGCGTTCGCGATAGCCCGCGGTCGCTTTACGGAATAAAAATCGTGCGCTCGTCGTCGCGTGAAACCATAAACAAACATATATACAAACGGGTCGACAGAGCTTAGTCCGTCGACCCGTTTTAATATGCGTTTACGCATGCTTCATCGCGTATCAAACGCTTTCGAGCAACATTTTGTCGGCAACGAGCGCGATAAATTCGCCGTTGGTCGGCTTTTCGTTATGCGTGTACACGCGCACGCCGAACAGGGTATTGATGTTTTCTATCTTGCCGCGGTTCCAGGCTACTTCTATCGCGTGGCGTATGGCGCGTTCGACCTTGCTCGGGCTCGTGTTAAAGTGCTCGGCAACTTCGGGATACAGCTTTTTGGTGATGGAGTTTATTATCTCGGGGCTGTCGATGGTCATTTTTATCGCTTCGCGCAGGTACTGATAGCCCTTGATGTGCGCGGGAATGCCCACTGTGATAAAAATATTGCTTATCTTTTCGTCCATTGACCTGTTTTTGGCAGTGGGACGCTTGGTATTGACCGCTTCCGCAATGCGCTCGTCGAGCACGTTGAACGATACGGGCTTCATCATGTAAAAGTCTGCGCCCAATCCCATTGCCTTGGCTATGAACGCGTCCTGCGACAGCGCCGACACGACGATTATTTTCATATTGCCCTTATTGACTCGTTCGAGCACCGCGAACCCGTCGAGCGTAGGCATGACCAGATCCAAAAGCAACACATCGGGTCGCACCGTTTCGAGCTTGTCCAAAACGTCTTTTCCGTTGCTCGCCGTGTCAATGAGCTCTATCTTGTCGGACGTCGCAAAGTGCGCGCGTGCCGACGCGACAAACTCCTCGTTGTCATCGCAAACCATTACTCTGATTTTCATAACCGTACTCCTTTTTTCCTGCCGATTTATAAAAATTATACCATTTTCACGGTATATTTTCAAGTTTCGCATACATGCGTAAAAGGGCTGCTTTTGTCGTAAACGCACCGATTTTGACGGAAAATCGCGAAAACGTTGCGCGTTCGGTCGGAAGTGTTCCGTATTCACTCCCTTTGTGTTATGTATAAAACTGACACACTATGCGATTAATTGTATAAGTTTTTATTAAAATAGGCTTTTAATGGACGTAAATGCGTAAAATGCTATGAATACCGATGCTTATATAGTATAATACTCACGTCGCTGTCGGGACGGCGAGATAAGCGGCGCGACCGACATCAACGGTATTTTATAGAGTAGTTTCGGAGGAAAGAGAAATGAAGTTTACATTGTCGACGGACACGGTTTGCGATATATTTCGCAGCGAGCTTCGCGAACGCGGGATTGAGTACATACCTACGCATTTTACTATAGATGGCGAAGAACATTTCGACGAGTTTACGAGCTATGAACAGATAAAGGATTTTTACGACAAGATCCGCGGCGGAGAAATGCCCACCACGTCGCAGGTAACGACCAACGAGTACGTGGAATTTTTCGGCAAGCTCATAGAAAAGTACGACGGCGATATAGTGCATATCACCATATCTTCGGGCATAACCACGTCGCCGCTTTCGGCGCGTCAGGTCGCGCAGGATATATTGGAAAAGACGGGTCGGCATATCTACATCGTGGATTCGCTCGCCGCGACGATCGCGACGCGGCTTGTCGTCGATGAGGCCGAGCGGCTTCGCGACGAGGACGTGAGCGCGGAAGATGCGGTTGCGTTTCTCGAAAACTTCGTCGATCACGTTCATACTTGGTTCATGCCGTACGACCTTATGCACTTAAAGCGCGGCGGCAGGGTGTCGGGCCCGAGCGCGTACATAGGTACTGCGCTCAACATCAAGCCCATACTGCATTTCGATAAGGTCGGCGCGTTGGTCGTCAAGCAAAAAAAGATAGGTTCGGGCAAGGGCATTGCCGCAATGATCGATATATTCAAGCGATATTCGGCCGAAAAGCCGCACAAGGTGTATATTGCGAGCGCGGACAGCGACCTTGCCGACGATATGCTCAAAAAAGCGCAAGCGGCGCGTCCCGATTGCGAAATGGAGATCGCGTTTATCGGTCCCGTCATCGGTTCGCATACGGGCGTCAATGCGGTGGGTATCACGTTCGTATCGGACAAGTTGCGCGAAGAGCTTTGATATAACGAAAGATCACATTACTTACGGAGCGAAAGAATAATATGAGTTTCACTTTATCTGCCGATACGTCCTGCGATATATTCAAGAGCGAGCTCAAAGCGCGCGGCATAGAGTACCGTCCGCTCGTGTATACGATAGACGACGTGCCGTACTTCGACGAGCTCGACGCCGATGCGGATTATAAGGCGTTTTACGATAAGATACGCGCAGGCAAAATGCCTACCACGTCGCAGATAAACGTCGCCGAGCACGAAGAATTTTTCGGCGCGCTTTGCGACAAGTACGACGGCGACATCGTGCATATCACGCTGTCGTCGGGATTGTCGAGCACGTTCGCAAGCGCGTGCAAGGCGGCGGAAGCCGTCAATGCCAAACGCGGTAAGCGCGTTTACATAGTCGATTCGTTAGGCGCGACTATCGCGACGCGGCACGTCGTCGACGAAGCGGAACGATTGCGCGATAACGGCATGTCCGCCGAGAATGCGGTCGCCGCGCTTAACGATTTTATCGCGCATATGCAAACTTGGTTCATGCCGTTCGATCTCATGCACTTAAAGCGCGGCGGCAGGGTATCGGGACCGAGCGCGTACATCGGCACTGCGTTGCACATAAAGCCGATAATACTCATCAACAAGTACGGCGGGCTTTCCGTCATGCAAAAGGCGATGGGCGCGGGCAAAGGGCTTTCCGTAATGACGGACATATATAAAAAGCGCGTCGCAAAGACGGCGCATAAAGCGTACATCGCGAGCGCGGACAGCGATCTCGCCGAA
The DNA here is from genome assembly GCA_947384195.1 of uncultured Clostridia bacterium. Classification (GTDB taxonomy): domain Bacteria; phylum Bacillota; class Clostridia; order Christensenellales; family Pumilibacteraceae; genus Anaerocaecibacter. The sequence goes on from CANDGE010000051.1 coordinate 7,510, forward strand.
GCGTTGCGCGACAAGATCAAAGCGGCGCGCCCCGACTGCGACGTCGAGATAGGCTGGATAGGTCCCGTCATAGGCGCGCATACGGGCTGTAACGCCGTCGGCGTGTCGTTCGTTTCGGACGGCTTGCGCAACGAATAACGATCTAAAATCCGATCTCAAAAGCGGCGGACGACCGTCGCTACAAATAAGGAGAAAAAAACATGAGTTTTACACTTTCGACCGATACGTCCTGCGATATATTCAGGAACGAGCTAAAAGCGCGCGGCATAGAATACCGTCCGCTCGTGTACACGATAGACGACGTTCCGCACTTTGACGAGTGCACGACGGACGCCGACTACAAAGCGTTTTACGACCAAATACGCGCGGGCAAAATGCCCACTACTTCGCAAATAAACGTTGTGGAGCACGAAGAGTATTTTACCGAGCTTTGCGAAAAGCATGACGGCGATATTGTTCATCTTACGCTGTCGTCGGGACTTTCGAGCACGTACGAAAGCGCGTGCCTTGCGGCGAGCAACGTCAACGAAAAGTACGGCAAGCGCGTTTACGTCGTCGACTCCAAGGGCGCGACGGTCGTGCAACGCATAGTCGTCGACGAAGCGGAAAGGTTGCGCGACGGCGGCGCGAGCGCGGAAGAAACGGCGCGACTTCTCGAAGATTTCATCGCGCACGTTCATGTTTGGTTCATGACGACCGATCTTATGCACTTAAAACGCGGCGGCAGAGTGTCGGGCGCGAGCGCCGTCATAGGCACTGCGCTCAACATCAAGCCCATACTCATCATAAACAAGAACGGCGGATTGTCCGTCGTCGCCAAAAAGATAGGCGTTGCCAAGGGCATGAACTATATGCTCGATATGTTCAACAAGTATCAAGCGGAATGTACGACCAAAGCCAAGGTTTACATACCGAGCGCGGACAGCGAGTACGCCGACGAAATGAAGCAAAAGCTCAAAACGGCGCGTCCGGACTGCGACGTCGAAATAGGCTGGGTCGGTCCCGTTATCGGTGCGCATACCGGTCCGAACATGGTAGGCGTTTGCTTGCTTTCGGATAAGGTCAGAGAGCAGCAAGCGTAAGTGAATTATGAGAAATATAATTTTCATTATTGCGACTGTATTATCCGTTGTGTATGGCGCTTGCACAGTCGGGGCAATAATGCTTTTGGCAAACGGCTTTATAGATATTTATGGTTTTCTTTACTATATGTTTTCCGCCATCGTCAGTTTGTTGTTGCTTTGGGGATTGAGCGGTGCGCTCGGTCGGGTGGAAAAGCTTGAAAATATCTTGCAAAATAAAAGCGGTTTGTTGAATGATATTTCAAACGATAATCAAGAAACTGTGAGTGAACCGATAGAAGAAATATATACTTGTAAATCTTGCGGTTATCGCCTTTCCGAAAATGATTTGGAATGTCCGCAGTGTCATAAGCGTCGGGAGTGTATGGGCATCAAAATAGTCGAAGGGGAATTCGACGAAAAACCTGCAAAAGGAACTTACAGATGCGAGATTTGCGGCTATCAGTTGTTCGACGACGACACGGAGTGTCCCAATTGCGGCACGAAAATAAAATAACGGTAAAAAAATCGCTCATCGACATTATGTTCGTAAGCGATTTTTTGTTTTGAGTTATCGAATATTACTCGGCGTTGCGCAGGACGGATACTTCGCCCGCGTCGACGGATATCGTCGCGTTGCCTATGCGGACGATGAGCGAGCCGTCGGGCGCGACCTGTTCGGCAAACCCTTTTACGCGCGTTCCGTTATGCGTGAACTCGACGGTTTTGCCGATGTTTATGCATAGCGCGCCGTACCGCACGTTGTCGAATGTGGCGAGCGTCGCGCGCTTTATTCGGTTAATGAGTCCCGTAACAAATGCCGACGCTCGGCTTTCGGGCGCGCCTAGCGTCGTTGCGACTTCGGCTAATCCCGCGCGCTCGAACTCGTCGGGCGCGGTGGAGTAGTTTATGCCTATGCCCACAAGGTATTCGGCTTTGCGCGGCGACTTACACAGTATGCCCACCGTTTTTTTGCCGTCGAGCATTACATCGTTTACCCATTTCAGTTGCGTGCGCAGTCCGAGCATGGTGAATATGGTGTCGTGCACGGCGAGCCCGACGGCTGGGGTAAGCGTGTGCGCGTCGATGTACAAGCCCTGCACGCGCATGACCATGTATATTCCGCCGTACGGGCAAAAAAACGAGTGGTCGCCGCGCCCGCGTCCGAGCGATTGGCGCATGGCAATGATAACGTCGTTCTTTCCTATCTCGTCAAACGTAGAAACGCACGACTCGACGATCCGTATGTTTTTCAGACCCGTATGCTGTTTTATGAATTTCTCGTTCAGGATCATAACTATGATATTATATCATGAAATGAAAACGAAATCAAGCGAAATCGATAAATTGCATAGAGCGCCGCGCCGTTATATAAGTCGGCGAATGGCGTTAAAACGCTTGACAAGGCGCGTTTTATTAGGTTATAATAAAGAGTACGCGCGGAAAAGCGCGTATAGCTCTTATTCGATAGAGTGGGAGCGGCAATACTACTAAAAGGAGGTAGAGTAACGAATGCCTACGATCAATCAGCTGGTTAGGAAGGGTCGCCAAAAGGTCGAGTATAAGTCCATGAGCCCTATTCTCGACAACAACCCGCAAAAACGCGGTGTGTGCCTTTCGGTCACGACCACTACGCCTAAAAAGCCGAATTCCGCTTTGCGCAAGATCGCGCGTGTGCGTCTTGTCAACAAGATGGAAGGTACGGTCTATATCCCGGGTATCGGTCACAACCTGCAAGAACACTCGGTTGTGCTCGTCCGTGGCGGCAGAGTGAAGGATTTGCCCGGTGTGCGGTATCACATCATACGCGGTGCATTAGACACTGCGGGTGTAGCCAAACGCAAGCAAGCCCGCTCAAAGTACGGCGCAAAACGCGCGAAGTAATAGGCTCTGTCTCATAACGCTTGCATCGCGTCTTGCCGTGATTTTCGGCGCTTGCATTGTTGCGGTTTCTCGACGCAGCGCTTCTGCGACTTCGGCGCGCCGCGCGATTGCTCGAAAATCCCGACGCAATACGTTAATGCTCGCGTTATTCGACATTCGCAGTATTCGATTTGTATGTAAAAGCGCAAATGGAGTATTGCGTGCGCAGGCTTTATTTCGCGAATTTTGTTCCGCAACGCTTTTTCTTATTATATATAAGGAAAGGCACAACGGGCGTATGCCCGAAAAATCGAATAAGGAGTTAATCATGCCGAGAAGAAGCGGGGTCCCCAAGCGGGACGTATTACCCGATCCTATTTATAACAGCAAGGTCGTTACCAAGCTTGTCAATCAAATAATGCTCGACGGCAAAAAGGGTACGGCTCAGGCAATAGTGTACGACGCATTTTCCATTATAAAGGAAAAGATGTCGCTCGAACCGGTCGACGTTTTCAATCAGGCGATGGCAAACGTCAAACCGCAATTGGAAGTCAAGGCGCGGCGCGTCGGCGGCTCTACCTATCAGGTTCCGCTCGAAATTCGCGCCGACCGTCAGCAGACGCTCGCTATACGTTGGATAGTCATGTTCGCTCGCAAACGCGGCGAAAAGACGATGGACGAACGTCTTGCGGGCGAGCTTATCGACGCGTACAACAATACGGGCGCGGCGGTCAAGCGTAAAGAGGAAATGCACAGAGTGGCGGAAGCGAACAAGGCGTTCGCGCATTTCCGCTGGTAGTTTAAACATCTGAAAGATATTGCGATAACGTCTTGCCGTGATTTTCGACGCTCGCTTTGTTGCGGTTTCTCGACGTAGCGCTGCTGCGGCTTCGGCGCGCCGCGCGATCGCTCGAAAATCCCGACGCAATCCGCTTATCTCATATCTTTTCGCTGTTTTTGCATCAGGTATCAATAAGACAATTAATTAAGCGGCTTTGCCGCTCCGAAATTCGGGATTCGGAATGCCGAATTCGGAATCGATCGAGAGGAATAATCATGGCAAGACAATTCAAACTTGAAAACACGCGTAACATCGGTATCATGGCGCATATCGATGCGGGTAAAACAACGACGTCCGAGCGTATTTTGTTCTACACCGGCAAGGTGCACAAGATAGGCGAGGTCCACGACGGCGGCGCGACCATGGACTGGATGGTCCAAGAACAGGAGCGCGGCATCACGATCACGTCGGCGGCGACCACCACGCAGTGGCAGACTGCGCCCGATCAGCCGTTGGTGCGTATCAATCTTATAGACACCCCGGGACACGTCGACTTTACGGTCGAGGTCGAGCGTTCGCTCAAAGTTTTGGACGGCGCGGTCGCGGTATTCTGTGCAAAGGGCGGCGTCGAGCCGCAGTCCGAGACCGTTTGGCGTCAGGCGGACAAGTACGGCGTACCGCGTATAGCGTACGTCAACAAGATGGATATCAACGGCGCAAACTTCTTCAACGTGTTGAGCATGATGAAGACGCGTTTGGGCGCGCATCCCGTCGCTTTGCAGATCCCTATCGGTAAGGAAGACACTTTTAAGGGTATGGTCGACCTTATCACCATGAAAGCGGAGATCTACGAGGACGATCTGGGCAAGACCATCAACGAGACCGATATCCCCGAAGAGTACAAAGCGCAAGCGGACGAATACCGCGGCATACTTTTGGAAGCCGTTGCCGAAACCGACGACGCGCTCATGGAAAAATACTTCACCGGCGAAGAGCTGTCCGTGGAAGAGATCCGCACGGCGGTGCGCAAGGCTACGCTCGATATGACGATGAACCCCGTATTCTGCGGCTCGTCGTATAAAAACAAGGGCGTGCAAAAGCTTCTCGACGCCGTCGTTTACTACTTGCCGAGCCCTGTCGATATCGCGCATATCAAAGGCACCGACCCGAAAGGCGAGGAAATCGAGCGCAAGACCGACGACAACGAACCGTTCTCCGGTTTGGCGTTCAAGATCGCTGCGGACCCGTTTGTCGGTAAGCTCGCGTTCTTCCGTTGTTACAGCGGCGTATGCCCTGCGGGCTCATACGTGCTCAACTCGACGAAGGGCAAAAAGGAGCGTATCGGGCGTTTGCTGTTGATGCACGCCAATTCGCGTACCGATATCGAAGAAGTTCGCGCGGGCGATATCTGCGCGATAGTCGGACTCAAAGATACGACGACGGGCGACACGCTTTGCGATGCTTCGCACCCGATCGTGCTCGAAAGCATGGAATTCCCCGAGCCGGTCATTCGCGTAGCTATCGAGCCCAAGACCAAAGCCGGTCAGGAAAAAATGACCATGGCGCTTATCAAGCTCGCGGAAGAAGATCCCACGTTCAAGACCTATACCGATCAGGAAACGGGTCAAACGATCATCGCGGGCATGGGCGAGCTGCATCTCGACATTATCGTCGACCGCTTGCTCCGCGAGTTCAAAGTGGAAGCCAACGTCGGTAAGCCGCAGGTCGCGTATCGCGAAACGATCCGTAAAAAAGTGGAAGCCGAAGGCAAGTATATCCGTCAGTCGGGCGGTAAAGGTCAGTACGGTCATTGTAAGGTCATTATGGAACCGCTCGAACAGGGCAGCGGCTACGTATTCGAGGACAAGACCGTCGGCGGCTCCGTTCCCAAAGAATATATCCCTGCGGTCGACAACGGCATACAGGAAGCGCGCATGAGCGGTATCCTTGCCGGTTACGAGTGCGTGGACTTTAAGGTCACGCTTTACGACGGAAGCTATCACGAGGTCGACTCGTCCGAAATGGCGTTCAAGATCGCCGGCTCGATGGCGTTCAAGGACGGCATGAAAAAGGGCGATGCGTTCTTGCTCGAACCTATCATGAAGGTCGACATAACGCTCCCCGACGAGTATCTCGGCGACGTTATGGGCAACGTGTCCGCGCGTCGCGGCACGATATTCGGTACCGACCTTGTCAACGGCAGTCAGATTATCCATGCGGAAATACCGCTGTCCGAGATGTTCGGTTATGCGACCGATTTGCGGTCGCGCACGCAGGGTCGCGGCAACTACACCATGCAGTTCGACCACTACGCCGAAGTCCCCCGCAATATAGCGGAAAAGGTAATAGGCGAGCGCGCGAAAGCCCAAGCATAATAGCCTATTTCCCAAGCATTCGTGCGACATCTTGCTATCGTTTTCGGCGATAACCGCGTTGCAGCCGCTCGACGTATAGTGAACATAAGACTTCGCGGCTGCGCCTTGTTCTCGCTCGAAAACGCCGACGCAATCTTGTCGCGTCATGCTTGTTCATAGGCTCGATTTTTCGCATTGATCGCATACATGGCTGATTATCGTCTAAGTCGCGACTGCGAAAAAATTCGACCGCACTTATATATGTGCAGATAAGCTTTATCATCCCGAGCGTAGCGAAGGATTTCGACTTATCATCGCGTTAACGGTCGAAGCATAGTAATCGACCGTTAGAAAACATCTTTAAAAATCACCGTCAAAACGGTTGAGATTTTTTCGAGAATGTACTATAATATTGCTATACCGCAAAAAGCGGTACGGTAGCCGTATCCAATCGGCGCATATCAATCAAAAAAATAAGTATTCCTTGGAGGAACAATTAAAATGGCAAAGGCAAAATTCGACAGAAGCAAGCCGCACGTAAATATCGGTACGA
>CANDGE010000052.1 GCA_947384195.1 uncultured Clostridia bacterium
CTCTCTGCCCGCTCTGCCCGCCACCTGCGTTATAAGCTGGAAGGTGCGTTCCACCGCACGAAAATCGGAAAAATGCAAGCTCATGTCCGCGTCGATGATGCCGACGAGCGTCACGTTGGCAAAATCGTGACCTTTAGCCACCATTTGCGTGCCTACGAGAATATCGGCATTGCCCGAAGCGAAATCGCTCAAAAGCTTCAAGTGCGCGTCCTTGGTGCGCGTCGTGTCGTTGTCCATACGTATGACTCGCGCAGACGGAAACAGCTCGTTTACTTGCTCGACTATACGTTCGGTGCCCATAAAACCCTGTTTGATATGCGGGCTTTTGCACTGCGGACATAGGTCGAGCTTGGCATAACGCCGCTGACAGTAGTGGCATTTGAGCAGATCCTCTTCTTTATGGTAAACGAGCGAAACGTCGCAATCCTCGCACTTGGCGACATACCCGCATTTTTTGCACATAACGTACGAGCTGTATCCGCGCCTGTTCAGAAAAAGTATCACCTGTTCTCCTGCTTTTAAACACTCGTCGAGCGCGGCAGCAAGCGACGCCGAAAACACGCCCGAATTGCCGTACTTGACTTCCTTGCACATATCGACTATCGTTATGTCGGGCATATTGCGCTTGTTTACGCGGTTAGGCAGGCGTGCGAGCGTATAAACGCCGTTCTGCGCCGCATGGTAGCTTTCGACGGACGGCGTTGCGGAGCCCATCACGACTCTCGCGCCGTTGTGCTCGGCTCTGAAAAACGCGATCTCGCGAGTTATATACCGCGGATTGGATTCCGATATGTACGACGTGTCGTGTTCCTCGTCTATGACGATCAATCCGATATTATCGAGCGGCGCGAATATCGCCGACCGCGCGCCGACAGCTACGCGGGCTTGCCCCGTCAATAACCTGCGCCACTCGTCAAACCGCTCGCCGTCGCTCAACCCCGAGTGCAACAGCGCCACGTCGTCGCCGAACCGCGAACGGAATATCCGCATTACCTGCGGCGTTAGCGATATCTCGGGCACGAGCATGATCGCGGTCTTGCCGCTTTTCAGCGTTTCGTCGATACAGTGCAAATACACTTCGGTCTTGCCGCTCCCCGTCACGCCGAACAACAGCGTCGGACGGTCGCTCGTCATTACGGTATGGACTGCCGTGCGCTGTTCGTCGGTGAGCACGACCGAACTATCCTGTTGCACTATATTTTTATACGGCGTGCGCATGACCGTTTCGCGGCGCGTCGCAAACACCCCGCGCGCTATAAGATTGCGCACCGCCGCGGCGGAAAATTCGGCATTGAGCTTGCTTTGCTCCTCGCACTCGACATCGAGCACGTATCGAAAAACTTCGAGCTGCGAATGCGCGGTCTTTTTTATGAAAAGCGTCGGGTCGAGCTCTCTGTACTCGGGATCGACGTATACTATTGTTTTCTCGAGCGATCTTATGCGCCCGCCGCGCATTTTCGACGGTAAAAACAGCCTGAATACGTCTATCTTGCGTAAATGGAACCGCTCGGTCATAAAATCGCAAAGCGCCAAAAATTCTTCCGACACTATCGGGCGGTCGTCCAACACGCATTGTATGCTTTTAAGTTTTTCGGGCGGAACGTCCGAGCTTTCGGCAAAGTCTATAACATAGCCTTCTATACTGCGGTTGCCGAACGGCACGAGCACACGCGAGCCGCGTTCGGCGCCGTCGATCGTCGAATAATCGAAAACGCGATCGATTTCGCTCGCCGAAATGTCCACGATCACTTTGGCGATCATAATGTGATAAGCTTATCCAAAATAACGTCGGCAAGCTCGCGCTTTTGCATGAGCGATTGCCGTTCCGTAGTTTGCGACGTAATGAGCGTCGCGACGTTGGTATCCACGTCAAACCCCGCGCCGCTTTCCGTCACATCGTTCAGCACTACCATATCGGCGTGTTTTGCGGCGAGTTTTTTACGCGCATTGCTTTCGCAATCATCGGTTTCGGCGGCGAATATGACGAGTTTCTTTTTATTCTTGTGCTCGCCGACCCACGCCGCAATATCGGGAGCTTTTGTCAATTTGAGTTCGAGCGCGGCCGATTTTATCTTTTGCGCCGTTACCTTGGTTTCGTAATCGCACGGCGCCGCCGCCATGATAAACATATCGGTCTTGTCGGCGTGCTTTTTGACAGCCGCGAGCATTTCTCGCGTAGTACGCACGTTTTCGACTGTCCATGAACTCGGGATATCGAAGTCGTCCGTGAACCCTTTTACAAAAACAACGTTCGCGCCGCGATCGTGCGCGGCACACGCCAAGGCATAGCCCATTTTTCCGCTCGAACGGTTGGATACGTACCGTACGGGATCGATATCGATACGCGTCGCGCCGGCAGTAACAAGCACGGTTTTACCCGCATGATCCGATCTTTTATCGAACAGACCGTCGAGCCGCGTAAAAATAACGTCGGGCTCCGCCATTCTGCCGCCGCCTACGTCGCCGCACGCAAGATATCCGCACTCACCGTAAACGGGAACAAACCCGCGCTTTACGAGCGCACCGATATTTTCGCGAACTACGGCGTTGTCGAACATGGCCGTATTCATTGCGGGCGCAAACATAATCGGACACTTGCAAGCAAGTACGGCAGTAGTCAAAAAATCGTCGGCAATGCCGTGCGCAAGCTTGGCTACAACGTTTGCGGTGGCGGGCGCTATTATTACGGCGTCCGCCTTTTTCGCGAGCGAAACGTGTTCGACCTCCCAAGTAAAATTGCGGTCGAACGTATCGGTGATCACGCGGTTGTGCGACAAAGTTTCAAACGAAAGCGGCGCGACGAATTCCGTCGCGTTCCGCGTCATTGCGACGTGGACCGTCGCACCGGACTGCACCAGCTTGGAAACAAGCCCGCAGACTTTGTACGCCGCTATCCCACCGCTTACGCCAACGATAACGGTTTTATCTTTAAGCGCGTTCAAGGAGCTCAGTCCTCCTCCACGCCCTCGACCTTGCCCTCGTAAACTTCCTTGGCGGCAAGCGAAACGGGATTGATACCCTCTTGCTCCAAATAATCGTGACGCTTATCCATGAGCGTGCGGGCGCGCTTGCCCAAAAGTCCCACGAGCGCATACTTATTGCCGACTGTTTCGACAAGCTTATCAATAGGCGGATCAACTAACATATCAAATACCTCTTTCAAGAATTATTTTAAGCTGTTTCGGTCGAGCTCACTGTTCGAGAAGCTTTTTTATGACCGAAAGATTGTTTTTTATCCTGCGCTTTTCTGCGCGTATGATGTCCGTAACGTCCTCTACGGCTTGCTCCACCGTATCGTTAAAGACTATGTAATCGAACATCTCGTACTTACCGAGCTCGCGCTTGGCCGCGCCCAAGCGGGTTTTAAGGCTTTCCTCGCTTTCCGTGCCGCGTCCGCGCAACCGCTCGCTCAGCGTTTCAAAATCGGGCGTCATCAAAAATACGGTTATCGCTTCGGGATATTGCTTTTTTATCGAGCGCGCGCCGTGCACGTCGACTTCAAATAGCACGTCGTTGCCCTTGTCCAAGTTTTCGTATACGGGCGCTTTGGGCGTGCCGTAGTAGTTTTTATAGACCTCCGCGGTCTCCAAAAACTCGCCTGCGGCGATCATTTGCTGATACTGCTCTTCGGTCTTGAAAAAATAATTGACGCCGTCGATCTCACCCGGACGCGGCTTGCGCGTTGTGACCGAAACCGAGCGCATCATGCCCGTGCGCTCTATGACCTTTTGATATACCGTACCTTTGCCCGCACCCGACGGACCGGATATCACTACAAGCAATCCTTTTTCCATCATTCGATATTCCTTATTTGTTCTTTGATTTTTTCGACTTCGTTTTTCATTGCGACGACGCAACGCGTGAGCGTTATATCGTTGGACTTACTGCCCATCGTGTTGACTTCGCGCACCATCTCCTGCGACAAAAAGTCGAGTCGCCTGCCTTGCGGCGCATTCTCCTTGCAAATAGCCGTAAACTGCGCTATGTGCGAGCCGAGCCGAGATATTTCCTCGTTGATATCGGCTTTATCGGCAAAAAACGCGACTTCGTTGAGCAGTTTCGATTCGTCGGGCTCGTAACCGTCCAAAAGTTCTTTGACGCGCGCGATCAATCCTTTTTTGTAATCCTCCACGACGAGCGGCGCGCGCTTTTTTACTTGCGCCAAATAATCGTTGAGATTGCCTATAAGCGTATCGAGATCGCGCAAAATGCCGTCGCCCTCGAGTTTGCGCATTATGTCGAGTTTTTTCAACGCTTCCGACGTTGCTTGACGGGTAAGCTCGGACACGAGCTCGCGGTCGTCGTCGGGAACGGATACGCTGATTATATCCGGAGTACGCAAAAGCGCCGTTACGTTGTAGTCGTCCTCCAAACGGAACTGTGCGCGCAACGACTTTGCCGCATTGACGTATTCCGCCGCGAGCGCATTATCGACTGTCACCTTTTTTGCTGTGTCCGACAGGTTTTCGTACGAAAAATACACGTCGAAACTACCGCGCGACGCATTGGCTTTTACGGTCTTTTGGATAACGTCGTCGATATACATCATCGACTTGGGCAGCTTGCACCCTATCTCCAAAAATCTGTTATTGACCGATTTGATCTCTACGGACACGGTGCGCTTGTCTTTGGACGCAACGCCCTTGCCGTAACCCGTCATGCTTTTCACATACACCTCGAAAATCGCGTAAAACCGCTTGTCGGTCGCTATACGCTATATTTCAAACTATATTGTACCACAACGCGATTATTTTTTCAAGCGTTTAGCAGGTCGACAAACTGCGTTTCGTCGATTATTTTTTTACCGAGCGCGCGCGCTTTTTCGAGTTTCGAGCCCGCGCTCTCGCCCGCTATGACGATATCGGTCAGCTTCGACACCCCCGACTGAACGATCCCGCCCTCTTTTTCGATCGCGGCGCGAGCTTCGTCGCGCGTAAAACGCGTCAGCGAACCCGTCAACACGAACTTCAATCCCGAAAGCTTGCCGCCGCTCCGTTTTTCGTAGACGGGATCGATGCCCAACCGCTTAAACCGCTCGATCACGTCGGCATGACGCTCGAAGTATTCCGCTATGGACTGCGCGACTATTTCGCCTACGTCCTGTATCGCGACGAGCTCGTCGATCTGCGCGCGCGACAGCGCGTCGATCGACCCGAAGTGTTCCGCAAGTGCTCTGGCAGTGACCCTGCCGACATTGTCTATACACAGCGCGTTGATAAAATGCGGCAGATCGACGGTTTTTGATTTTTGCACCGCCGATATAAAATTGGCTGTCTTTTTATCCTTGAACCCGTCTATGTTTTTAAGATCGTCAGCCGTGAGATCGTACAGCATGTACGCCGCGCGCACGTTTAATTTGTCGTACAACTGCTCTGCGGTTTTTATGCTAACGCCGTCTATATCCATACATTCCTTAGCGCAAAAATGCTCTATACGCGCCACTGCTTGCGCTCGGCAATCGTAGAAATTGGGACAAAACAGATTGGCGCCTTCTTCCGTCAAAGCATGACCGCAACACGGGCATACGGTCGGCTTTTCGATCTCGCGCGCATTCTCGCCCTTTTCGGCTACGCCGAGAATCTCGGGAATAACGTCGTTACTGCGTCTTACAAACACGCGCGAACCGACCGTTACGGCTTTGCGCACGATATCGCCGTAATTATTGAGCGTAGCGCGCTTTACCGTCGCGCCGCAAAGCTCTACCGGCTCGAGAACGGCGAGCGGCGTAAGCTTGCCCGTACGCCCGACCTGCCAAACGACGTTCTTCAAAACGGTGGTCGTTTCCTCCGCTTCAAATTTGAACGCGATCGCCCACTTGGGGAATTTATCGGTATAACCGAGCACGGCGCGCGCCTTGCCGTCGTTGACCTTTATCACCATGCCGTCAATGGCGAAATCGAGCGATGCGCGATCCACCGACCGAATTTTTTCGATTATCTTTTCGATATCCGACGACACGAACAGCATACCGGTCTTGAACCTGTTGCGCTTGATGAAATCTATCTGCTCGGTCTGCGACATATCGGCATCGTCGGATATATGATTTACATTATAAAAAATCACGTCGAGATTGCGCTTTGCGGTTTCTCTGACGTCGAGATTGCGTATCGCGCCCGCAACGGCGTTACGCGGATTTTTAAGCGGCACTGCGGCGGTCGCGTTGTATTTTTCGAGCGCGCTTATACGCATTATGCCCTCGCCCTGCACTTCCACTTCGCCGCTATACTCTATGCCGAGCGGCACGGATTTTATTGTCTTGACCTGCTCGGTAACGTTCTCGCCGATCTCGCCGTTTCCGCGTGTCGCGCCGGTGACGAGTTTGCCGTCGCGGTATGTCAAACATATGGTAAGTCCGTCAAGCTTGTATTCGAGCGTACATTCGGGCGCGTATCCGAGCGCAGTCTCTATTTTGCCGAACCACGCGCGCAAAGCGTCGAAGCTGTTGCATTTGTCAAGGCTGTACAGTCTATGGATATGCGTATGCGGCAAAAACTCTTTGAGCGGCTCGCCGCCGACACGCTTCGTCGGCGAATCGTCGTAAACCTGTCCGCTCTCGTTTTCGAGCGCGACCAACTTGTCGTACAGCGCGTCGTATTCCTTATCGGAGACCGACGGCTCGTCGAGCACGTAATATCGATAAGCGAGTTCGTTAAGCCTGTCTACAAGCTCGCGCATGGTTTGCGGATCGTTCATTATTTACTCCTCGATAACTGTGAGCGGCGCAAAATCAACGGCGAGATTCATTATGCCGCCGCGCTCGAATTCTATTTTCGCATACAGATTATTGCCTACGTTTTCGACGCTTAAAATAGTGCCCGCGCCCAAACGCTTGTGCATCACGCGCGCGCCGACAACGAAACGCGCTTTATCCGAACCCGAATTTTGCACGCTGTGCGTACGTTGCATAGTTGCGCCGAAGCCGCTTTTATACGTGCCGTCGAATTTCTCGCCGCCGAACGTAGCGCCGCCCGCACCGCTCTTTTGCCCGCGCGTATCCGACGAGTAACCCGATGCGGATGCTCGAGCAAACTGCCCCACGCCGCGATACGACGGGCTTGCGGTAAACACATCGACGCTTTCGGCTTTGCGCTCGACAAGCCCGGCCTCGCATAAGAACCGCGACGGTATATTGTACTTGGTCTCGCCGTATAAAAATCTCGACTTGGCATAAGTCAAAAACAATCGACGCATGGCGCGAGTCACGGCGACGTACATCAAGCGTCGCTCCTCTTCCATATGCGCCGAACTGTTTTCGTTGAGACGGAGCGAAGGAAATACCCCGTCTTCGAGCGCGACAACGAATACGACCGGAAACTCCAACCCCTTTGCACTGTGAACGGTCGCTATCGTTACGGCGTTGTCGTCGTTCATATCGTCGGTATCGCTGTACAGCGATACGGTTTGCAGATAATCGGATACCGTCGAATCGGGATTGTTTTTAACGAATTCGCATACCGAGTTAACAAGCTCGTTGACGTTTTCGAGTCGCGCCGCATTCTCGTCGTCGTCGGAAAAAAGACCGACTACGTCGAGCACGCTATACAACAGATATTTGAAATATTGCTTGACGTCGCCCTGCGCCGCTTGCCGCAAGCTCGTAAGCGCTTTACCGAAATCGATCAATTTGGATTTGAGCGCAGTCGGGAACGGCGCATTTTCCGCATTGACTATCGTTTCAAACATGCTCCTGCCCGTTTGCGCGGCGTATTCGCGTATTTTTTCCACCGACGTTTCGCCGATCCCGCGCCGCGGGAAATTTATGATGCGCGATACGGCCTCGTCGTCGTAAATATTTACCGACAGCCGCGCATACGCCAAAACGTCTTTTATTTCCTTGCGGTCGTAAAACTTAAACCCGCCGTATACCTTGTGCGGGATGCCGTATTGCAAAAACCGTTCTTCAAACGGACGGGTAAGCGCATTCAACCGCAACAACACGGCGCAGTCCGAATAATTGTATTCGCCGTCGTGCACAAGCTCGTAAATAGTCCGAACCACATAATCGGCCTCGAATCCGTCCGTTGCCGCACCGAAACAAACCGCTTTTTGTCCGTCGCCTTGCGCCGTCCAAAGTTTTTTGTCCAAGCGTTGAGTGTTGCCCTTAATGATCCTGTTTGCAATGGCGAGTATGTTGGACGTCGAACGATAATTCTGTTCGAGTTTTAACACCGTACAGTCGAAGTCTTTTTGCAAATTGAAAATATTATCTATCGACGCGCCGCGCCAAGTATATATGCACTGATCCTCATCGCCTACCGCAAAGATATTGCCGTGCTTAGCCGACAAAATCTTCGCTATTTTATACTGAACTTCATTGGTATCCTGAAACTCGTCGATATGTATATAACGAAATTTGTCTTGATAATATTCGCGAGCTTCGTCGCTTGTTTCGAGCAAATACAACGTTTTATTGAGCAGATCGTCGTAATCGAGCGCATTGTTCGATTTAAGCGCGGCTTGATATCGAGCATAGGCGTTGGCTATTTCCTCCGCATCTTGTGCGAACTTATGAACGGAAACATAATCGTCGGGCGAAACGCCTTTGCTTTTTGCATTGTAAATTTCCGTCGAAACACGCTTTATCATGTCCTCGTTCAAATCGATCTCTTTGCAAATGCGTTTTATGACCGCTTTTGTTTCGGCGTCTCCGTATATAGTGAAATTCTTATCGAATCCTATTTTATCGATATACCGCCTGAGTATGCGAACGCAAGCGGCATGAAATGTAAATATCCATATGCCGTCCGTATTTTTAAGCATACTCTCCAAGCGGACACGCATTTCGTTAGCCGCTTTGTTTGTAAACGTGATCGCAAGGATATTATAAGCGGGCACCCGCAACTCGTTTATCAAATGCGCTATACGATGAGTCAAAAGCCGCGTTTTGCCGCTCCCCGCGCCGGCGGTGACGAGCACTGCGCCTTCCGTACGCAGTACGGCTTGTTTTTGTATTTCGTTTAGTTCTTCGATGTTGTACATATTGCCTCTTTCGATTTTTTACGCGCCCGTCGTGCGTTCGCGGTAATATCTGTCTTTCAATTCGCGGAATTTTTCGGAAAGCTCCAAAACATACCGCTGACGCGACGCGCCGTCCAGTCTGTCGTACACATCGCGCTCGATCAACTGACCTATGGGATTGATGGTAACTTCGTTGCTGTCGAGTATCTCGCAAACTTTGAGATACATCTTCTCGTCATGCGGCGACAGCCCCGCCGCGACCTCCGCATCGCGCATCAGTCTTACGTGCGCCTGTAAACCCGCCGTCGCTTGCGCCGCCGCGCCGTCCGACGCAACCCTGCTTTTGTCTTGTCTGACAGACTCCCAATAACCCATTTTGAGCCGTTGTTTTGCCAGCCAGCACCGTTTTTTGAGTTCGCCTGTTTTACGAGCCATGCTTTCACCTCCGAACAACAAAGAGTATATCATACAAAGCAATGGCTATGGCATGTCGGCGCAATATCGACGAAACACGACCGTTTTCGACGTTTTCCGCCCATCGAGCACGAATAACGCTACATGACAATGCGTTCCGCGGCAAATTCGATAAGCTTTTTCGTCTTGTCTATGCCCAAACAAGCGTCGGTGACGGATCTGCCGCGATCGCCGCCGTCGAGCGGTTGATTGCCGTCAAGCAAATAGCTTTCTATCATGACGCCCTTTACCGCCGCATTGTAATCGGGTGAGCTTGCGGCAATGCTCAAAACATCGTTGACTACATCGCACTGTTTGTCGGCATTTTTGCCGCTGTTGGAATGTCCCGCATCTATCATTACGCCGCAATCGGTCGCAAAACTCATGACATCGTCATACCCGTAATTAGGCAAATGTCTGCCGTTTTTATCCACTGCTCCGCGCAATATCGCATGAGCGTAAGCGTTGCCGCCCGTCTGCACCTGCTCGCCGCGAAACATAAAAGCGTTTGATGCGCGCGCCGTGCAAACACTGCCGACGAGCTCGTCGCGATTGCCGTTCGTCGGATTTTTTATGCCGACCGGAATATCCAGTCCGCTCGCGACGAATCTGTGCATAGGATCGTCGCTCGTTCTCGCACCGACGGCGGCATAACAAATAACGTCCGAAAAATGATCGACCGTATCGGTATATACGAGTTCGTCGGCGGTACACAGTCCGCTTTCCCGTGCGATGCGTATATGCAGTCCGCGCGCGGCGGCAAGCCCCGCGGCAAGATCGGTATCGCCGTTTTTATCGGAATGATGCAACAATCCCAAATACCCGTCGCCGCGAGTTCGGGTTTTAGCCGTATACGCACGCATTACGATGAATATTTTGTCCTTCACCGCATCGGCTATCGCGGCAAGACGCACGGCATAATCGCAAACCGCATCGACGTTATCCGCCGAGCACGGTCCGACAACAAACAGCTTGCGTTTATCTATGCCGTCGAGTATGTTGCGTATTTGTCGCAACGCATTTTCTCTGTTATGTACCGACGTATCCGAAAGCGGCATCGACTCTTTCAGCTCTTTCGGCGCGGGCAGTTTTCTTACAGTACGGAACATTCGATCGAAAGTTATCCCTTTTTCTCGTCCGACAGCGCGGCGCGCAGTTCTTCGCGGTTGGTGCGCACAACGGCAAGCGTCGAGCACAAAAAGTTTTCCGTTTCTTTAAACAGATTGTCCAAATGCGCTTTCGTGCGGATTATCAGATTATCGCACTTGGCGTATGCGCTTTCGATGATACGATTGGACGCCGCTTGCGCGCTTTTGACTACTTCGGATTCGGAAACGAGATTGTTCGCCTTTTCTTCCGCGGCGCGAATGGTATTTTTAGCCACTACGTCGGCGTTTGCCAAGATCTCTTTGCGCTTATGTTTGATATATTCGGCGTCGTTTATAGACTCCGGCAAAACCTTTGCGAGTTTGTCGCAAAGTTCCGCACATAAGCCGATATCGGGCTTTTTGGAAAAGATCCCGCGTCCGCCCTCGAGTTCCGCTCTGAGCCTGTCCAATATTTCCAAAGCATCGACGTTTTCTTTCATGATACACTCCGTCAAGATCTTTTTGCGTATAACTGTTCGATATACCGTTGCGACTGCGGCACGACGTACCCGTCGAGCGATCCGCCGAGCCGTGCAAGCTCGCGCACCACCGACGAAGAAACGTGACAAAACTCCGCCGCAGTCATCAATACGACCGTATCCTTGCCGCAAAGCGATCGATATACGGCGGCAAGTTCGCGTTCGTACTCGAAGTCGCGACAATCGCGTACGCCGCGAACGAGCACACAATCGCCGTTGGCTGTCAGAAAATCGGAAAGCAACCCGTCGAACACCGTCACCGTTACGCCGGAAAGATCGCTCACGGCAAGCTTTGCCAAACGCTCGCGCTCGCTCGCGTCGATACAGCTTTTACCTGTCTCGCGCGCTACCGCTACCGTCACTTCGCCGAACACGCCGAGCGCACGCTCCGTTATGTCGCGATGCCCCGCCGTAAACGGGTCAAATGTTCCCGCAAATATCGCTTTCATCGTTACCTCGCACCAAATCGAATGCCGATACTCCGAACACTCTGCTGTCTACCGTTTGAGTATTCGGCGCGTTTATCTCCGTCCCGACGGCGTGCTCAACTACCGCAATACCGTCGCTGCCGAGCATACCGTACTTCACCAACAGCCGCAACGCCTGTTCGGCATAGTCCGTTTTATACGGCGGATCGCAAAACACCAAGTCGAATGTTTGCCCGCGCAACAGCCTCAACGCCTTGCGGAAATCCGCTCTCACCGTTCGCGCCGATATCCCGAGCTTATCGAGATTGACCGACGCGTTTCGCGTATCGGCGTCGACGAACACGCACGAACGCGCGCCGCGCGACAATGCCTCGATCCCGAGCGAGCCGCTACCGCAAAACAGATCCAAACAGTCGGCGTCCGCGATCGACCCTTTCGACTGTAACATCGAGAACAAACTGCCCTTGACAAGATCGGTCGTCGGTCGCACCTCGCCGCGCGGCGAAACCAGCTTGGTCGCTTTGTACTTGCCCGCTATCACTCTCATGATTTAAAGTATAGCACTTTTCGCTCGGTAACGCAACAATCGAGCGGCATATCATGCGGATCGGGCGTAAAATTTACGCGTTGACACTCGAAAGCCAAGCCGATACGCTTTTTGCAAGCGTGCTCGGCAAAATATCTGTCGTAGCACCCTTTACCGTATCCTATGCGAAACCCGTCGCTGTTAAAACCCAACAGCGGAGTTAAACAAAAATCCAAGATTTCTACGAAAATTCCGTCGTTTTCGGCATTTTCGGCTTGTCCGTAACATTCTTCGGGTAAATTCCCGATATTATTCGGACGATCGAGCTTGACGAGCGGGCGCGGAACGATGACGCCGTTTAGCGTAAAAGGCGCGTATACGTTGACGTCTTTGCGATCGAAAAGACATCGTATCAGTCCGTATGTATCGAGCTCCGAACCGATGGAAACGTAAACCATAACGTTACCGCTTACCAGCGACAAAACCTTTTGCGCGACGGTATACGAAAGCTCGGGCTTGTCCGCAAGCCCCGCGCGTCGCTCGACGAGCATACGTCTGAGCTCGGCTTTATCACATGTATATCCTTTCCGTTCGTCCATTGAAACCTGTCAAAACCTCATAGATTATAGTGCCGTAGCATTTTGCCAAGTATTCCGCGTCGCTCTTGCACGCTATAAGATACGCATACTCGCCGACACGGCAATCGAGCCCCGTAACGTCTATCATGCACAAGTCCATGCACGGCATACCGATGATCGGGCACTTTTTGCCGCGAACGGTCAAGAACAGCTGTTTGTCGCAACGCCGCAGACCGTCGGCGTAACCGCAAGCCACCGTCGCTATCAACGCATCCCTGTCGAGCGTGTAATCGCCGTAGCCTATATGCTCGCCTCGGCCGACCCTGTTTAGCGCGACTATTTTAGCACGCACGCTCATGCACACGTCAGTATAGTCCGAATAACCGTACATCGCTATTCCGCAACGCGTCATGTCAAACAGATCGAATCCGGGCAGATCGAGCGCGCACGAACAGTATAAATGCCGTTTTGCCCGAAGAATCGGCTCGGCGGTAAGCCGCTCGAACTCCGCCGCCTGCCCGCTCGCCGACGATATTCCGCCGTATAAATGCGAATAGACAGAGTACGGCATAACATCGAGTTCTTTACATCGCGACACTATATCGGACAACGACTTTTCGTCAGCGCCCAGCCTGTTCATGCCTGTATTGACCGCGACCGAAAACTTTTTATAGCCCGCGCTCATAACGCCGTTTAGCTGTTTCACGTCGCACACCGTAGGAACGATCTGAGGCTCGTACACTCGCGTGAACGGCGATATGTCGCCGCCTAAAACAAGCGTCGGCTTGTCGGCAACCGCAAGAAGCTCGAACGCCTCGCCTGCGTTTGCTACCATAAAACAATCTACCGCCTGAGCGATGAAACCCGCCGTGGCTATACCGTGCCCGTATGCGTCCGATTTGACGACGGCGCAAAAGCCGTTACGCGTTTTACAGCGTATCCTGCGAATATTGTGCCGCATACGCGACATATTGACCACCGTTTGCATAGCATGATAATTATATGCACGGCATGGCGAAAATGTTACACGTTGTCGGAGCTATCCTTGTTTTTCAGCTTATATACAGCCGACATGACGCGCGCCTTGGCATAATCGTGTTCGCGATCGCTCGCGGCGCGCTCCGCATTTTTAACGTCGGCGCCGCCCGCCGTCGACTGTTCTCGGTCTGCGCAACGCGAAGTTATCAACGTAACGCCGTCGCCGTCTACACACAACAGACCGTCGCCGCAATCGAATCTTTTCCGCATGCCCTCGTCCGATATCTCCAAGTATCCTGCGGAAACGACAGATACGCGCGGTAACGCACCGCGCATAAAGCCCGCGCGCCCGTCGGGCGTATCCACGGAAAGATATTCTATCTCGCCCGAATAAAAATCGCATTCGGGCGTAGCTATGCGCAAATAGAACTTGCTCAACTGTCCGCTTTCTCCTTGACTTCATCGAGATCGCCGACCATATAAAACGCCGATTCGGGATATTTATCGGCTT
>CANDGE010000053.1 GCA_947384195.1 uncultured Clostridia bacterium
TGCGTCAAATGACCGCCGTGCGCCAGATCCATACCCATATACGTGTCGCCGGGCTGTAAGACCGCATAGAACACCGCATGATTGGCGTTTGCGCCGCAGTGCGGCTGAACGTTGGCGTGCTCCGCGCCGAACAACGCTTTTGCGCGTTCTATCGCGAGCGTTTCTATCTCGTCGACATACTCGCAACCGCCGTAGTAACGTTTGGCGGGATACCCCTCAGCATACTTGTTGGTCAAGTGCGAGCCCGCCGCCGCCATTACCGCCGGCGAAACAAAGTTTTCGCTTGCGATGAGCTCTATTTTGTCGCGCTGACGGGCGAGCTCTTTTCTCATGCTCGCGGCTACTTCGGGATCGATTTTTTCTATGAGTTCGAGTTCCATATTTATCTCCGTGTGGTGTTTTGCGTGTGTTGTTACGTACTATTGCGCCGTTTCGGCGAGCTTTGTCACGACTAAGTTAGCCATTATCGCGCCCATGACCATCGGCGGCGCGGCTATCGACAACGGCGAACCGCTCCGCACGTCGGGCGGCGACGTTGCGCACACTACGTCGAGCGATCGTATTTCGCGCGAGCGCAGTTCGTGACGGAGCTTGCGCGCGAGCGGATCGTTTTGCGTCTTGTAAATATCGGTGACTGTAAATCCGCAATCGGTTCTGTTGCCCGCGCCCATCGCCGATACGACGGGGATACCGCATTGCTTGCACGCCGCTATCAGCTCGACTTTGTTTTTTACGTCGTCTATCGCATCGACGCAATACGAATATCGAGTATCGAGTATACGATCGATATTATCGGGCGAAACATACTCTCCTACCGCATGCGGCTTTGCCTGCGGATCGACGGATAAAACGTATTCCCGCGCGACTTCCGCTTTGTTGCGTCCGAGCTGCGCGCGCGTGCACAGCAATTGCCTGTTAAGATTGGACGGCTCGAATACGTCACCGTCGACGAGCGTAAGCTCGCCTATGCCCGAACGAACGAGCACACCGAGCGCCGCGCCGCCCACTCCGCCGAGCCCGACCACAAGCACGTGCGCGTCGGCAAGCTTCTTGAACGCCCGTTCGCCTATGAGCGACGCCGTACGCGAAAACGCTTCGTTCATTATCCGACGAGCCGCTTTATGCCGTCGACGAGCGCAGCGCGGTCGAACGCCGTGACCGAGCCGTCCGCCATACGCTTAACGTTGAAAACGCCCGATTGCAGTTCGCCCTCGCCGACCGTGAGCACATACAAAAAGCCCTGTCTGTCGGCGTACTTGAACTGCGCTTTAAGGCTCTTATTCATGAGATCGCTTTCCGCCGATATGCCGACGGCGCGAAGTTTTTCGGTCAAGCATGCACACTCGGCGCGCGCTGCGTCGCACTGCGCGGCTACGAACACTTTGGGCGCGGAATCGTCAAACTCTATGCCGCGCGTTTCCGCCGCCGCGATAAGCCGCTCTATGCCGCATCCGAACCCGACGCACGGCGTATGCTTGCCGCCGAGCTGTTCGCAAA
The DNA here is from genome assembly GCA_947384195.1 of uncultured Clostridia bacterium. GTDB lineage: Bacteria > Bacillota > Clostridia > Christensenellales > Pumilibacteraceae > Anaerocaecibacter. The sequence continues at coordinate 1,498 of CANDGE010000053.1, forward strand.
GCCCGTCGTACCTGCCGCCGCCGAGCACGGCGAGATCGCCGTCGCAAAACTCGAACACGGTGCGCGTATAGTAATCGAGCCCGCGCACGAGATTTTCGTCGGCGAAGTATTTTATGCCCGCCGCATCCAAGCCTTTTAGCACCTGCGCATGATGCGCCTTGCAATCGTCGCACAAATAGTCGTTCAAGCGCGGCGCGGCTTTGTACACTTCGCGACAGGACGGCACCTTGCAATCGAGCGTGCGCAACGGATTTTGCTCCGCGCGCCGTTTGCAATCGCCGCATATCTTGTCGTTGACGCTCGCCAAGAATTCGCGCAACGCCTTGTTGAACTCGGCGCGGCACTTGTCGCAACCGATGGAATTGATGCGCAAACGCAGGTCGTTAAAGCCGATCTCGCGCAAGAACATATGCGCCATGCTCAACAGCTCGATCTCGAAACACGGCAGTTCGCTGCCGAAAAATTCCGCGCCGAACTGATGATGCTCTCTGTATCGTCCCGCTTGCGGCTGTTCGTAGCGATACACGCTCTCGATATAATACAGCTTTTGCGGAACGCTCTCGCAAATATTGTTTTCGAGCACGCTGCGCACGACGCCCGCCGTGCCCTCGGGACGCAACGCCATTTTGCGCCCGCCCTTGTCCTCGAAAATATACATTTCCTTATTGACTATATCGGTGCTGTCGCCTATCGAGCGCAAAAACAGCTCCGCATGTTCAAAAACGGGCGTGCGGATCTGTTTTACGTTGTACAACGACGTCACCTTTTTTGCCGCGCGCTCTATCGCCTGCCATTTGTGCGATTCGCTCGGCAACATGTCCTTTGTGCCTTTGGGTACGTTTATCATGATCACAAAATATACTTTTTAAGGTCATGCGCAGATATCTCTTTTGCGAGATGCTCCGCGACATACGCTTTGTCTACGCTTACTTCTAACATCGGATTGTTGCCGTCTGCGTTGAAGCTTATGTCCTCCAACAGACTTTCCATAACGGTATGCAACCGTCGCGCGCCTATATCCTCGCCCGTTTCGTTTTCCATGACGGCGATACGGCTCATTTCCTCTATCGCCTCGGGAGTGAACGTCAGCTCGATGTTTTCCACCGACAGCATAGCCGCATACTGACGCGTGACAGAGTTTTCGGGCTCCGTGAATATGCGCACGAAATCGTCGAACGTGAGCGATTCCAGATCGACGCGTATGGGAAAACGCCCTTGCAATTCGGGAATAAGATCGGTAACGCTCGATATTTGGAACGCGCCCGCCGCTATAAACAATATATAATCGGTCTTGATCGCGCCGTACTTGGTCATGACCGTGCAACCCTCGACTATCGGCAGTATGTCGCGCTGAACGCCCTCGCGCGAAACGTCCATACCGCCGCTCGCGCCCTGACGGTTGGCTATCTTATCTATCTCGTCGATAAATATTATGCCGTCCTCTTGCGCGCGACGCACGCCCTCGGCTTTTATCGCGTCCATGTCCAACAGCCGCTCGGTCTCTTCCTCCGTGAAAAGTTCGAGCGCTTCCTTTACCGATATCTTGCGCCGTTTCTTTTTTTGCGGCAAAAGATCGCTCAGTCCGCCCAGCATTTCGCCGAGGTTGAGATCTATCGCCATACCGGGCATAGCCTGCATTTGCGGCATACGCTCGGATATTTCCACTTCGATAACGGTTTTGTCGAGTTTGCCGTCGCGCAATTCGTCTTTAAGCTGTGCTTTAAGCACCGACTCCGCCGTGTCGCTCTGCGATTTTTTACGCGCCTTGATAAGCACGTCGATTATCTTGTTTTCGGCGAACTCGCGCGCCTTGTTGGCGACCTCCGCCATTTGCTCCTGCTTGACGAGATGCACCGCCGTTTCCGCGAGATCGCGTATCATGGACTCCACGTCGCGTCCGACGTAACCGACCTCCGTATATTTGGTTGCTTCCACCTTGATGAACGGCGCGTGCATTATCTTTGCGAGCCGCCGCGCGATCTCGGTCTTGCCGACGCCCGTCGGACCGTTCATTATGATATTTTTGGGCGTTATCTCCTCCCGCACGCTCTCGGGCAGTTTGCTCCTGCGGTAGCGGTTGCGCAAAGCGATCGCCACGGCGCGTTTTGCTTTTGACTGACCGACGATATATCTGTCGAGCTCGGCTACTATCTGCTTGGGCGTCATATCCATCAAGCCACCTCCACAACGATGTTGGAATTTGTGAATATACAGATGTCCGACGCTATGCGCATAGCTTCGCGCGCTACCTGCTCCGCCGACATATCGGTATTGTCGAGCAACGCCCTGCCCGCCGCAAGCGCGTAGTTTCCGCCCGAACCGATAGCGCATATACCGTGCTCGGGTTCTATGACGTCGCCGCTTCCCGACACTATGAACATGTCGTTCTTATCCGCCACTATCATTAGCGCCTCGAGCTGACGCAACGCGCGGTCGCCGCGCCAAAGCATGGCAAGCTCCACCGCCGCGCGCATGAGATTGCCCGAATATTTATTGAGCATTTCTTCAAACCGTTCGCTAAGCGTAAAAGCGTCCGCGACCGATCCCGCAAAGCCGAGCACGACGCTGTCGTTATACACGCGCCGCACTTTTTTTGCATTGCCTTTCATTATCACCTGATTGTTCTGCGTGACCTGTCCGTCGCCCGCGATAACGGTCTCGCCGTTACGCCGCACTCCGACAATGGTCGTTCCTTCGAGTTTCATACACACAAATCTCCTTTCGGTTATACGATTAATATTATATCACAAACGCACCGCGTTGACAATCGAAATCGCATATATCGCATACATTGTCTATCCGCCGACGCCCGTATTTTGCGCCCATTCGGCGATAGCGGCGGCGCTGCGGTCGTAGTAAGCCTGTTTGCGCTCCGCTTTTTTAACGCCGTCGAGCGGCGGCAATATGCCGAAATTGGCGTTCATCGGCTGGAAGTTAACGTTAGGCGCGGTGATGTATTTGCAAAGCGCGCCGAGCACCGTTTGTTCGGGCGGAACGACCGTATTTTCGCCGCGAAGCATCCGCTCGGCGTTTATCGCCGCCAACAGCCCCGTCGCAATGCTTTCGACATAACCTTCCACGCCGCACAGCTGTCCGGCGACAAAAGTATTGCCGTACGCTTTGAGCCGCAGATCGGAGTTTAAACACATCGGCGCGTTTATAAACGTGTTGCGGTGCATAACGCCGTACCGCACTATCTCTATGTTTTTGAGCGCGGGGATAAGCGAGAACACCCGCTTTTGCTCTCCGAATTTAAGATTGGTCTGGAATCCTACGAGATTATACAGCGACGCGCGCGTGTTTTCGCGACGGAGCTGTAACACCGCATACGGCTTGCCCGCATCGCGAAATCCTACCGGACGCAACGGACCGTACCGCAATGCGTCCACTCCGCGCGCCGCCATAACTTCTACGGGCATACAGCCTTCAAACACATCGACCGCTTCGTCGATAACACGTTCCGCGCCGATCAGCGCGTCGTAGAACGCGAGATATTCGTCCTTTGTCATAGGACAATTAAGATAATCGTCGTCGCCCTTGCCGTAACGCGCGCCGAAAAAAGCGCGCGACATATCTACGCACTCGGCTGTTATTATCGGCGCGGCGGCGTCGTAAAAGTGCAACGACTCTTCGCCCGTCAAAGCCATAAGCGAACGCGCGAGCCCGTCGTGACACACGGGTCCCGCGCATACCAACGTAAGCGACGATGCGTCTATGCTTTGCACTATCTCGTTTACCACGGTTATATTTTTTTGTTCGCGCACCGCTTGCGTCACGGCGTGCGAAAACCCGTCGCGGTCGACCGCGAGCGCGCTACCCGCAGGCACGGAATTTTGTCGCGCTATTTCCAAAAGCCGCGAACCGAGCGCATCGAGCTCGTTTTTGAGCGTGCCGCCCGCCGTGGTCTGCACCGTGCTTTTGAGCGAGTTGGAGCAAACTATTTCGGCGAGCCCGTCGCTCTTATGCGCCGCCGAACGCCACTTCGGCTTTGCCTCGTACAGCCTGACGCGCACGCCGCGCGACGCAAGATACAGCGCGGCTTCGCAACCCGCCAGCCCGCCGCCTATTATGTCGACGGAGTTATTTTGCATTGTCTTCGTGATCGCGCTTGTATTTACACGTCTTGGACGAGCATTTGTAATACTTGCCGTTCTTGCCCGACTTCAACAGCAAATACGCGCCGCACTCGGGGCATTTTTCTTTTGTGGGCGGATCTGACGAAGTGAAGTCGCATTCGGGATACCCGGTGCAGCCGTAAAACACCGAACGGTACGTCGATATCTTTTTAAGCGGTTTGCCGCACTTGGGACACGGCGGAAGCTCTATCGCGTCCTTGCTTTCGGGCTGTTCTATGTTGACGATGTTTTTGCACTTGGGATAATTGGGACAAGCCAAAAACTTACCGTACCTGCCCGTCTTGATCACCATTTTCGCGCCGCATTTTTCGCAGACGACGTCAGACTGCTCGGGCTCCGCGTGCTCGATCGGCTTTCCGTTTTCGTCCAAATTTTTGGTATTTTTGCATTTGGGATAATTGGGACATGCCAAAAACCTGCCGTATCTGCCCGTCTTGATCACCATTTTCGCGCCGCATTTTTCGCAGACGTAATCGGTTTCGATATCGGGCTCTTTTAGCGTATAATCGTCGCCGAGCGCTTCGTGTATCTTGTCCTCGAACCCGTCGTAAAACTTGGCGATAACGCTTTGCCAACGCACGCCGCCGTCTTCTATGCCGTCCAACCGCGTTTCCATGGCGGCGGTGAATCCCACGTCCATGATGTCGGGGAAATACTTGACGAGCATATCGGTGACGTTACAGCCGAGTTCCGTGGCGGCTATCGCCCGCCCCGTCTTTTCTATATACTTTCGCGCGAACAACAGAGTGACCGTCGGCGTGTACGTCGCAGGTCTGCCTATGCCCTTTTCCTCCATAGCCTTTACAAGGCTCGCCTCGGTATAACGTGCGGGCGGCTTGGTAAACTTCTGATCGTACTCGTGCTTGACGAACTCCAATTTTTCTCCGACGTTGAGCTCCGGAACGCGCTTTGTGCTCTCCGATTTTTCGTCGTCGCCCTCCTTTTCGGGCACGGCGTACACCTTGGTAAAACCGTCGAACAACGGCGTTCTACCGCTTATGCGGAAGTTATGCCCGTTTGCGCCGATATCGACCGACACCGAATTGTACGTCGCGTCGGACATTTGGCTCGCCAAAAACCGTTTATAGATAAGATTGTACAGCGCGTAAATGTTTTTCGGTACGTGCGCTTTTATGCTGTCGGGCGTGCGGTCGAGCGTGATGGGACGTATTGCCTCGTGCGCGTCCTGCGCGCTCTTTTTAGACGCGTAATGATTGGGCTTTTCGGGCAAATATTTGTCGCCGAACTTAGCGCCTATATATTCGCGCGCCGCCGCGACCGCATCCGCCGATACTCGCGTCGAATCGGTACGGATATAAGTGATCAACGCGACCTTGCCTTCGCCGGGAAGATCGACGCCCTCGTAAAGCGACTGCGCCGCCGCCGACGTTTGACGCAAGCTCATGCCGAGCTTGTTCATTGCGTCCTGCTGCATGGTAGACGTGATGAACGGCGCAAACGGGTGCGCCTTGGTGACCGTCTTTTTTACGTTCTCAACGACGTATTCCGCACCGTCCAGCGCATTTACGAGCGCATTGACTTCGGCCTCGGAACCGAGCTTGATCTTTTCGCCGCCGCGACCGACGAACGTCGCTTTGACGGGCTCGCCGTTCGCGTTTTTCAAGTGCGAAAAGAAATTCCAATATTCTTCGGGCACGAACGCCGCTATCTCGCGCTCTCGATCGACTACCAGCCTGAGCGTGACCGACTGCACTCTGCCCGCGCTGAGATTGCTCTGTATCTTTTTGCAAAGCACGGGCGACAGCTTATAACCGACCAGCCTGTCCAATACGCGGCGCGCCTGTTGCGCGTCGACCAGATTTTTGTCTATCGCACGCGGCGCTTTGAGCGCGCTTTGTATCGCCTTTTTGCTTATCTCGTTGAACTCTATACGCACAGGCGCATCGTCGGGAATGTTCAACAGTGTCGCAACGTGCCACGAAATGGCTTCGCCCTCGCGATCGGGGTCGGTCGCGAGCAAAACGGTTTCGGCGGATTGCGCCGCTTTTTTGAGATTTTCCGCAATGGTCTTTTTGTCGTCCATAACGACGTACGTCGGCTCGAAGTCGTTTCTGACGTCCACTGCCAAACGCTTGGGCGGAAGATCGCGGACGTGTCCGCCCGTGGCGAATACCTTGTATCCGCTTCCGAGATATTTTTGTACCGTTTCGAGCTTACCGAAGCCCTCTATCACAACCAGATTCACTTTGTTTTCTCTCCTTTATTTCGAGATACAATACAGATTTTTTACCTTTTCGCGAACGAGCCCGTAGATCATGAGCGTAGATAACGCCGTGTTGAGCTCGGGCACCGTCATGCCGCACGTTTCGACCAAGCAGTCGAAGCTCTTTTCGCCGTCTTTGAGCACCGCAAGCACTTGCTCCTGCGCAAAGTCCAACGCGAGCGTTTGCGGCGCGCGCTTTTCGGGAGCGCGCATACCGTAATACCTGACGATATCGTCGGCGCACGTTACGGGCACCGCGCCCTGTTTAAGCAAATTGTTAGCGCCGTCGGAACGCTGTTTGTCTATATCGCCGGGAACGGCAAAAACGTCGCGACCTTGTTCGAGCGCGCACCTTGCCGTTATGAGCGATCCGCTTCGCTCTCGCGCTTCTACGACGAGCACGCCCTTACACAGCCCGCTTATTATCCTGTTGCGTTCGGGAAAAGTATATTCCGTCGCATGTGCGTCGGGCGGATATTCGCTCAATACCAAACCTTTTCGGCAAATGTCGTCGAACAGTCCCAGATTGGACACGGGCGACGGATTGAACAATCCGCTGCCGAGCACCGCTACCGTATCGCCGCCGACGCCGAGCGCCGCGCTGTGCGCATAACCGTCTATGCCCGTCGCAAGCCCGCTGACTATGGTGAACGACCGCGCGAGCTCGCTCACCTCGTTCTGAGCAAAATACTTGCCGTACTGCGACGCACGCCGCGTACCGACGACGGCAAGACACGGCTTGCGCGTAACGGCGAGATCGCCTTTATAATACAATACGGGCGGCGGATCGACCTCCGATTGCGCGAGCGCAGTCGGATAGACGGGATCGGCGCGCGTGACGTATCGAATATGATTGGTTTCGAGATACTCTTTTACTCTGTCTATGTAATCGGCGTTGCGCGTGCGTTTAAGCGCGTTGAACGTTTTTTCGTCGAGCAGATATTTGCCTTCGTCCGCAAACGAGTCCCAAAGCCGTTGCGGCGAAAGCTTATCGAGCAGTCTATTTATCTTGGACGTGCGCAAACGCGATTGCGACAGCCACAAATACAGATCGGATAACAGCATTTACTTGACCGCCTTGTCGAGCGAACGGTACATCACCGCTTCGGCCACGTGCTTCGAGCATACGTTAACGCTTCCGTCGAGATCGGCGATAGTGCGCGCCACTTTGAGTATTCGCGTATACGCGCGCGCGGACATGCCCAGCTTATCGAACGCGCTCTGCATTATCCTTTCGCCCGCCGCATCGAGCGCGCAATGAGTTTTTATCATTTCGCTTGTCATTTTCGCATTTGAATGAACGTGCGAACCGACGTACCGAGCAGTCTGTATTTTGCGCGCGGCGTCGACTCTTTCTTTTACGGCAGCCGAGCTTTCGGCTTCGACGTCGGACGTCAGATCGCCGTAATTGACTTCGTCCACTTCTATATGCAGGTCTATCCTGTCCAACAACGGACCCGATATACGCGACATGTATTTAGCGCGTTGCGACGGCGTGCATGTACATTCGTGCGTCGCGGATCCGTAAAACCCGCACGGACACGGGTTCATGCTCGCAACGAGCATGAAGTTGGCGGGATATTCGACGGTACGCGCCGCGCGCGAAACCGTTACGACCCCGTCCTCGAGCGGTTGACGCAATATTTCGAGCACACTGCGCGGATATTCGGGCAGTTCGTCCAGAAACAAAACGCCGTTATGCGCATAGCTTATCTCGCCCGGCCGAGCGGAAGTGCCGCCGCCCGTAAGCGCTATGCGGCTCGCAGTGTGGTGCGGACTGCGAAACGGGCGCGACGTAACTATGCCGTAACGCTCGTCGAGTATGCCCGCCACCGAGTGGATCTTGGTCGTTTCGAGTATTTCCGATTCGGTCATATCGGGCAGTATGCCCGGCAAACATTTGGCGAGCATTGTCTTGCCGCCGCCGGGCGCGCCGATCATTATCATGTTGTGACCGCCCGCCGCCGCTATTTCCATGGCGCGCTTTGCGGAATACTGACCTTTGACGTATTTCATATCTTCGTGCGCCGTATATATCCCGCACGCCGAAATATCGCAGGTATGTATCGGCGCGGGCGCATTGCCGTTGACAATATCCACGGCTTCGCGCAACGTTTTGACCGCATAAACGTCCACACCGCGTATGTACATGGCTTCGCTCGCGTTTGCGTACGGGATGACTATCTTTTTTATCCCGTGCTCGCGGGCGGATATCAACATGGGCATAACGCCGTTTATGCGCGTGACCGCGCCCGACAGCGACAGCTCGCCCAAAAACACGTATTCCCCGACCGATGCGAGCGGCATACGACGCTCGTCTACGCCCGCCTGTTCCGTGGACACAAGCAACCCCATCGCTATCGCCAGATCGAATATCGGTCCTTCCTTTTTTGTGTTCGCGGGCGCGAGATTTACGGTTATCTTGCGCGGCGTGAAATCGAATCCGCTGTTCTTTACGGCCGACCGCACTCGCTCGCGCGACTCCTTGATAGCCGTATCGGGCAGTCCCACCACGTCGAAAGCGGGCAATCCCGCATGGATATCCACTTCCACGCCGACGCCGTAACCTTCCAAACCGTTGAGTGCGTAACTGTTAATTCTCGCCAACATAGCTCAGCCCTTCTTGACCGAAAAATACTCTTTCAGGCTGTTGCCCAAGCCCTGCGCGGGCATAAGGCATTTCTTTTGCCCCGTCATACCGACGCTTACGGCAATGACCGTAAAGTATAAATGCGACAACAACGCAAGCGCCGAACACACTATCGTGACCGCGTTGGCCGCGCCCGTGACCGCAATGCTCTCGTCGCCGAAATTGAAATCGGCAAGGTTATTGAGATAACCGAACGCCGACAGCGTGCTCACGACGTTGACGACGTACGCGAGCCCCGCGACGAACAACACATGCAACAACCGCTTGTCGCGCACGAGCGCATACGCCGCAAGCAAGAGCAACAGCGCGCCCTGCATTCCCGCGCCGTCGCTGCCGGGATAATACATTTGCATCGTGAACATCGAATACGCCGCGAGCATGACGAGCGTAGCACGGTTGCGCTTGGAAAAATACACCACGCAAACCACCGCGACTATTATCGCCATGAACACGCAAGCAAACACCCACGACGGAAACCGCGCGCCCGGCGCTATACCGTTTTGCCCGAATATGGAATATACGCTCAAACCGTTGACCGTAAAGTAATTCCATTCGACCAACGGCGCGATCGAAAAGTCGTATATATACCCGAAAAAGCTCGCGTCGTGCGACGCTGTCATAAACAGTCCTATAAGATATGCGCCGACGACCGACACGACAAGCCCTATCGGAACGGCGATCGCGGCAACATGACCGTCGGCAAGCAATTCCTTGCCCTTGGGCGCGGCGCGTTTTATATTGATCAAAGCACGCACGAAATGATATATGGCGAATACCAACGCAACAGGCATCAGATATATGCCTTCTCTCGACGAAAACGCCGCCGCAGTGAAAAATACGAGCGCGCAAATATGATTTTTACGCGCCAGAAAATAGCACGCAAAGCAAGCGAACATAGCCGTAAACACTATCGGGGCGCACCACACGCTCGACCCGATGAAGAATATCGGGCACACGTTGACAAACGCGCACAAAACGATCGCTATGCGTTTGTTGAAATATCTGCCCGCAAGCAGGTATACGGCAAACGCCGCAAGCAGGTCGGCGACTATAAGCGGCAATTTGACCGCAAACTGCATACCGAGCCCGTAGCTCGACAGCCCCGTAACATTTGCGAGCCCGCCGAATATAAGATATACGAAATACACTATCGGATACAAAACGCCGTCCGCTTCGCCGCCGTAATATTCCGAAAGCCCGTTCTTACCGAGATTTTCTATCATTCGCGTAAAAACCGCATAATCGTCGCGATAGCCGCGAATACACAATCCGAACCCAAGCCGCAACGCCGCGCCCGCAACAAATAGCGCCGACAATATCAACGCTTTATGCTTCACATGCCCGTCGTCCTCCGCGAATCGACACAACAATACCACCAATAGCACTGCCGTAAACACCGTCAGCAGTACGGTAAACACAGATATTATCGCGTCGGATACGACCGACGCACCGCTTTGCGCCAAAAACTCCAAAACAGAGACCTCTTTCTTATTGTAACGCTACGCCCGTACAAAAACAAGTTTTTATCGACTCGTTTCTTATAATTGCGGCGCGATCTTGCCGATAAAGCAGACAAAATCACTTGCATTATACCAAATAACGCTCGTAATTGCAAGACTTTTTCAAATGATTGACCGCTTTTACAAGAAAAAACGCGGACAGGCAAATTTCGTCAATTTTCGGCATATACATAAACTCCCGACACAAACAACAAAAAAGCGAGGTCCGATCATGATCATCGAAACGTTTATGGCATTCCTGTCGCGCATCTTCTTTTTTACGTCGTTCGTAAACACAAACGGCTCGTTTCCCAAGCCGCTCACGGCAGAGGAAGAACGCGCATACTTCGAACGGTACAAAAACGGCGACCGCGACGCTTACGATACGCTCGTAAAACACAATCTGCGGCTTGTGGCGCATATCGTCAAAAAGTACAACAATGCGGGCGAAGCCGACGATCTTATAAGCGTGGGCAGTATCGGGCTTATAAAGGGCATAGAAACGTTTTCGCCCGATAAAGGCTGTCAGCTCACCACTTATGCGGCAAAGTGCATAGAAAACGAAATACTCATGTACATACGCGCCAACAAAAAGCACCGCCAAGCGATAAGCCTGTTCGAGTCGGTCGGCACCGATAAGGAAGGCAACGATATAGCGCTCATGGACGTTATCCCCCAGCCCAAGGACGACTTCGCCGTCATAGAAAACAGCATCGTGCTCGAAAAAGTAAAAAAAGTCATGGCGGAAGTGCTGACCGAACCCGAACGTCAAGTGATTTCGTTGCGCTACGGACTTTACGACAAAACGGCATACACACAGTCGCAGGTAGCGCAAAAATTACGCATCTCGCGTTCATATGTTTCGCGAATAGAAAAACGCGCGATAGCAAAGATCGCAAAGGCGATAAATTGATCGCAGTACTGTCAAGCAATGAAACTCCCCCGGCGAAGCCGGGGGTTTCTCATATGCGGGCAAAAGCCC
>CANDGE010000054.1 GCA_947384195.1 uncultured Clostridia bacterium
CGCCGCGCACCGATACCCCGCCTACCGCTTTATCCGTCAGTATGCACGTCACGCCCGTAACGCCGTCGTCGGCGTTGCCTATCCTTATACCGTCGGGCAAAAGTATTTCGTTCATCGCTTGCTCCTTGGATCTTTATTTATTATTCGTCGTATTCTTCTTCGATATCGAACGCGCCGCTATGCGCGAGCTCCGACACCGCGTCCGAAATGCTGTCCCAGCCGAACCCGCGCCCCGCCAAAAACCGTTTAAGCTTTTGTTTATCCGCCGTTTTATGCGAGCGCAAATATTTTTTTGCCACGTCGAGCACGGCGGTATCGCCGCTTTCGTCGAGCAGTTCATCTATCACGTCCTGCGCTATCCCCTTGCGTTTGAGCTCCGACGCGAGTCGGAACGTGCCGTAACGCTTGGACTTAGACTTGACGTAGCTTTCGGCATACGCGCGGTCATCGACATATCTGTATGAGTCCAGCCTTTTAAGCGCGGCGGCGACGATCTCCGCATCGTAGCCCTTATCGGTCAAATACCGCTCTATCTCTTTTTTCGCTCGCGGCGAAACAGACAAATACCCGACCGCGCGCTCGAATGCGGAATTGAGCTCGCTTTCAAAAAAGACCTTTTTCAGCTCGTTCTCGTCTATATCGTCGCCTATTTTGAGCCGAGCCGAAAGCGCAGTCACTTCGTCCAAGCCGCAAACGAACTCTTCGTCGATAAAAATACTCACGCGCGTTTTATTGCGCTTTTGTCTGACAATGTCGGTTATCCTGCCCATACCGACATTATACACCGCGAATAAAAATAAATCAAGTCTCACATATTAAATTTACAAACATTGTCACCAAAGGAGATAACAATGACCACAAAAAGTTTGACGGAACTGAGCGAGCTGTGCAGAAGCGAAAAGCTCGCTTACAAAAAATGCTGCAACTACGTGTCCGAAACAGACAACGAGGACCTGCGTTGCGCGCTCGGCAATCTTGCCAACGGACACAAACGCCGCTATGAATCACTGTGCGGCTATCTCGACAGGAACTAAGGAGGACCGCTATGCAAAACGATAACGAAAACAAGAGCTTCGCGCCCGATAACAACGCGTTCGGCAATATGCCCGACGAATCCATCCCCATGCCTATGCCCACCGAGTTTTCTTCCGACTTTATTGTCGAAACGAATAACCATAAGCCCGAGGAGTTCGTAAATTCGCCCGAAGAATACGTCAAGTCCGACGACGATTACGTCAACTCGCCCGAAACCGAGCAGGCGGCGACAGACGACCGCTACAACGATCTCGACGGCGCATACGGCAACACGTACGACGCTAACGACGATTACACGACGGACACGACCGACCTTTACGACCTTGAAACCGCCGACGACGGCAACAGCGCGTATAACGCCGAATATGCCGACGAGTTCGGTTACGAAGTTGCCGAAAACAGCGATCCGAGCGACGAAAACGCGGCTACCGTCGACGAGTTTTATTCATCGGACAAGCCGTCGGCGCGCGAAAAGTGCAAGCTCGACGACTACGAGATAATTTCGGACGTGCTCGGCTCCGAAAAAGAGATAGTCAAGCTTTATTCGACCGCGCTTTGCGAAGCGGCGGAAGAACAGTTCCGCAACGTCTTGCGCGAAAATCTCGATTACGCCGCCGAAGATCAGTATAAAGCATTTGAATTTATGCAACAGCGCGGCATGTATAAGACCGAACAAGCGTCCGACGAAAATATAACCAAAGCCAAACAACAGTTCTCGCCGCTCGCAGACAACTGCAACGAATGCACTTCGTGCAAGATAGATTACGACGATTGCGACAATTGCGGCGCCGAATGCGGTTGCGATAACTGCTGCTGCGACGTCGACTGCGATTGATTATCGCGAGTCGGATCAAATCAAAGATCAACAAAAGACAAAAAACAACAGTCCGATGCGAAAGAACCGCAACGGACTGTTCGTTATTTGCTTTATTTTTGCAATACCGCGACCCCGCGGTCATGCTTTATTCGGTGATCTCACCGCTCTCTTCGGGCGTAGGATCCGTCGCCTGCCAGTGCGCGGTAAGCGTCACGTCGCTTTCGACGATATCGGTAGCCTTCACCGCTTCCGTTCCGCCGTCGATAAACCAACCGAGAAAAGTTTGACCGTCCTTGACGAGTTCGGGCAATTGTCCGTAAGCATCGCCTTGCGTATACGGCTTGCTCTGTGGATCGGCGACGCCTTCCATATCGGCGACGAACGATACGGTCACTATCTTTTTCCAGTGCGCGGTAAGCGTCGTATTTCCGTCTACCGTCACGGCGATGTCGGAAACGTTTGTCGATCCGTTATACCAACCGTCGAACACATATCCGTCGCGCGTAGGGATAACTATTCGATGTATGCCGAATTCCGAGCCGTACGGCGCGGTAAATTCCGCTTTGATGTTTTCCGTTCCGCCGTCCGCGACATGACCGTAATCGAGCGTTACGTTATACGTAACAGGCGTCCAGTGCGCATACAGCGTTATGTCAGACGCAACGGCTACCGTCGAATCGGCGTAAATCCGGGTGCCGCCGTCGATCGCGGTGAACCAACCGACGAACGTGTAATGAGTGCGTTCGACCGTAGTAGGCAATTCTCCGTACTTACCGTTATATTCGCGTTTTAAAGCGCTCGGCGCGGTCACTGCGGGATCGCCCGTATCGAACGACACGGTAACGGTCTTGGGCGTCCAATGCGCGTACAGGACCGTGTAAATCGTTCCGTTTGCCGCGGCATTCGCATGAATGCGATCTCCGCCTGTAAGACGCGTATACCAGCCCGCAAAGTCGTAGCCGGTGCGCTCGACCTGATTATCGGCGGGGATAACGTAATTGCCGCCCGCTTTTACACTGCCGTCTGCTTGCGTCCAACCGCCCGTAAAGCTTCCGCCGTTAAGCTCCAACACAACGTCGTAATTCTTCGCCGTCCACTTTGCATAGATAGTTTGATCGCCGCTCAACGACACTACCGTATCATGCGTTATCCGATCTCCGCCGTTAAGCTCGGTATACCAACCGTCGAACTCGTAATATTCGCGCGTCGGCGCGGGCAGTATGCCGTACGTCATGCCGTTGGTCACTTTTATAGACCCGGGCGCATCCGCGCCGAGCGAACCGTCGTTCGCATTAAACGATACGGTAAATTCGTTGATGACGCGCAGGGTGTAGCGCACCGAAATATCTTGATACTGTCCCCACGTGGAGTTTCTGTTATATGCGCGATACGAAACTGTGATCGGGCATTGCGAAATTTCACTCGCAGTATTGACTTTAAATTCAAGCTTGAACTTTGAAAGAGATTCAAGACGACTGCTACCGAAATATAAAGTAACGCTTGTGCCCGTCAACGACTTTTCACTGTCTATCGATTCCCAATTGCTTCCGCTTGATTTATAAAGCTTGATATTATCGAAGAACGTATCGAGCGACCTGCTGTCGGGCGAATTGATCGTTACCGAATAAGCGTATTTGTAATTGGAATACGACTCTGTGTTATAAGTCCAAACCGAAGATATCGTTTTTGTATCGCCGACCTTGATGTCGGTATTATCGGTGTTGTCGGCAGTATAAGCCTGCAACGACGTCGGCGCTTTGATAGATACGTTGAAGGTAAACGTTCCCTGCGCTCCGCCCGACAAATACGCGATCGTTACATCGTACAGTCCGTCCGCGCTTGCCGCGGGCGCTACAAACATCGCTCTATTGCCCGCATAGCTGACCGTCATATCCGCGCCGCCCGTCGGCTTGGTTATGGTCACATCGGTCAAAACTACGTTAAAGCCGTTATTTGCGGTCAATTCGACGGCAAACGTATCACCGACGTACTTTTCCAACGTTTTGCCCGCGAGCGCTTCGCCTTCGCTCTCGGCGGACACGGTCACGCCGACGGCTTTTACGGTAAGCGCGCTCGTCGCATAGTATTTGTGCCCGTTGCTCAGAGTTATGACGTATGCCAACGGGAACGTTTCGTCGCCGTGCGTACCTGCTACGCCTACGATATAAATGTTGGCGTTATTCGCCACCGATACGACAGGCGTCGCCGAGCCGTTGGCGTCTATCGTGACGAACTGCGCGCCGTTGCCCGTCGCCGTTATCTCTATCGAAGCCACCGTAACATCGCCGTTTACTTCGCCTATCGAAATTCCGTCTGCGCCGTCAACGGTGTTGTACGCATTACTTGTCGCATTCCAATCGACTGTTTTATCGGTCACGCTCGGTTGCGCCGCAACGTCGACCGTAAACTCGCAGGTAAAGCTCTTGCCCGCATAATTACCCGTCGTCATGACGACCGTCGCCATAAGCGCTATGCTTCGCGCCGACGACAAATTATCGGTAAGCGTTATGCGCGAGCCGTCGATCGTGCAAACGCCCGCATCGGCTTGATCTTTGAGCGCGATCGACTTGATACAGCCGTCCGTGCTCTTGATAAAGAAGCCGTTTTCGTCGACCGTTGCGATATGAATGAGATCGGCAAGATCGGTCGTAACGTTCGCGGCATTGCCTATCGTAACGTTTGTCGCGCTTATCTTGGGAGTTATCACTATATCGATCTCGTCGGATATCTCCGTATCCTTATGAACGGCGCTCGTGATCATTGCCGTTATTTTAAGAGTTATCTTACCGCCAGCACGCGTCTTTTGCGTATCGTTGACTTTAAGGGTGCGATTAGATGCGTCGAATACGTAATCGACCCCGCCCATCAAGCCTTCCGTTCCTATCACGGACGTCGTTATATCCGCCGTATAATCCGCCGTCATCGTATAATCGAACTTGCGGCTTTCGCCTATGTTCATAGATTCGGTATCCGATGCGTTCCAACCGATAGTAGGCATAGCCGCGCCGTTGATCGTTATCTCTTCGGTGAACGTGTACACACTATTCGCAAACACACCGTTTGCGACCGTCACCGTTGCACGGATAACGACCGTTTTAGCGGTCGTTATGTCGGAATTAGCCGTAAGCACGTTGCCGACGAGCGTTGCGTATGCTCCGCCCGTTACTATCTCGTACTTGACGTTGCCCGAGAACTCGCCCATAAAGCCGCTCGCGTTTTGCGTCAAGTCGAAAGTCACCGTGTCTGCGGGATCGATCGCCGTTTCGCTTGCGGTAAACTCGAAATCGGGCTCGACCGCAGTAAGCTCGACGTTATATGACGCGAGATACACGGTGCGACTGCCGACCGTTACATACCCGCCTACCGTGAGCGTGCCCGCTTTATCGGTCGTGATAACTACGTAATACGAGTCCGCTGCCTTGGTCACGGCGCTTGCCGAACCGCCGAGCACGGAAATATGCACGTCCGACGCATTGACCGTAGCGACGTCTATCCCGGTAACGGTATACTTGAATTTGTACGCGTTGACCGTAAAGTCGATCGCTTGACTGTGCGTATCCGCGCCGAACGGAGCATAAGTACTGCCGCCGTCGCTCGATACGGACAATGCCGCCGTCGCATCCAGCCCGTAAGTAAACGTGTATTCGACTGCGGCGCTTTCAAACGTTTTGCCGTAGACGGTAGCCGTCACTTTGACCGATGTCGAGCCGCTCGCGTTTTGAACGAACGTAAACCCTATTTCCTTTCCGCCGCCCGCAGTAAAGCTTAATATGCCGTTGGTGGCGGACGCCGCATAACTCGCGGCGGTATCGCCGTGCCCGTCGGTATTGGTAACGACGAGTTTATACGCACCGCCCGATTGGATAACGTTCGCACCGCTCGGCGATATTTCCGTTTCGCCGCAATACAGTTTGAATTCGGGCACGTATTCGCACGTAACGTCGAGCGTATACGTAGCGGTAAGCGTTATATTGTTGCCGGCGAGCTTTGCGCTTCCGCCGCTTTTGAGCGTATACGTTACTTTTGCCGTCAGCGTGTATTTGCCTATGCTTGACGCCGCGCGCACCGCTTTTACCGTTTTTGCGTCGGGCGCGACGCCGTCGGTAACAGTCAAACCGTTCTTATCGGCAGTCAAGTCGTATGTCGCGTCAAAAGCGTTGGGAACGGTATACGTCGGCGTTATCGTGACGGAATCGTCCTTAACGATATCGACCGTGCCGCTCGATTTATCCAAGGCTAACGTCGGCATACCGACCACCGTTACGGTATAAGTTTCGCTCTTTTGCGTTGCGAAGTACGTTGCCGTCACTGTGACTGTCGCGGATGCGACGGTCGATCTCGGGCGTATCTCGGTTCCCGATACGGCAAGCGCGGAGCTCGCAGTTTCGACTTTAACGTCAAGATCCTTATCGAACGCAAGCCCGAAAGCGTTGGAAGCCTTGATAAACTCGGCAAGATCGATATAAGTGTAGTCTGTAGAATCGGCAAAGTACAGAGTAAGCGTTTTTCCGCTCATTGTGTTTGCGTCTATTCCGTCGAGCGCAACGCCCGACACCGCCACTCTGTAAGTTATCGCAACGATTATAGCGTGCGTTTGCTCCGTTCCGCCGACGTCGGTATAGCTCGCTCGGTAATAAACGGTTTCGCTCGCGGCTTTGGGCGCGATCGTGATAACGCCGTCTGCGCCGATCGTAACATGCGAAGCGATGCTCGTGCACTGCTCGTCGGTATAAACCGCATACGTCGCTTTTTTGCCCGCTACCGGCAAGCCCGTTCCGTCGTTTATAACATCCGCGGCGAGCGTGAACTTATTGCCGTCCGCTCCGCCGTCGACGGTGACGATCGCAGTCTTTACGTTGCCCGTTTCGGTGACGGACACGGTATTGCCCTGCTTGGCAAGCTCGATGTGGTGCGATTTGGTAACGATCGTCACCTGTTTGTATTTTTCTATCCCGTTATAGCTTATACGCACGAATACGTCCTGCGCGCTCAAAACGGTATTTTCGACTTTGAGAATATAATTCGCGCCGTTCTTTTCCACCGCGAACCCGTCGGCATACGGCGCATATACGTCTCCCGTCTTTTTGACTACGTCGACGGTCATATTGTTTTTAACGGCATTTTCGGGTTGGATATCTGCGTCTCCGCCGTTATACACAATGTATATCTGTTGCGATTGCGCGCCCGTACCGCCCGTCGTCGATATCTCGAATTTATCGTCGCCGTCGGCAAATGCCAAAGCGAAAATATCCATGGTGACGGTTATCTTGACGCTTACGGTAAATTCATTGTCGGCGCTCGTACCGTTGGTTTCGTCTTTTATGACAAACGTCAAAACGACGTCTTTCATTGTTTTTAAGTTGTTGAGATTGACTTTGATCACAGCCGTATCTTTGCCCGTTCCGTTGGCGAAGATCAAGCCGTCGATAGTATCGCTCGTAACTTTTAAGTTAGCGGCGTTATAAACAATCCCGCCGTAACCGTCGGTAAGCGCGTTGAACACAAACGCAAGATCGAGCTTTTGCTCGTCATTCCTGTCGGAAAGCGCAAACGATTTGACGATGTTGAGCGTCGTGCCCGCTTCGAGCGTGTGCGAATTTCCGTCTACGAGCAACGTGATGTTTTTGAGTCCCGTGTCTATAACGACTTTGTTGCTCGCCGATATGCCGTCGCCCGTCACAGGCATATTCGACTGACGCACCGTGAGCTTGCCGCTACCGCGCTCCGCATCGCTTTCGAGCGAAAGCTCGCATTTGAACACCACTTCGCTATTCTCGTGAACTCCGCAGTCGGGCGTGAGCGTGATCGTCCTGCCGCCGCCTATCGTATCGGCGCCGACCGTTACTTCGATATGATCGGGCAACAGCATTTGCGCCGATTCGTAATACATGAAGTCTGCGCTGTCCGTTACGTACGAAACCTTGACATACACCGTTTGCGTATAGTGTGCATCCTTGCCTATGAACCGACCGAATATAAGATCGTTGTCTGTGAGCGGCCGAGTGCAGTTTTCGTCGGAATACATCGCTATGCCCGATACGGCGCGCGCTTTGTTTTGCACCGTAAGCGTGAGCTTTTTGCTGAACCCGCTGTAATACACGTTGAACGGGTGCGGTTGCTCGCCCGTCGGATCCGAAACCGCAGGCGCGTTAAGTGTCGCGCTGTAAAACTGCGTTTTGCTGTCGCTTACGAGCGAACCTGTCGCATTGTACGATTCGGGTATCTCTATGTAAGAGTGCATCACGTCCGCGTACACCGTAACGTTTTTATCGCGCACTGTCACGCTTTCCGTATCGGAAATCCGAACGACCGACGATATAAGCAAATACACGGGATTGCCCTGATTCGCCGTCAACGCCAGGTCGCCGTTCTGATCGGGTTGCAACGCATTGTCTACGAAATTATCCGAAGTCGCAACCACTATACCGTCGGCTTTGCGCACGAACGTGCAAAGCATTTCGCCGAAAAGCTCGCTGTCGCCTATGTACATATCGCCGTCGGCAAGCTTAAAGCGCACGCGGATCTCGCTGAACTTTATCTTATTGTGTTGACTGAACGCAAATATATCGGTAAGCGGTGCGATAGTAAGATTTTCGTAAGCGTACAACGGCGTGCCGTCGTAGCTGAATATCGTTCTGTTGCCCGATGTGTTGGGCGTTAAGAGCAACGGATCGCCGTGCGCATCGGTCCCGTACGAAATTTCGACAGCGCCGAACGTATAACGCGCGGGGGACGTTGCCATCACGCGCATGGCTTTTATCTCGTCGAGCGTGAACGATATACCGTTGAATTCCGTCCGTCCGTAGTTCACGGTCTTGGGCGTTATGGGCATAAACTCCGTAACGGCGTCTATAACGTAGATATTGACGGTGAGCGTACCTACCGTATTCGTTCCGCCCGCCTGCTTTACGGTCAACGTAGCCTTAGCCGACTTGTTTTTTTGCTGTGACGGCGCAGGCGGTTTGCCATTGAAGGAAATGACGTTGCTACGGTTTGAAAATACTTCGTTATTCAATTCCGCATACGTCAAGCCGGAAACATCGAACGCGCCGTCTGCGTCGGCAAGCTGTTTTATGTCGAACAAGCCGATAAAATCGGTGCCGTTCACTTGATTTTGCACATAGATATCTATGGCATCGGGATGAGCCGTCGAATACACATATCGACCTTTGAATCTGCCTTCGGACGTGATCACGCTGTTTATCGTTTGCTCGTCCGTCGTGATAAACGCCTTTGTAGCGACCTTGTTCACTTCGTAATGCACGGTGCGTTGCCAATCGCAATCATCGGCGGACGACGTGCCGATCTTGTGGTAGGTCACGTCGTAAGTATCGCCGTCGACGAGCGCAGCCGCCGTTTTTACGGTAAACTCTATAACGCCGTCGTACGTACTGCTCGACGCGCTTCCGCCCGCGCGCTTTGTCACTGTCATCGCGCCCGTCGGTATTGTCATTACAGTATCGGGTTCGATAGCCTTGTTATCGCCCTTTAAAGTCACGACCGTTTTGGTCTTGTCGAAATCGAGCTTAAACGTTTTTGTTATGTAGCCGAGATCGATCAACGAATCGAGCTCTACACTGCCGGGCATACGGAATTCGTACGACACGATAAGCGTCGACGTGCCGTCGGGCGTAGTCGCTACGCCGTTAGTCGGTACGTCTTTGCCGTCGACCTTGACCGTGCCGACGGTGTTTTGCGCCACGACGTTAACGCTTATCTCGCGCTTGGCGGGCAAGCTGCCGAGCTTGCCGTCTGCGATCGTCAGTTTGCAGGACGCCGCGCCGTTCTCCGTGCTCGCGAGCGCGGTACCGTTCAACGCCTTTTGCGAAGTGACGGTAAGCACGCTCGTATTGGACGAAGACAAAGCCACGCCGTTAGACCAATCGTCGACAAGCGCCTTCTTTGCCGTATCGTACTGCAACGATATCGGCGAAACGAGCACGTGCTTGAATATATCCGCATACGCTCTGTTGTACGGCAAGGTAAGCGCAAAATCGTTCATTTTGAGCGATGCGT
The DNA here is from genome assembly GCA_947384195.1 of uncultured Clostridia bacterium. GTDB lineage: Bacteria > Bacillota > Clostridia > Christensenellales > Pumilibacteraceae > Anaerocaecibacter. The sequence continues at coordinate 9,869 of CANDGE010000054.1, forward strand.
CTTCCCGCAGTTTTTGATTGAGCTTGTTAACGTCTATATCTGTACGCGACGCATTGAGTATGCTTTCTATAAACTCGGCGTCGACTATCGGCTTGTTGAAAACGCGTATGGTATCTATATAACCGAGCTCGGCATTGCTCTTTACGGTAACGGTTATCTCTTTGTTGTACGTGCCCGACGGATTGTTGCCGTTTGCGGCGATATTTATTTTTGCTGTGCCCGCTTTAACGGCTTTGAACGTGAACGCTCTGTCGCTGCCCTGATAGACGGCGACAGTCTTATCGTCGCTCGACGAAACAACGACGTCGTTCGTCTTGCCGCCGTTTTCGGCGTCGATGGACGTCACGGGCAAATACTCGCCCGTAGACGAATTGTATTTGCCTTTTTGCTCGAACTGCATTATGTACGTTTTATTATTGCTGTCGGTCGAGTAAAGCGGCAAGCTGACGGTATCGCCCGAAACGGTCACCGCGCTCGACGGATCGCCCTGCACGTAATACCGAGTAACGTCTATGCTTTCCGCGCCCTGTATAACCACCTTAAACTTGACTTCGGCGAGTTTGGACGGATCGTGCTTGGAGCGCGCGGTTATCGTAACTTCTTGATCGTTAAATTCGGCGTTGGGCATAAACTTGATATACGCGCCTTCGCCCGTCGTCTTTTCGGTCTCGCGCAACGCGCCCGACGGTTTGACTTCCCAATCGACGTCCTTGCTCGCGCCGTTCTCGGTAGAGATATTGGCGAACACTGTATACTCTTGCCCGACCGCCGCGTACTTGACGGGCACGTCGTTCTCGTTGATCTCGAACAGCTCGTTGCTCGTCACGGTAACCCCGTTGACTATGAGCGGAGTTTCCTCTACGTTGGGTTTGAGCAAATACATCACCAAAAAAGTGACGGCAAGCGCAATCCCGACCGCCGCGGCGACTATCAATATTATAAGCTTGCTCTTGGATTTACCCGCAGGTACAAGCTCGATGACTTCGTCCGAAATAGGCATAGCATACACCTCGCTACGATAATACCGTTATATAATACATCATACGACGCATTTTGTCAATAGCATAAAGGGCGTTTTGACAAAATATTAGCAGTCTACACTTAACACTGCTAACAAACGATCCGCGCCGACGATAAAAAATACTGCGCATACCGCATGTGGATATTTGGCGATTATTGTATATATCGCGGCGGTTTTTATACAATAAGTATGGTTTTGTGTCATTTTACCGTAAATTCTTTAAATAAAACTATTATTTGCGGAAATATCGTAAAAATAATTGACAACGAAACATATAATATGATAGAATTTCTTTGTATGCGACGAGAGTGCGGACGGCAAATACCGCCTGCGTTTTCGCGGCAACGCCAACCGAAATCATTTTCCAAGGAGATTCTTTTATGTTAGCCGAACAAATACTTGCAATTAATGTCACGACGCGCAAACTGTGCAAAAATTGCGACAACGGCGCTATAATTTCCCAAAAAATGCGCCTGCTCTACCTTGTTCGTAACGAAGTTTTGTCCCCCAAAGAGCTTGTTAACGAACTTTGCATCGCAAAGCCCAATCTTACGATACTTGCGCGCACCATGATAGCCGACGGCTTGATCGAAAAAATGCGCGTAGAACGCGACATGCGCTCCGTGCACTATAAGATCACCGAAAAAGGCGCCGCGGAACTCAACCGCATGATCGCCGAGCTCGACGAATCGGTAGCCAAGCAGTTGCAACTCAACGACAAGGAAGCGCAAAAGGGCGAGAAAAAACTCGAAGCCGCAATAGACTTTCTTAACGGCGTTGAATAACGCGACATAACGTTCGATCGAAACGCCGCTTTACAACAGCGGCGTTTTATTTTAGTCAGTCATACGGGGATCGGATCTTGCCGCGATCGCATTTTTACGGCATGCCGCGTCCCCGCTTCGTTTGCCGTACCGCATAGCGTACGGCCGAACTTTTCGGAGTGTGCATGAGATCTTTAAAAGCCTTTTCGGCGATCGGTCGAGATCTGTCCGCCGTGCTCAAACACGATCCCGCGACGCGCAATAAGTTTGAAGCGGCGTTATGTTCGAGCGGGTTTCACGCGCTGGTCATGTATAGATTTTTTCACTTTCTGCACGTGCACAGATACTTTTTGCTCGCGCGATTGCTGTCCACGCTCACCCGCTTTTTCACGGGCATAGAGATACATCCGGGCGCAACGATAGGTCAAGGCGTGTTTATAGACCACGGCATGGGCGTAGTTATAGGCGAAACGGCGGTCGTCGGAAACAACGTAGTTATCTATCAGGGCGTGACGCTCGGCGGCACGGGCAAAGACAAGGGCAAACGCCACCCCACCATAGAAGACAATGTGATGATATGTTCGGGCGCGAAAGTGCTCGGTCCGTTCACGGTAGGCAACGGCTCGAAGATCGGCGCGGGCTCGATAGTGCTCGACGAAGTACCGCCCAAAGCCACCGTAGTCGGCGTACCCGGACGCATAGTCCGCATAGCGGGCAAGCGCGTAGACGAGCTGTGCGTAGACGAGCTGTGCCAAGCGCTCCCCGACCCCGTCGACGACGATATTCACACGCTCGCCGCAAGGGTGACGGCGCTCGAAGCCAAGCTCGCCGCGCTCGACGGCAAACAGACACATTTCGATCCCGATCAAAATCAACCGACGGAGCAACCATGAAAAAATTGAAATTTTACAACACGCTCACGCGCAAAAAGGAAGACTTTACGCCTATAACGCCGCCGACGGTCACGATGTATTCGTGCGGACCGACGGTATACAATTATGCGCATATAGGGAATCTGCGCACGTACGTTTTTATGGACGAACTGCGCCGCGTTCTCAAATATTACGGTTATTCTACCAAGTCGGTCATGAACATCACCGACGTAGGGCACTTGATGTCGGACGGCGACGACGGCGAGGATAAAATGCAATCGGCTGCCGAAAAGCAAAACAAAACGCCCGAAGAGATAGCGGCGTTTTATTCCGAAGTGTTCTTCAAAGACCTTGCACGTCTGAACATACTTTTGCCCGAAATAATAGCCAAAGCGACCGATAACATATCGGAAATGATCGCGTTCGTCGAAACACTGTGCGAAAAAGGCTACGGTTAC
>CANDGE010000055.1 GCA_947384195.1 uncultured Clostridia bacterium
AGTGACCAATCGGGTATGAACCGAGTACTCTAGCCAGCTGAGCTATGCCGCCACACAGTACTAATAATTATATCAAAGTTTATTGCGTTTGGCAAGGATTTTACACCGATATTTTTTATTTACAACGCAATTTTTCGAGCATATGATGTAACGCGAAGATCATGCAAGCTCTTGCGCAAGCTTGACCGCGGCGGCGACTGCCGTAGTCGTGGAATCGGTGACTTTAAGATCGAGTATGTCGTTGGGCGCCCATTTCTCGCCCGCCAAACTGTCTGCCGTCAGGAAAAACGTATAGAACTGCTTGCCGCGAAAATCCGCGACCGCTTGCAATGCCGAGCACTCCATATCGACGGCTATACATCCGTTGTTTTTCATCATGTCCGCACGCGCGCGCGTTTCCCGATAAAACCCGTCGGTCGTCCAAGTACCGCCCAACGCCGTCGATACGCCGCTCGATTTCAACGAGCGTTGTACGATCGCGCTGTTTTTGATTTCTATGTATTCGGCTTTCGGCAAATAGTGATAGCTCGTGCCCTCGTCGCGAAACGCCTTGTCGGGCACGATAAACGTATGCGGCGGCGTATCGACGAGCGCGCCGCAAATGCCGAACGCGATCAAATGCTTGACTCCGCACGCGAATACTTCCTCCGCAACCCCGGCGGCGGCGGGCGCGCCTATCGTGCTCTTGTATACGGCGATGCGCTTCCCGTTGCTCTCGAACATATACATGTCGACGTCCGCACACCCCTTTATACCGCAAGTAAGCTTTGCGCCCGTGCGTTTGATAAGCTCGTCGAATATGTGCGCGCTGAATGCGGTGATCGCAACTTCCGCGCCGAGATCGCCGCCTATCGGATCGATCAAGCCTTTTTCGTTTATAAACTCTATCATAATGTAGATCCTTTACAGTAAAAGCATGCCGCGCGACCATGCGCGGATTATTCTTCTTCCTTTTTGTCGACGGCGATCTTGACTTCCGCGACGCGCTTTTGCGTGGAGCGCGTAACGGTTATGTGCATATTATCGTAATCGAACCCTTCGCCCGCGACGGGGATCTTTTCCATTTGCTCGGTGACCCACCCGCCGACCGACGCCGACTCGAACTCTTCCTTAACGTCGACGTCGAGATAATCGAACACGTCCAACAGCGGAGCGTTGCCCTTGACGATATAAACGCCGTCGCCGACCGATCTGACAAACTCCTCCACCTCGTCGTGCTCGTCGTAGATCTCGCCGACAAGCTCTTCCAAGATATCTTCCATAGTGATTATGCCGCTCGTACCGCCGTACTCGTCTACGACTATCGCCATATGGATCTTGCTTTTTTGCATCATGCGAAGCGCCGCCGATATCTTCATGTTCTCGGACAGGCAGACGGTGTTTTGAATACACGATTTAAAGTTTTCCGCACCGTCGAGCGTCGCTATCAAAAAGTCTTTTTCGTGCACAATGCCGATCACAGTATCTATCGTGCCGCTGTAAACGGGCATACGTGAAAAACCGTTTTCGCGGAATTTTTCGGCGACCGATTCCATGCTCTCGTTGTCCGATATAGCCACGACGCCCACTCTGTGCACCATGATGTCGCCTACGTCGAGATCCTCGAACTCGATAGCCGATCTTATGAGCTCCGATTCGTGCTCGTCGATACCGCCCTCGCTGTGCGCGGTTTCGACATAGGTCAAAAGCTCGTCCTCGGTTATGCCGGGCGCTTTTTTGAACTTGAAAATTTTGAGCAACAGCTTTTTCCATTGCGAAAATATCCAGGTGAGCGGGAAGAATATTACCTGTAAAAACCACAGTATGCCGCTGAACGCGCGCGCAAAGCCTTCGGGATGTTCCTTGGCTATCGTCTTGGGCGTTATCTCCCCGAATATCAACACCGCGAGCGTCATCACGACGGTCGACACCGTGACAGCCGTCGAGCCGTCCGTAATGACCGAAACGAAAAACACCGTCGCAAGCGACGACCCCGCAATATTCACAATATTGTTGCCGATAAGGATAGTTGTGATAAGCTTATCGTAGTTATCTATCATGTTGCCGACGCGCTTTGCCCACTTTACGCCGTTTGCTTCGAGCGTATGCAGCCTGACGCGGTTGACGCTCGTAAACGCCGTTTCCGCAGACGAAAAGAACGCCGAAAGAAATATCGAAAGGATCAGGACTATCAATAACCCCACCTGCGTCGGGGTCATCATGCTTGCACTTACAAAACCTAAACTACCATATGGGTCCATGAGGGACGATTATTATTCTCCTATACGATTATTTGATGATTTGTATTGTATCACAACCGCAGTACCGTTGTCAAGACTTTTTAGCGCGCGTTTAAGCGCGGCGCGCGCATTGTCGCGCGGATAAAATTATATATTACGCTTTGTCGCAAAGCGTGACAAAAGCCTGCGCGCGATCGCTTATCCGATCATGATTTACTTCTGGAGTCTTTTCAGACGTCGATCGGATTTATCAAAGTTTCGCCCCACCCCCGTTTTTTGCGGGCATGCTTATATCGAGCTCGAACCAGAACGTACTGCCGTTGCCGAGCTCGGACTGCACGCCGAATCGGGCGGAGTGCGCGGTAAGGATCGTCTTGCATATGGAAAGTCCCAGCCCCGAGCCGACGGCTGTGCGCTGTGCGTGCGCCGTGCGGTAATATCTGTCCCAAACGGAATCGAGCTCGTCGTGCGCAATGCCCTTGCCGTGATCGGTAACTTCGACGCGCGCCCTTCCGTCTACGGTATACAGCTTGACTATGACCGCCCTATCGTCGCCGCAGTAGTTGCAAGCGTTGCTTATAAGGTTGTAAAAAACCTGTTCGATGCGTTGCTTGTCGCAATCGACTATAACGCCCTTTTCGACATTTGCGCTTATCGATATACCGTCGCGCTTTTTGAGCGCATCGAACTGCTTGACTACGGTCTTGGCTACGTTGGATATATCGCACGGCGCAAACTCGAAATCGATAACACCCGCCTGCAAGCGCGAATAATTGAGAATATCGTTGACCAGCACGGTGAGCCTGTCGGTCTCCGACATAACGGCTTCCGCCGTGCGCTTACGCTTTTTTTCGTCGAGCGGCATATCGCGCAACATCTCGGCGTTGGCGCGGATTATGGTCAACGGAGTACGGATATCGTGCGATACGTTTGCTATTATATCGCGTTGAAGCTTTTCCGATCGCACCGCGGTATCCTTGGCGTCGTTGAGCGCGGCGGCAAGGATCTCGTATTCCTTATAGCCGTAGCCATCGAATTTGATATCGTAATCGCCCGCCGCCAAACGCTGTGCGTTTACGGTGAACGATTTCAATCGCTTGGTCTGATACCGCGACGCAAAGTACGCGCATACGCACGCCAATATCAACACAATGACGGTGCATATGATAAGCAAGATCAACATCTTATTGGTTTGATAGTTGAAAATGTCATACGGCTTTAACACCAGCAAGCCGAGCGTGGAACAGCCGTGATCGTGCTCGACCGTATGCTCGCTGCCGTAGCATACAAACGAACCGTAGCTCGTTTTTATGTTGCCGACTCCGTCGCGCGTCGAAAACACGTAACGCAAGTTTATTTCGCTCAAAATACTTTCAAAAACCGCGTTGCTTTCCCCTTCGATCGCGCTGTTTCCTATCGCGTCGACGGTCATAACGATCTTTACCGTTCCGTCGTCCGCGACGTCGAAAACGACCGCCGCTATCGAATTCGTGCGCGCTATCTCCGACAATCGCGCGCGGTACAGCACCAACATGCTTTTATCGTCGGCGCGTTTCGGAAACGCATCCGACGCCGCAATACCGACCTTGCGAACGTCGTCGCGCATGAGCGCGTTGTAAAACCACAGCAGTCCCGATACGAACACTATCCAAAGCAACGCCAAAATTATCGCGCCGAACACGCAATAGTTGAACATCGTCCGCGCGGTTATCGTCGGGATAAGCCGCGCACGTTTTTTTGCGACGGGTTTAGAGTCCGCGCTCGCCGCGATCTCCGACAAAGCTTCGCCCGTTTTGATATCGGATGTTTTTCCGTTTTCGTTCATACGCCGATTATACCAAAACGCCGCGACATTGTCAATCCGAAGGTGAAAACCGTTTACACTTTACCGAGATTTTTCGCAAACAACAAGGGACGCATGATACGTCCCTTGGATAAATGTTACTTTTTATTCTTATCGTTCTTTCCGTGCGTGCTCGCATTTGTCGGGCGCGAACTCGAAGGTCGCGTGCTCGCGCTCGACGAACGCGTATTCGTATTTGTCGGACGTGCGTTCGTGCTCGCAGGGCGCGCGCTCGCGCTTGTCGAATTTTTGCTTGCGCCGTTTGCGCTCGCCTTTGCCGATGCGGGCGCGTTCTTCTTTTTGCGCAAGATAAGGAACGCCGCAATGCCGCCGCCTATGAGAAGAATGACGAGCGGGACGACTATCCCCACTATCAAGCCGACGTTGCTCTTATTCGGTGCTGGCGCGGCAGTATCGACATGCGCGACCGCCTCGAACAGATCGTCCTTGCTAACCACTATTTTATGGCGAACGAGCGTTATGCCGTTTTGCTCGTTATACGCCTTTACGCGTTCGGAAATGAACGACACTTCGAGCACGTTGGTATCGGGATTGAGATTGTTGCCGATCTTATATCCCGTAAGTTCGTCGTAGCCGAGCGTAAGCACGCCGTCGACTATCTTGCTCTTTACGTCTTTGCCGTTGAGCAACACGCTGTCGTAATCGTAGCCCGCGTCCTTGACTATATTGAACGTGACGCTCTTGCCTTGCTCGACCTTGCGTATTTCGGCGTTTTCCACTTTGCCGCCGACGCCGTCCACGGTAGCGTAAACGCTCTTGCCTGCGTTCACTTTATCGGACTTTACCGCGCATATCATGAACGGGCTGAAACTTTTCACCGTCGCGATTATGCCGTACTCGGTAACGACGCAAGGCACGGCTTCGACGGTATCGATCGTGCCGTCGGCTTTACGCGTATAGTGATAGACCGTGAACGTGACGCCCGCATCATCGGGACCGTAGCCTTCGGGGAAGCCGAAACCGACCTGCATGTAACTGCCCTTGGGAACTTTTTGGACAACGCCGCACACATGAAGATCTATTTGATAGGTAGCGCTTTTGAGAATATCGTCCGAAGTCAAGCCCGTGCCGCTGTTTTGATCGACAGCCGCATCGAACATCGCGTCGCTTTCGGATTTGTTCGGCTCGTTGACGACGAGCATCAACTGACTGCGCTGATCGCCGACGATGGGTTTGCCGTTTTTGTCCTTGAAATCGCTTAGAGATTCGTCGCTCGCGCTTACGAACTGCGGTTCGCCGAACACCTGCATGTACAATCTGCCGTCGTTGAACACTTTGGGGCAGATGACCTGCTTTCTCTTAAACGAAATATAACCGCCCGCTTCGGGGATCTTATTGCTGTCTTTGCCGACAAGATTGGTCGGAGTAAAGTTGTACTCGTCGCAGTTGTGCGCATAATCCTTGGGCGGATCGAATGTAAAGCTTAACTTGTTTTCCGCGCTATGCCACTTCAAATCGGTCACGGTGTTCTCGATGAGATTGCCGTTTTTATTCATTACCGCGAGCTCGATCTTGTAATCGTCGCCCGCTTCGGTGCCGTCCGGCGCGACAAGCTTTTCGTCGTAAGTAAGCTCGATCTTTACGGGATCGAAGGACTTCATATAGCCCGTTTCGTTGGGAACCGTTTTTATAACGTGCGGCGCGGTAACGTATTCGCCGTAAGCGTCGTTGCCGTATATCGTGCTGGTAACCAAGATATGATTGTCCGACATCTTGCTCGGATCGTAGAAAATATCCATATCGGGCGCATAGTCGATAATGCCGAACTGAACGTGCGACAGACCGGAGTTCACTTCGATCGGCGAGTAGCCGTCTACGCTCTTATCCTTGTAGTTGGAGTTGTCCAACCAACCGGCAATGCTCACCCAAGCGCTCCACTCTCCCGTCTTTCCTATCAAGGCATGGTACGCGAGATATTTGCCGCTGTTTTTAAGTTGCACCGCATCCTTGCCTTCGTAGCCTACGCCGAGCAAAAGATATGTCGTTTCGGTATTGCCCGATGAATAGCTGTTATACCCGAGCGTAAACTCGCCCAAGCTCCCGCTGTCTTTGATGTTAAAGCCGTTGACGTCCTCGTTAACGCCGTAACCGAGCGGGCGCAGTTTAGGATATTCAAGCTCGAATCCCGACGTGGAAATAACGCCGTCCGCAAAATGATTTTCGGAAAGGAAATCGTCGCCGACGAGCGTATACTTGTCGAGATTGCCGTCGCCGTCGTTATAGGTAACGTCCACGCCGTACCACAAACCGTCTATTTTTACGGCGTTCCACATATGCGCTTCCATACCCGCTTTTTCGCCGCCGGGTGCCGTGCCCGAATACGCACTGCCCTGAATAAGCACGCACGGTATATCGAGCGCGTCCATAACTACCTTGAATGCGCGAGCATACCCGCCGCACATCGCTTCGCCGTCGACGAGCGCACCGTACGCCGTGTTGACATTGCCGTTGTAGTCGACGCCGTTCTGCGCGTTTTGGCGCGCGCCGTAGCTGTATTCGGTATGTTCCGCTATGTATTTATTTGCCTTTCTAACTTTGTCGGCGACGCTTTCGCTGCCGTTTTCGGCATACGCCTTGGCTTCCGCGACCGCCTTATCGAACTTGCCGATTGCCGTAGCCACTTCCGCCGCCGAATCGAACGTATGGTCGACGTAATAATTATCCGCACGCCCCGTGCCTATCGTCGCATACGTCGCACCGTTCTTGGAGCCCGCGCTGACATACATTTTGTAAACGTCCACATAAAACAATTCGGGATGATCCATATAGAACGCATCGCGCGCCGCGCCGAACGCCACGGGAAGTTTGGGCGAACCCTTGTCTATGTACTCGGACAACTGCGCTTCGGTAAGCACGCTCGTCAAGTCGTACTCGAACTTGCCGTCGTTGAACTTACCGTTATTCGCCATATCCTCGAACACGCCGTAAAACTTTTGCGCAAGGTCGCTGTTTTTAAGCTCGTCGCGAAAATAAGTCCGTCCGATATTTGCGGACTGTTCGTCCGCCGTCGTAAATCCCCCTTTCGAGCATACCGCCGTCATTGCGAACGCCGCGATAAACAACGCCACAACAAAGATAACGATCGCCCGCAAAGAGGTCGCATGTTTGGTATAGGTTTTCATATAGCCTCCGAAAGATTTGATATAAAGATTATATGCGAACCGCAATGATTTGTCAATTATTTTGCATGCGTATTATCCAAACGCCGCAAATGTGAAAAAATCTAACAAAGTTGTAAGCATGAACGCGCGCACTTCGTTTTATTGACTTGCGCGCGACGTTTGCATTATAATTTATACAGGAGAGAATATCATGTACAAAATACTCATAGCGGAAGACGATCCGACCATACGCGAAGAACTCGCGGCATTGCTCGCGGCAAACGGTTACCGCGCCGTCGACGCGCCGCCGTGCGACCTTGCGCTGTTGGACGTTAATCTTCCCGACGAAAACGGATTTGAACGCTGTCGCAAACTGCGCAAGCAACACGACGTACCCGTTATATTTTTGACCGCGCGCGACTCCGACGAGGACGAATTGATAGGGTTCGGCGTGGGCGCGGACGACTATATACGCAAGCCGTACAATTCGTCGGTGCTTTTGATGCGCATCGACCGCCTGCTCAAACGCCGAGCGCGCACTGCGATCGAACGGCGCGGGCTTACGCTCGATCTTACGGCGATGACCGCCCGCTACGGCGAACGCGCGACGGAGCTTACCAAAAACGAAACGCGCATACTGTATTGCCTTATGCAAAACGAACTGTGCGCCAAGGAGAGCATTTTGGACGAACTGTGGAACAACAGCCTGTATCTCGACGAAAACACGCTGTACGTTAATATAAACCGTTTGCGCGACAAGCTGAAAGGCATAGGCGCGACAGACTTTATACGCACCGTGCGCGGCGTGGGGTACAGACTGTGAACCTGCGCGAATATCTGGCGGCAAAAGCCGTTTCTCTCTGCGTTATCGTCGGCGCCGCGATCGTTTGGGGCGTATTCGCGTACATGTGCGGCGCAAACGCCTTTTTGCTGTGGGGAAGCGAAGGATTTTTCATCGTTATCGCCTTGTCGTATCACATTATAGGGTTTGCCGTTTCGCACGGGCGTTTGACAAAACTGCGGCGGACGGCGGACGAGCTCAACGAAAAATATTTGCTCGGCGAACTGTTGCCTCCGCCCGCCGACGCGGTAGAACACGAATACTTCGAGATAATGCGCTCGGTGTCGCGCGCCGCGATCGGCGAGGTTGAACGTGCCGAGCGCGATAAAAACGATTATTGCGACAGCGTGGAAAAGTGGATACACGAAATAAAGACCCCGCTCACCGCCTGCTCGCTCATTTGCGCCAACGGCGCCGACCCGCAAAAGATCATGCGCGAACTGCGCAAAGCGGACAATCTTACCGACACCATCTTGCAATACGCGCGACTGCGCAGTACCGAAAACGCGACGACCATCTCGGCAGTCGACGTTTGCGACACTGTCAACGACGCGGTAAAGAGCCAACGCGAATTGTTGATCGCCGCAAATATAAGCATTACTGTCGACGGCGGAGCGACGGTGTTCACCGACGGAAAAGCGCTGTGCTTCATCGTAAAACAACTGCTCATAAACTGCGCCAAATATTGCGCCGGCTGTCACATAACGATAACGGCGGAGTCGGACACGCTCGTATTTAAAGACGACGGAGTAGGCATAGCGTCGTACGACCTGCCGCGCATAACGGAGCGCGGCTTTACGGGGCGCAACGGCAAAACGGCAAGCACGGGCATGGGACTGTATATCGTTTCGGAACTGTGTAAAAAGCTTTCCGTCGAGCTCGACATAAGCTCGGAGCTCGGCGCGGGAACGACGTTCGTCTTTACATTCGCAAGCGGTGCGACAACCGATAAGCCGACGTTACAAAACCGTTAGAATGCGGTAAACTCGCGTTATTGGATATTGCGTCGTATCGCGGTATCATAATACGCAAGGAGACATCGATCATGAAAGAACTTTTAAGCGTACGCAATGTGACCAAACATTACAACGGCGGAAGCGTAGTAACGAAAGCGCTCGACGGCATATCCTTTTCGATCGGCAAAGGTGAATTCGTCGCCGTCATGGGCGCATCGGGCTCAGGCAAAAGCACTCTGCTCAACGTGATAGCGACGATAGACCGCGTCGGCGCGGGCGAAATACTGATAGACGGCGTCAACGTGTGCGACATGGACGAGAACGCGCTTTCCGCGTTCCGCCGCGACAAACTCGGATTCGTGTTTCAAGACTATAACCTGCTCGACACTCTGACGATCGAAGAAAACATCGTATTGCCGCTCAACTTAAAGCGCGAGCCGCTCGATAAAACGCGCGACGCATTGCAACGCGTCGCCGCCCAACTCGATATAGCCGATCAACTGAACAAGTTTCCGCACGAGCTTTCGGGCGGACAGCGTCAACGCGCGGCGTGCGCTCGCGCGCTTATCACTTCGCCGTCGTTGATACTCGCCGACGAACCGACGGGCGCATTGGACAGCCGCAACTCCAAACTGCTCATGAAAACATTCGACATGATGAACAGCGCGTTCGGCTCGACGATACTCACCGTCACTCACGATGCGTCTGTGGGCAGTTATGCCGCGCGCGTGTTGTTTTTAAAGGACGGCAAGGTGTTCGGCGAATGCGTGCGCGGCGATCGATCGCGCCGCGAAATGTATGCCGAGATCCTTTCCGTGACCGCTTCGCTCGGAGGGGACGTAGATGTTTACTAAACTCGCCGCGCGAAACGTAAAACGCCAGATAGGCAATTATTTGATATATTACATCACCGTGTCGCTCACCGTCGCGCTCATGTTTGCGGTGAACAACGCGATATTCGAAAAACAACTGCTCGCCCGCGCCGCGAGCATAGACGAATTGCGCACCGCGCTCATAACCGTTACCGTCTTTATCTCGGCGGTAGTCGCGTTCGTGCTCGGCTACGCCACGTCGTTCATGCTGAAACTGCGCAAGCGCGAGTTCGGCATGTATCTTACACTCGGCATGACGCGCCGCAACGTGCTCGGCGTGTTCCTGTTGGAATCGCTTATACTTTGCGCGGTGTCGCTCGCCACGGGGCTCGTTTTGGGCTTGGCGTTCTATCAAGGCATAATGGCGATAGTCACCAACATCATGGACGTGAGATACAGCTTTGCCGCCTACTCGTTGCAAGGGCTGTTATTGACCGTCGGCTTGGTCGCGGGAGTGTTTGCGCTGTCCGCCGTAACGTCGGCATTGTATCTTCGACGCGTAAGCATAAACTCGCTGTTGCACGACGCGCAAAAATCGGAAAGAACGGTAAAACATCCCGTGCCGTGGGCTGTCCTTGCCGTCGCGACGCTCGCCGCGATCGTAACATGCTGTATCTTTATCCGCAGCGAAATCATCGCGTCGGCGAACGATAGAGGATCGCTCGCATTGATCACTATTTGCGTGATAGCGCTTATTATCTCGATAGTCCTTTTTCACGTCGGTCTGTGCAAAAGCATGTTCGGCTTGCTGTTGCGCTCCGCACGATTCAAAAACAACGGCACAAACACATTCACACTGCGCAAGCTGTCAAGCAAACTGAGCGCCAACGCCGTTATGGCGGGCATTCTCGCACTTTTGATGACGTTTGCCGTGGCGGGTGCCAACGCTTCGTTTTTGATGCAAACCGCCAACAACGCCGCGCTCGACCGCAGCTACCCTTTCGACGTATTCGGCGAGATCCCATATGATTCGGACTCGCCCGTCGACATGGCGACCGCGCAAAAAACGGTCGCGGAATTTTCGGCGATAACGCGCGAAGCCGATTACACGATATACACGTCCGGCAAAAACTACCTGCACGGCTTTACTGATTGGCACGGCGAAAATTATTCGGAACTGTACGACGAATTTATTACGGAAAGCGAATTCAACGCTTTGTACGGATTGCTCGGCTATCCGCAATTAAAGCTCGACGGCGGATTTGCCATCGTTTCGCACTTCGCATATGCGAAAGACGTAGAAGCGTGCGATTTTTCCGCCGCACAACTGCGCATCGGCGAACGCACGCTCGACTTCAAAGGTTTTGCAAACGCGCCGTTAACTGCTTTACGATTCTTTTTGGCAGTCGTACCCGATGCGGCAATCGACGGGCTGACGGCATGTGCCGACGGCTGGGCGTGCATGCTCGACAGCGACGGATTCGACGCGCAAGCCCTGCACGACAGGCTGACTTACGAAAATACCAACGGGCAATTACAATTTTCGCGGTGCGACTTCGTGATCAAGCAATATCACAAAATACAATCGGACGCCGAAAGCGCCGTGTTTATAGTGACGGCGCTGTACGTCGCGCTCGTGTTCGTTTTTATGGCAATGGCTATGCTCGCGCTGAAAACACTGTCGGATATGGCGGACGACCGCAAGCATTACGACACGCTGTTCCGTTTGGGTGCAAGCAAGCGCGATATGACGCGCACGCTGTTCCGCCAAACATTCGCGTTTTTCTTTATTCCGTTCGCATTGCCTTTACTGTTCGGAATACCTACCGCGGCGATTTGCTACGCCCTGATGCAGACGGCAGGCTTTGCCGCTATCGCATCGAAAACGATAAATATAGCGTTAGGCGTAGCGGCGGTCATTACCGCGGTTTACGCCCTGTATTTTGCCGCGACATATCTCACCGCAAAACGCAACGTCATACGAAGAACCTGACGTAAATCAACGCATATACAACATTTATTTAGTAATTCCGATATTTTAAAATGCGTCTCCGAGTTTACACAAAACTCTCGAATACGCATTTTATTTTCGCGATATTTATCAATCTATGATATTTTCGTTTTTAAACAACGGACTGTCAAAGAACTCGGTCAGATCCATTCCGAAACCCTGCGCTATGTCATACACCACAGATAATGCGGTAGAACGATTTTTGCAATGGCGGATCTCGCTTATCATCGAATTGGTCGCGCCGCTCTCCATCGCCAACTTATACTGCGTCATTTTTTTCTGTGCCAACAGCTCTTCGATACGCGCCGCAAGAGCTTCGGATAATGTCATTGAGTTGTCGCCGTACTTCGTCATCACTAAATAAATTATACATCTCAATGAAAAAATATTGTTTCGTAGCCACGAAATGATTGAGTTATTTCAATTTATACGATATAATAAAAATGCATACAAACAAAAGACTGTTCATTTACGGTCGTTGTCAATCTATGATGTTTTCGTTTTTAAACAACGGACTGTCAAAGAACTCGGTCAGATCCATTCCGAAAC
>CANDGE010000056.1 GCA_947384195.1 uncultured Clostridia bacterium
CCATTTCTTAAGGACTCTTCTATAGAAAGAACTGGTGCATATTGTCGCACACAAGGCGGCGGCGAGCATAACCGCTACTTACGGCGATGTGATAGGAGCAACATATAAAAACATAGCCGCAAATGCGGCGGAGCTTGCGGCGGAAAAAGACACGTTCTCCGTTAAGGTCACAAACAACAGCATTCGTGCGGTAAAAGTGCGCATAGACCTTATCGGCGAGCAAAAAGCAACCGTCGGTGCCAATCCGAATATGGAATGCTGCAATTTAGACGCTACTGCGTCGAAAGATGTAGGTATATATACAGATACCACATGGGGCGGAACGACGTTTACGCTTGCCGCGGGCGATACGGTGGTCATTACGATTACGTACAGCAACACCGGTGCAATGGGTGCGGTGCAAAAAGTTCAGTTCTATATGGATTCGTTTAGCGAAGACGATAGAGATAAAGACGTTCATTACACCGACGGCAGTCTCACTTTTGCCGATTTCAAGTTCGCAAAGGCGGGCGATCCCATAACGCCGCCGCAAGGCGGGGGTGACCCCGTAAACCCACCTGATGGTGGGGATGTCGCACCTTTCGACATACCCGCCAACGGTTGGGAAGAAGTTGAATACCGTGCCAACGAGTATACGCTGAACGGTTGGGATCATTACACGATCGAAGAGATCATGCCTTACGGATATTTCGACGGTCACCGTATAATTAGCAAAGAGAATGATAACGGCATCCCGAACGGATACAATTGCGCTTGGACGCTCTACAAAAAGTTTGAATTCGTCAAGTTTGCGCTTAAAAACGAGCTCGGCGAAGCCGCGGTCGTGCGTTTCGACTTTTGCTACCGTGACGACAACGACAACATAGATCCCTATTCGGGCGCCGTGAAGGGCGTATGCGTAAACGGAAAGTATATCGCCGTTGATGCCGACAGCAAAGCGGCGCTCATAACGCTCAAGCCGTACGAGCTTGCCGACGTCGTCGTCAAACTCGACACGACTCGCACCGATACCAACATTATCGTTATATATCTCAACTCGCTCGGCGATGAAGGAACAAATCCCCGACAGGGCAAAATAATCGTTTCCGATATGAAAGGCATTGCGAACACCGCCGTCAATGATGCAAAAGTCTATGAGCCGATTCCCGAAACGGGCTGGACGGATATATCTTTCGATACGTTCAACAATTGGAACGACGCGTATACCACGTTCGACAAGACAAACGGAGTAACGCTCGGACACACTACGTCGCGCGCAGTCAATGCCTGCGTCGGCATGGAGTTCGATAAAAACTACACTTGGCTTAAGTTCACCGTCAAAAACAATTCGCTCAATAAGGTTGCAAAGCTGCGTTTCGACGTTAAAAAAGAAGGCACCGTTCCGGGGCTCGTCGATGCGGTATTCCCGACAAGTCTGATGTATTTGATGTCGGTCGACAATAAGGCGAATTCGGGCAAAGCGGCGTCGATAACGATCCCTGCGGGCGAGACGGTTGAAGTGGTCTTGAAACTGAAAGCGGAGTACTTCGACAGACTCGTGGTGTTTCTCAATTCTTGCAAGGAAGGCGACAATCCAGATTTCGGGAATGTGACCATAAGCGATCTCAAGGGAATCGTGGACGAAAGCATAAAGCATACCGATGTCGATCCCAACAGCGAATATGCGGCAAAACTTAATTTCGACAGGCGTGAAAGCGACAAATATAACGTATCGAACAACGACGGTACCACCAACGTGAGATACGACAATCTCGATAAGAACGTTCATTACAATATCGCAGCCGATATATCGAGTTTTGCGGGTTCTTATAATACGGTCGCTATCACCGTCAAAAACGAAAGCGATCACGCTTCGCTCATTCGCTTCGCCGTATGCAGAGAGACTTTCAGCGGCAAAAACGACAATCCGCAAATCTGCGGCGCGGACGGAGACGAGAAGCAATGCGCTACCGCTACGGGCGGCACGGTGGAAGAATTCAAGAACGGCAAGCGCGGAACATTTTTGACAATCGCCGCGGGTGAAACGGTTACGATCACTATCAAGTATGATAAGAATAAAGGCCCGCAACAATTGACGATATATATCGATTCGTCTTATCAGGAAGGCGGTAATATTCAAAACGGTAACGTCACGTTCGGTAATATAACTTTCTCCAATACCTAATCGAAAAACGCACAATACGGCTGTCGCGCAAAGCGGCAGCCGCATTGTCGCGAAAATAAAAATGTGTTAACAATGGGGTAAAATCATGAATTCCGAAAAAAAAGTCAAAGTCAATATAATAGTAATGTCCGTGAGCATAGCGTTCATTCTCGTGTTTTCGACATTTTTCAATGTACTGTCGCTTAACAAGTTCGACAACATTTTCGAGCAATTCATGGGAAAGACGGCGGACAGCATAAAAGGCGACACTTTGGGCGCCGACGTGGATTATGTAAAAAGCGATTACTCCACCGCCAAAGAGCTGTACGATTACGAGAGCGATCTTGTCGCGGAGATCGCTCGGGAAGGCATAACGCTTTTGGAAAACGACGGACTTTTGCCGCTGAAAAAAGGTACGGAGATCAGCTTGTTCTCGCACTCGTCCGTCGATCTCGTCAGCGGCGGCAGCGGTTCGGGCTCCGGAAGTTTCGAGCTTACTCTCGATCTTAAAACGGGACTCGAGGCGGCGGGACTCAAGGTTAACGAAACGCTTTGGAATTTTTATAAAAACGGCGGGGGAAAATCGTACACGCGCGGCGCGGGCGTCATCAATTACGGCGCGTCGCTCGATTGGAGAATAAACGAGTGTCCCGCGAGCGAATTGCAAAAGGACCCCGCGGTAACTTCGTCATACGGCGATTCGGTAGCCATGTTCGTGTTTTCGCGCACGGGCGGCGAAGGCGGCGACCTTGCGCGCGATATGGCGGCATATTCGGGTAAAAGCGGATCGCACTATCTCGAACCGGACGAGACGGAGCTCGGCATGATCGATTATCTCGACAAAACGTTCGACAACGTGATACTTCTGGTCAACTGCAACAATGCGCCCGAGCTCGGCTGGGTGAAAAACTATCCGCACATCAAAGCGGTGCTCAACTTCCCGGGAGCGGGACGTACGGGCACGCTCGGACTCGGGCAGGTTTTGACGGGATACGATAAGGACGGCAACGAGATTTCGCCGTCGGGGCATCTCGTCGATACGTTTGTTTACGATAATTTCTCTTCGCCCGCCATGCAAAATATGGGCGACTTCAACTACAAGGGCACCGATTACTACTACGTGAATTATTCGGAGGGCATTTACGTCGGATACAAGTATTACGAGACGCGTTACGAGGACGTCGTTACCGAGCGCGAAAATGCGGGCACGTACGACTACGGCGCAACCGTTTTGTATCCGTTCGGCTACGGCAAGACTTATACCCGATTCGCATGGTCGGATTTCGCCGTGAGTGAACCCGATAAAGACGGGAAGATAACCGTTTCGCTCACCGTAACGAACACGGGCGATCGCGCGGGACGCGACGTCGTTCAGATTTACGCGCAAACGCCTTATACCGATTACGATAGGGAAAACGGTATAGAAAAACCGTCCGTCGCGCTCGTCGGGTTCTACAAGACCAAGCTTTTGACGACGAGCGGCGACGATAAATCCGAAAAAGTGAATATCCCCGTCGATATGAAGGATATGGTATCGTTCGACGCACGCGGGGCGCATACGTACATACTCGACGACGGCACGTACTACATCACGGCGGCGGGCGACGCGCACAAAGCGGTAAACAATATTCTTACGGCAAGAACGGACGTTTCGAGCGACAGGCTCGACGAGGCGGGCAATGCGGATTTCGTGCGTTCGTTCAAACTCGACGCGCGCGACGATACAACCTATGCGACGGGAGCAAACGGCGAGGCGATAACGTCGCGCTTCGATTATGCCGCGCTTGCGGACGGGAAATATCTGTCGCGCACCGATTGGTCGGCTATGGACAACGACGGGCTTAGATACGGCGTTGCGTCCGATAAGGCGAGCGGCGCCGAGATAGGCGGCAAACAGTGGACTCACGATATTACGCCCGAGCTCAAAGCGGCGCTCGACAGCCGCGATTCGCGCAATCCCGCCGAGGGAAGCGTGCCGAAAACGTATACTTTCGGCGCAAAGAACGACGTCGATCTGGTCGATCTGCGCGGGCTCGCGTTCGACGATCCGCTGTGGCAGGATTTGCTCGACGAAATAACGCTTTCCGAGCTCGCTCTTCTCATAGATGAATGCGGGTACTGCTCGCCGCAGATCAAGTCGATAAACAAGCCGAAGGTAACCGATCTCGACGGACCCGCAGGGCTTAACCGCGTCGTCGGTCACGGCTCGGCGGATATAGGCGACGGGTATAAAGCAATGACGTGGCCGAGCGAATATATGCTCGCCTGTACCTGGAACAGGGATCTCGCCGAAAAAATGGGCGACGGCGTGGGCGAGGACGGCTTGCACAGCGGCGTGGTCGGTTGGTACGGTCCCGGCATCAACATTCACAGAACGCCGTTTGCGGGACGCAACTTTGAATATTATTCCGAGGACTCGTTTTTGAGCGGAGTGCTCGGCAGAGCCGAAGTGGCGGGCGCCGCGAAAAAAGGCATGTACGCGTTTATCAAACATTTCGCGCTCAACGATCAGGAAACGCACCGCGATCACCTTGGGTTGGTAACGTGGGCGCAGGAACAGGCGATAAGAGAAATATATCTTAAGCCTTTCGAGTACGCAATAGTTGACAATTATGTCACTATAAAGTATAATGAACCTGTAAAGAGCGACGGGAAGATAACAGGGTACACCGCAAAAACCGCCGAGGTGCCCGCGGCTTCCGCCTTAATGTCGTCGTTCAACCGCATCGGCGCGACCTGGGCGGGCGGTAATTTCGATCTTCTCACGGGCGTGCTGCGCAAAGAATGGGGTTTCAACGGATTTGTGCTCACCGATTATGAAGTCTCGAATTATATGTTTACCGATCAGTGCTTGGCGGCGGGCGGTGACGCAAAGCTTAAAACCGTGGGGCTTTCGGGCAACTTCCTGTTCGGATACTCGCTCAAGGGCAACGAAGAGGATCAAGGCTATGCGCGCGAAGCGGCGCATCATATATTGTACACCGTCGTCAATTCGGCGGCAATGAACGGATATGTTCACGGCGTGCAATATGTAAAAGGCTTTGCGTACTACAAGATCATATTGATAGTTTGGGATATTCTGTCGGCGGCGGGACTTGCCGTGCTTGCGTTCTTCCTGTATAAGAACATCAAGAAGTTCAAGGCGGGCAAGGCTGCTGCGTCGGACGGACCTCAAACCGATTCGGAGACTGAAAATACCGATGAACAAACCGCAAAATAATCAAAAGGATAAAGCTTAACACGACGTAACGGCGGCGCGGACTTTCGTTCGCGCCGTCTGTCGTGTCACGGAAAAAGAAATGGGATATCTTGAAATCGTAGCAATAGTTTTCGGGTGCATTTACGGCATATTTGCACTGTTCACGGTGCATTACCTGTTTTTTACCGTCGTGGGTATCTTCGGCGGCAAAAAGTTTGCGCATGCGGAAGAGCAACTCGATTACGCGGTGATTATAGGCGCGCGTAACGAGGAAAAAGTTATCGCCGCGCTTCTCGACAGCATCAACGACGGCAATTATCCTCGGGATAAAGTGACGGTCTTTGTCGTCGCGCACAATTGCACCGACAAAACGGCGGAAATAGCGCGCGCTCACGGAGCGGTAGTGTACGAATACGACAACCCCGACGAACGCACGGTCGGCTATGCTTACAGATATCTTTTTGATAAGATAAATTCCGATTACGGCATAAGCAATTACGACGGCGTGTTTGTGCTAAATGCCGATAACGTGCTTACCCCCGATTACATATCCAAAATGAACGATGCTTTTATTGCTTGCGGAAGAAAACACGTCATCACGTCATACCGCAACTCGGGCAATTTCGGCGACAACGTGATGTCGTGTATGTACGGCATGTATTTTCTTTCGGCTTGCAGATACGAGGCGCGCGGGCGTACGCTTTGCAATTGCTCCACGCGCGTATCGGGAACGGGCTACGTCATGCCGAGCGAGCTCGTAAAAGACGGGTGGGAATACGTCACTCTCACCGAAGATTGGGAGTTTACCGCCGATCAGATCGCGCGCGGGAACAAGGTCATGCACTGCGACGAAGCGGAGTTTTTCGACGAACAGCCCACGACCGTACCCGTAATGCTTCGACAGCGGTTGCGGTGGGCGCGCGGGCATACGCTCGTTTTCTTCACGCGGTTTGCCGCTTTGCTCAAGAATATTTTTACCCCGTCCGCAAAAAGCGGTAAGAAAAACAAATATTCCATGTTCGATATTTCCGTATCTATAACGCCGCTCGGCGCGATCGGCGTGTTTTTGTGGATCGCGCAAACTATTTGCGTTTCGTTATGTCCGCTGTTCGGCTACGATCCCGTCGCGGTATGGACGTGGTATGGAATATTTACCGCCATATCGTTCGGAGCGTCGTACCTGCTCACGTTTTTGTCGGGCGCATTGCTCGTCTTGCTCGAGCGGAAAAGAATACGCAACGTATCGGGCGCTAAGCTCTTCGGCGCGATGCTGCTGTTCCCGTTCTTTCTGCTGTTGAACGTCATTCTCGACGTTATTTCGCTGTTCGCCAAAAATCTCGCGTGGAAAGAGGTCCCGCATTCGGGGCAGAATATCCGATAACGCGCAAATCACAAAGTTAAAATTTCGATCGAGAATTTTTTGAACGAGTCGTATTTGGTAATATACGGATAGTCGTCGGAGAAGGAATATACCTTCTTGTTCTCGGGATTTTTCTATTCGGTTATAAATCAAGTATTGTAAATCAATTTGAATATAGATTATAATGAACTGTTTTTTCGTTATGTTGATACAATGTGCCTGAACGCCTATAAATTTTCTTCGACGATAGATACAGATTCAGTCATAAGTATGTATTGTCTGTAAGCATACAGCGGAATTATGCTTTTAAGTCTTTAACATATTTGGTAGAGCAAAAACTAGCGGGAAGCTATAATACGAGTTATTCCATAGAACTAAATGATGATATTCCGTACATTATAGAATAAAATCTTGAAAAATTTTTTAACGGTTCATTAGCCGGACCATCAGCCTAATAAAATCGAATTGCAAATCGTTAAGGCGATTGGGATCGTTTCACGTGTGGCGGCGACAAAAAACAAAAAATTACCACAAATTACGCCGTAAGAGTTGACTATTCGCACGTTATGGTTTATACTGTTTATAAATATAAACTTAACGGAGGCGGGCATGAAAAAGAGCTTACGGAAAATCATCGTTCCGATATTAAGCATCGTTTTGTGCTTGTTCTGTTTGCTTTGTGCGTGCGCTTCGCCGCCGCCCGAAAATAACGATCGCGATACGGATAACGGCGGTTTTGGCAACGGCAACGACGGGCATTTGTCTGCGTCCGCGCATGAGCACGATCTGTCGTACGTGCCTGACGTCGCGCCCGAGTGCGCAACGGCGGGTTCGGTAGCGTATTGGCAGTGTTTGTCTTGTGGAAAATATTATGCCGACGAGTTGGCGGAGAATGAGCTCGGCGTCAAGGATATTTCATTGCCCGCAGTCGGGCATTGCTTTAAAGCTACCGTCGCGGTTCCGACGTGCACCGAAAACGGGTATGCTTTGCATAAGTGCGAATTTTGCGACGAAAGCTATATCGACAAAGTCGTAGAAAAACTCGGGCATGATTTCGTCGAGCTCGCAGAGGAAAGCTCGCCGACGTGCACGGCGAACGGCGAAAGAAAAATAAAGTGCTCGCGTTGCGACCAAACGACGGTCGAAACATTATTTGCGACGGGGCATAAATATATCGAAACTATCGTCGCGCCCACTTGCACGGTGAGCGGCGAAGTACGCAATACTTGTTTGTATTGCGGCGACGAAGTAGTCGAAAGGTCATCGCCCGCAGGGCATAAATACAAGATCGCGGTCATAGCCGCGACGTGCACCGAAAACGGGTATGCTTTGCATAAGTGCGAATTTTGCGACGAAAGCTATATCGACAAAGTCGTAGAAAAACTCGGGCACGATTTTGTCGAACTCGCAACCGAAAGCTCGCCGACGTGCACGGCGGACGGCGAAAGAAAAATAAAGTGCTCGCGTTGCGACCAAACGACGGTCGAAGTATTGTCGGCGATCGGGCACGAATATACCGCGACGGCAGTTGCTCCGACTTGCACGGTCGACGGGTATACGTCATATAAGTGTTCGGCTTGCGGAGACGAGTTTTTCGACAACGTTACTGCGGCGCGCGGACACGAATATTCTTCGGAGTGGGATCGCGACGACGACAGTCATTGGCGTGCCGCGATTTGCGGGTGTGCGATCTCGGCTGAAAAGATCGCTCATTTGTTTGTCGACGGGCGTTGCGAAACGTGCGGCAAAGAGCAGTCGTTATACAGGCTCGAATATGCCGAAACGAACGGCGGCTTGACCGTTACGGGCATCGCGGTTTCGGCGCAGGTCGACGGCAAGAGTTTGGACGTTGTTATACCGTCGGAGCATGACGGACAAGCCGTAACGGCGATCGCCGACGGCGCATTTGTCGGCAACAAAATGATCAAAAGCGTGTACATTCCGTCGACGGTAAAAAGGATAGGAAAGGGCGCGTTTAAAGATTGTTCTGTGGACAGCGTCGAATTGGGCACGGTCGACGGATGGAAGTCTGCGACAACTTCGGCGGCGAGCTCGGGCACGAAAATAACGTGGGGCAAGCCGACGCAAATTGCCGACAGCTTGAAGAGAGAATATAAGAATTTATATCTGTTTTGCACATGACGGGAAAAATGAACGGCACGACCGAAATCAAGAATAATAATACCAAGTCGCATGCGATAAAGCTTGTAATCGTTATCGCGTGCTTTGTTTTTTTGGCGGCGTGTTTTGCGGCGTGCGGCGGCGGCGCGAGCGAGCCCGAACCGCTTGAAATATTCGGAATTGTCGCGCCCGACGTACAAGTGCGCTACGACGGTTTGGCGCACACCGTCAATGTGTACAATACTCTCGACGGCGACACGGTTTATTATTCCGATAGCCCGAACGGCGCGTGGAACACCCAAGCGCCGACATTCTCGTTGCCCGCCGAGTACGTTATTTATTATAAGGTGGAGCGTGCGGGCTATGCCGATCTTGTTTCTTCGGCGAGATTGACTATCACGCGCGGCATTTTGCAGGGCATAAACGCGGACGACGCGACGTTTATTTATGACGGAGATCCGCACGGCGTGGCGATCGTCGGCGTTAACGACGGCGATACCGTGGAGTTTTCGCTCGACGGCGAAAGCTTCGAGCGTGACTGCGCCGTCGTCGCCGTCGGCGAATACACCGTTTATTACAGGGTGAGCAACGAGTATGCCGATTTTTCGGACGAGTGCCGACTTACAGTGTTGCCCGATCTGTCGGGAAGATATATCGATACGGCGCGCGGCGTGATAAATATAGATCGCGGCACCGCTTATACGGGCGGCGGATCCGCGCCGCTCGTTTACGGGCTCGACGGTAAAGGAACGCTCGGCGACGTGCCGTTCGGTTTTTCGGACGGAGCGATAACAGTCGACGGGGCGAGCTATCGGTTGCTTTCGGACGGGGAACGCGTATACAGGATAAACGCCGACGGCGCGACGGTCTACGCGACGGGCGGGGACACGCTCGAAATAAGCGTGGCGTTTATCGACGGTACGGCAACGGTGACGGCGGGCGAACGATGCTTGTTGACGGTCGGCGACCGCAATTATTGCGAAAGCGCGAGCGGCGAGATAGTTCGCACGTACGAATCGTCCGACGTTATTATTACCGTGTCGGCGAACGGCGACATTACCGATGCGGATATCGTGTTGTCGGCGCGCAAAAAGCAAACGGTTTGCGTTTCCGATATGACTATACTATATGACGGTTTGCCGCACGCGCCGAATATCGATCATGATGGCGTTATACTGTATCTGCGTGACGGCGAATATACGACGATCCCGCCCGAGTTTACGGATATCGGCGTGTATTCGGTAAAAACGGTGTTGCTTGCCGACGGGTATTTGCCCGAGCTCGCGACGATCGCGATCGAAGTCGTCCCCGATATTTCGGGCGTGTATTTCGACGAGCATACCGTGATAACGGTGGACAAATTCACTGCGGAAATAAACGGCGTTTCCGTCGGATGCGAATACGTTAACGGCGATTGGTATATAGCGGATAAGCGCGTTAGCGTTACTGCCGACGGGCTGACTACAGACGGCGCGATGTATGAAAAAACAAACGACGGATTGATCGTGATATCGTTCGGCGGCGAGTGGAACGTTTTGCCGTCGGGCGCGATCAATTTGACGTTGACTGTCGACGAGCGGATCACGGTAAAAGACGAGCGCGGCAACGTGTTGTTTGCAAAAGAGTGCGCGACCGCCGAAATGACGGTCAAGCTTAACGGAACGGTATGCGATCCCGTTACCGACGACCCCTGTGAGTATATATTCGGAACGAGCGATCTGCAATCACGCTCGGTAACGGTAATAGAGATCGTCTGAGCACGTGGCGTGTTTAGTTTTTGTTGCGTCGCGTTTTCGGCGCGGTGATTTTACGTAACTATTTTTAATGAACAAATTTTTTTCCGAAACAGTCGAAATTATTTCTTGAATGAGAATTGTCGGTATCATATAATCAAATCGGTAAATCTATAAATCGAGATGTTCGGCGATTTTTGCGGAAAGGTTGGGGGCGATGAAAAAATCAAGCATTAAAAACATATTAAGCTTGATCGTAGCGGCGATAGCGCTCGTCGCCGTTTTTACTGTTTTTGCCGCATGGACTTTTTGCGCTTTTCCTTCGGCAAAAGCCGAAATTGCGGGAAACGATTGCGAATTCGACGATCGATTTGCCGACGACAAAATCGTCGCGGTAATGAATGACAATGCGGTAAAATCGGCTCAAACATATATAGCGATATAAAGTTTAATTTTTATAAGGGAGAGCAACATGAAAAAAATATTAAGCGTATCGATGTCCATAATGCTTGTGTTAAGTTCCGTATCGTTTATATCTTGCGGCAATAAAGTTGAGACGGTAACGGTATACGGCGATTTTTACGATATCAACGAAGCGTATGTGCAAAATCATATAACGCACGACGAATTGAAATATATCGAAAAAAACATAAACGACGACGTATTCACGCCGATAGACAACGAGCGAAAAGAAAAGATAATACACGATTACAAACAAACCCATTTACCGGCGAGCGACGAAATAGAGGTGATGGAATACGGCACTTATAATGGTAGTACGGTAGTACGTATAATAGATAGATATTACGATATAGACAGTATGCAAGATACGTTTTTAAATTATTATATACACGATTACGACTGTTACGGCGATTATGTGCCGATAATACAACTAAGCAGTTATTTTTATAAATTACGGGTATGGAAAGAGTGCGAAGCGCCGAAAGAAATAGAAAAACCCGAAACGCCGCACGGCGCGTTTTATTCGGTAGAGAAAGCTATCGAACACGGTTTTTTATCGGGGTATAAACCAAGTAGTCCTCTTGATATGGAAGAATTGCCTGGCGGACAAACGACCCAAGACAAAATATTGCATGATTTCAGATTGCTTGATATGAGAAAATATGATTGGCAAGGCTTTACTTATTACGGTGAATTTAGCGGAAGTTTGGTCGTCAAGGTCATTGACGGTCATTATTATGATGCTTTCGATCAAACGCTTCCTGTAATATACGTTTGGCGACCTTTGGATATATAGAGAGAATCAACATATAAAATATTATATAACAAAGTCTTAATAATCGGATTAAGGCAAATGTTGCGTGTGCTGATGCGCGTTGCGTAGGTGTTTATAGAAAATGCGTGAAAGTTTTGAAACGTATATGCTGATGAT
>CANDGE010000057.1 GCA_947384195.1 uncultured Clostridia bacterium
CGAGATTGACCTTAGTGACTGGAGTTCAGACGTGTGCTCTTCCGATCTTGACGATAACGTCGCCGACCTTGACGTTTTGGGGTCGAGAAACGAGATCGAGCGTCACGACCGTCAGCTTCCCGCCTATATATTCGCAATTGAATCCGAACGGCAAGCCCATCCAATCGACTACCGCCTTATCCGCGTACGCGCTGTTGACCTGCCGTCTTAACGTTACGGGCATCAATCCCACCGCGCCGCCGTTTGCCTGCGCGAGTATGCGCTTGTACACCGAATACAAAACCGATACCGGCGTTACGAATCCGGTATCCTCGACGTCGGTATCCGCGCCGCCGTCGGTATCCACTCCCGCCGAATTGCTCATGCGGTAAGTGCCGAGCCCGACCAGCCTGCCGTTCATATCGAACAAGCCGCCGCCGCTCATGCCCGCGTTGATGACCGCGGTAGTACGCATGACGGGCACAGTCTTTTTCCCGTTGCCGTCAAACAGCTCGTTGCATTCCAAAAGCTCGCTCTTGCGCGAAATTATGCCGTCGTAAGCGGCTATACCGAACCCCATGGCGTTGCCTATCGATACGACGTAATCGCCCTCGTTTATCGCGACGTCGGGTAAAAACCCGTCCGACCCGTCGAGATCGTAAACGGTATACGCGGTATCGTGTTCGACCGAAACCACCGCCACGTCGTAATGCAGATCGTATCCGACGACCGTTGCGGCATAAAAAATATTCTCGCCGTAAAACCTTACGGACGGAACTATGCCGCCGTCGAAAAACCGCTCGATCATATGCGCGTTGGTAACGGCATAAACAGTGTTTCCGCTGCGCTTCATGACCACGCAACTCCCGCGCAACGCCCCGCACGCAAGCTCCGCCACACAGCTTTTGCGCGTCGATACGACCGCCGCTATGTTTTGCTGTACGTCGTCGCCCGTGCCTATCACGGGCGGGCGTTCGCCGCTCTTCATAAAATGCGCCGTGAGCAACGACGAGCACACGCCGACGGCAATACAAAGCACCGTCATCACTATGAGCGTTATCCACACGAGCCGGTCTACGCCGCTCGCGACGCGCTTGCCGTTGACGGACGCATACCCGCCGTCCATAACGCGCTCTTCATCGGCGTCGAACACTCGCACGGGCGGCTGCTCGCTCGGAACGCCGCGACCGTCCGACGGCATACCCACTTCGTTGCTCGCAGACGCGACGACGTTTTTATCGTCGCCGTCGGTCGAAACAGGCATGTTCCGCGCTTTTTTTTCGTTTTCCGTTTTATCGTTCATAAAATTATCCCGTCGAAATTATGCTTACATTTTAACATATCGCGCGAGTGCTGTCAACAAAACTCACCGCGCGACGCGATGTGCGCATACCGCCGCAAGCCCGCTCGCCGCATGTCGAATAGCGCATAGTACTACTAAAATTCGACAATGTCGAAACACGCATAATACCCGACGCTTTCGACACCGTGCGACTATCGAACCGATCTCGGCGAACCGCGCGACTGCCGTACGCCCCGCGATATCATTGTCGAAAGCTTATAATACTCACGCGTTTCGACAAAATCCCCTGTTTATTAATGCGCAAACAATGCCGCAAGTAAATTTCAGCACGAAAAAAACACGCTCGCAAAAGCGTGTTTAATATCGTCGAATAATGTAAAACAACGGTCGGGATCATTCGCGTTGCTCGGAATGACAAAAGACGGCGACGGCCATTTACGGGCAACAACACTCGGAACGACAAAATAGCGATACACGACCGATCGACAATTTACCGATCCCGGATCCCCGTTTAGCCTATGCTCTGTTGATCCTATCCGAATATTTATAATATTCGGCGAGCTCGAACCTGCCCGTACACTGCCAATGTATCGGATCGGAGCCTATCTTGACGAGCCAATCGTTGACCTTGGAGAACGGCTTGGATCCGAAGAATCCCCGATACGCGGACAGCGGACTGGGGTGCGCGGACGTCACTATAAAATTACGGTCGCTTATGAGCGACGATTTTTCGCGTGCGCTCATGCCCCAAAGTATGTATGCGACGGGGGTCTGCCGCGCGTTGAGCGACGATATTATAGCGTCGGTCAAGTTGTGCCAACCGAGCGAGCTGTGCGATTGCGCTTCTCCTGCGCGCACCGTGAGCGACGCATTCAACAGCAACACGCCTTGATTGGCCCAGCCGACGAGCGTCGTATCGTCCTGCGGGCGCACGCCGAGATCGGACGCAAGCTCCGTAAAAATATTGTTCAACGACGGCGGACGCTCCACGCCGTTATTGACGGCAAAGGCGAGTCCGTTGGCTTGTCCCGCGCCGTGATAGGGGTCTTGTCCCAATATGACGACGCGCACCTTGTCGTAATCGACAAGCTTCATAGCGGCATAAATAAGATCGCGCGGCGGATAGACTTCGTATCGCGAATATTCGCGATCGACCGAATCCATAAGTGCGGTAAAGTATGGCTTTTCGTACTCCGCCGCCAATACACTATCCCATTTTTCTGTGATGACCATTAAACCACTTCCTTTGTTTTACAGCGATGCGGCGCCCATGACCGCGCCGACTGCGGCGTTTAGAATTTGCGGTATCCGCCGTTCGGACAGCGAATAGAACATGACCTTGCCTTGACGCGTGCAGTCGACAATATTGCACGTGCGCAAAGTGCGGAGCTGATGCGACACCGTCGTCTGATTGAGCGCGGTCAACGTAGAAAGATCGGACACGCACATAGCTGACACCGACAGCGCCGAAATTATTTTCAACCGCGTCACGTCCGAAAGCGCGTCGAAAAACGCCGCCAACGCGCCCAAACTGCGATCGTTCGGCAAGCTGTTTTCCACCTTAGCCGCCGTCATGCTGTCCAACAACATAGTGTTCATATGTGCAATATAACATATATTTACGCATTTGTCAACGGCGAATTTTAAAACATACGGCTGTTTGACGGCGAATTTTGCCGAAAACTTTTTGTCACGTTTTCGACAATTCTCGCATATAATAATCAAGATCGGCGGAGGCGGACTATGCAAGACGAAATTTTCAATCTTTTAATGTTGATACTCATGCTCGAAAACGGCGGCGGGACCGAAAATATCAACCAACTCGTTTTGATGTTTTTGCTGATGAACTCGCGCAACGGCAATTTGAACGGCTCGGACAACAGGCACAGCCGCAACTGCGACCCGTGCCGACGCGACGACGGCTACACGTTTTAAGCGCGCCGTTTCCCTATGCCTTATATACACGCTATTCCGTCGCGCAACGCACCGCCGTTGCGCGGATCTTGTTTTTCGTAAACACCGCGCCTTAACCCCGTTCTCCCCGAGCGAGCTTCCCGAACGCGCGTCAATCGGTCAAGCCGAGCAAGTAATCCGCGGACACGTCCAAAAACTCGCAGATCAATATCAACGTATCTATGCTCGGCTTGCTCTTCCCCGATTTGTAATCGGAAATACATTGCTTGGATACCTTTACGGCGTCCGCAAGCTCGGTCTGTTTTATGTCCGAAAATTTAAGACACTCCGTAAACCGATCTTTGAATAAATTGACTTCTTCCATATAAAAAGTATATATCATCGGTACGTTTTTACTTGACAAGTACGTTACAAACGTACTATAATGGTAAAAACTCGGTACGTTACAAACGTATTATAAAGGAAGAACGCAAAATGTTATACGCAAAAGATTATCGTATGCAAGCATGGCAAAAAAAGCGCGGCAAGTGGGGAACGCTTGCGCTCACCTATTTGGTTTACGCCGTATTCGGCGGGATATGCGGCGGCTTGGCAAGATTTTACATAGGCGAGATCGTTTGGTTCGTGCTCGCCGGCGCGTTCACGCTCGGCTTGACCATGCAGTCGTTGAAGGTGATGCGCGACGACAAGCCGACCGTCAACGACATATTTTCGGGCTTCAAAAATTTCGGCAACGCATTTCTCGCGCACTTGATCAACAGTATTTTGATCTTTTTATGGACGTTGCTACTGATAATACCGGGCATTATCAAAGCGTATTCGTATTCGATGACGTTTTACATAATGTGCGACGATCCGAGCATCTCCGCTAACGACGCGCGCAAAAAGTCCATGGAATTGATGCGCGGCAACAAATGGCGGCTATTCTGCTTGCAGTTCAGTTTTATAGGCTGGTGGCTTTTGAGCCTGCTCACGCTCGGCATACTCGCGCTGTGGATAGCGCCTTACGAACAAGCGGCGACGGCGGCGTTTTATCAAAGCCTGCTCCCGCCGACGCCCGCGGAACCGCAAAACGAACCGACCGTCGACGCCGACCAAGCGCCGCCCGACCTGTTCGACAACGGCGTAAGACTGTAAAAATCGCAAATACGAATCACCGCTCGCATATACGAAGCGGTGATTTTTTATGCCGTGAATTATTCTCGATATAACTCTACATTCTTTCGGGCGCGTCCAACAACAAAAGATTCAGACCGTATTCGAGCGTTTCCGCTACGCGCGCGGTAAGGAACAAACGCGCGTCCTGAGTCTTGCCGCCGCACATTATCCTGTCGGCATTGTAAAATCTGTTGAACGCCTGACATATCTTAACGAGCCTGCGCGATACGACGGACGGCTCGTACTTGACCGCCGCACTGTATACAACGTCGTCGAAGTCCGCCAAAAGCTTGACTACATCGTACGCCTCGTCGTCCAACAGCTCGGCGTAGTCCGCTTTTTTCGCTTTGTATTTTGCCTTTGTCAAAACGGAGTTGCACCGCGCGTGCGTATACTGAACGTACGGACCCGTTTCGCCGTCGAAGTTGAGCGCGTCCGCGAGCGAAAAATTCTTGTCTTTAAGTCTGCCGTCGTAAAGCGCGTCGAACACGACCGCGCCGACGCCGACGCTTTCGGCTACCGTATTTTTGTCTTTGAGCTCGGGATTGCGCTCGGCTATTATGGCAAGCGCCTTTTCGACCGCCGCGTCCAAAACGTCGCTCAAATACAAAACATTGCCGCGCCGCGTGGAAAGCGCCATGCCCTCTACGGACACCATGCCGTAGCTGACGTGCACCATATCGCTCGCCCACCGTTCGCCCAAAAGCTCCAACACCTTGAACAACTGCTTAAAGTGCAAAGCCTGGTGCGACGCGACCACGTACAGGCATTTGTCGAACCCGTAATTCTCGTGTCGATAGTACGCCGCCGCAAGATCGCGCGCTATATACAGCGACGCGCCGTCGCTGCGCCGGATCAGCGCGGGCGGCATGTCGTCGCCCAGCTCGACTATTTTTGCGCCGTCGCTCGTTTTGAGCAAGCCCTTGGCGTTTAGCTTTTGCTCGACGCCCGCAACCTTGTCGACATAAAAGCTTTCGCCGAGATAGCTGTCGAACTCTATATTGAGCCGAGCGTATACCTTTTTCGCCTGTTCGAGCGTTATGGACTTGAACTTATCGAAAAGCCCGACCGCATACTCGTCGCCGCGTTCTATCTTTTGCGACCACTCGCGCGCCTCGTCGGCTATTTGCTCGTCTTTTTCGGACTCGCTGTGATAGCGCACGTACAGCTCCAAAAGCTCGTCGAGCCCGCGCTCGTTCAAGCGTTTCTCGTCGCCCCACCGCCTGTACGCCGAGATCAATCCGCCGAACTGCGTGCCGAAATCGCCGAGATGGTTTATACCGACGACGGTCGCGCCGAGCGCACGATAAAAATTGCACAGCGCGCCGCCTATGACCGTCGTCATAAGATGACCTATATGAAACGGCTTTGCGATATTGACCGACGAAAAATCGATACACACGGTCTTGCCCGCAAGCGGCTTATATTCGCCGAGCGTGCCGCAAAACGCATTCTTAACGAATGCGCCGCGCTCGATCGTGAAATTAACGTAACCGTTCAAAGCCTCTACTTTTATTCCGTCGATCTTGATATTCGCCGCCGCTTCGGCAGCTATCGCCGCAGGGCTTTTACGCAATATCTTAGCAAACTTAAAACACGGTATGCAGTAATCGCAGAACGCATCCGACGCCGCAACGTCCGTCTGTTCGAGTCCTTGCAACGCAGTCTTTGCCGCATTAAAAATATCGAGCTTGTAATCGTACATGTTCTTTTCCTTTATGGAATTTTATTCTCGCATAAATGCGCATGTGCGCAAATGTCCGCATATCGGTTTCGATCGGTTTTTCGACGGAAACCGCTACATTTAACGGTATATCAAACGTTGAACTTGAACTCGACCACATCGCCGTCGCGCATGACGTAGTCCTTGCCTTCGCTGCGCAGTTTTCCCGCCGCCTTTGCCGCCGCGAGCGATCCGCACGATATAAGATCGTCGTATGATACTATCTCGGCGCGAATGAATCCGCGCTCGAAGTCGGAATGTATCTTGCCCGCCGCCTTGGGCGCGGTCGTTCCGCGCTCTATGGTCCAAGCGCGCACTTCCTTTTCGCCCGCCGTCAGATAGCTCATAAGCCCCAACAGCTCGTAGCCGGACGTTATGACCCGCTCCAAGCCCGATTGAGCAAGCCCCAACGCGTCGAGATACTCGGCGCGCTCGGCTTTGGGAAGCATGGATATTTCGTTTTCCACTTTGGCGCAAATATCTATGACCGCCGCATTGTCTTGCGCCGCATACGCTTTGACCGCTTCGACATACTTATTGGACGATACGCCTATATCGTTTTCGGAAATGTTCGCGCAATAAATGATAGGCTTGACCGACAGCAAAAACTGCCCGTCGACGGCGGCGAGCGTTTCGGCGTCCAGCCCGAGCGAACGCAAGCTCTTTCCGTCGTTTATGCACGATTCCATGCGCTTCAACAGCGCGAGCGCCTCCGCCGCTTTGGGGTCGCCGCTCTTGACCGTCTTTTCAAACCGCGCCTTGCGCTTTTCTATGCTTTCGAGATCGGCGAGCATGAGCTCGGTGTTTATAACGTCCGCGTCGCGCACGGGATCAACCGTGTCCGACACGTTGATTATATTCTCGTCGTCGAAGCACCGCACGACTTCTATTATAGCGTCCACTTCGCGTATGTGCGACAAAAACTTATTGCCCAAGCCTTCGCCGTGCGATGCGCCCTTGACAAGCCCCGCTATGTCCACAAACTCTATGACGGCAGGCACGACGCGCTTGCTCGAATACATCTTTTCGAGCACGGAAAGCCGCTCGTCGGGCACGGCAACTACGCCGACGTTGGGCTCGATCGTGCAAAACGGATAGTTCGCGCACTCCGCGCCCGCCTCCGTTATCGCGTTGAACAACGTGCTCTTGCCGACGTTCGGCAAACCTACGACACCTATCTTCATTAAGCGCTCCCAAACAAATAGTACTTATATTTTACAATATATACGCCACGCTGTCAAGCAAAGCCGACCGTTCCTTTTTGCGCGCGACGGTTATTCCGCCGTTATTCCGTCACGTGTTTTCTCGCAAAAAACAACGCGCGCTTTTGCGCGCGTCGATTCAATCCGTAAGCCCCAAAATATACGACGGATCCGCGTCGAGCACGTTGCACAAATTGGCAAACGTATCGAGCGCAGGCATAGCCCTACCCGAAAGATATTGCGATAATGTGGCAGGCTTGATATTTATTCTAGCCGCTATATCTTTATAAGTTTGATTGCTCTCTTTTATAGCGGTTTGCAGTCTTTGTCTGATTATTTCTATCGTGACCATAAAAATATTATATAGGCATTGCCTAAATTATACTCAATAATTAGGCATTGCCTAATTATATGTCCGTTTTTATTGTTTTATGCAATATAAAACCTAATTCAGAACAAATATAGCGCCCACTGTATTTTGTCCTACGTAGCAAGGCGTAGCCTTATTCAGAACAAGCGTAGCGCCGTGAAGAATCTCTGCCTATTTTAATAATAATGATGAGATTTCTCGCTACTCTCGAAATGACAAAAAACGGAACTATTAAGTTGGCAAAAAACGCCACGATCATAAAGCTTGATAGTTGATATGTTCAATCGTTTAACGAAATCAATTTATTAAACCCAAAATATAACTCGGATCTAAATCAAGAACAATACACAAGTTAGCAAAAGTGTCAAGCGCGGGCATAGCCCTGCCCGAAAGATATTGCGACAGCGTAGCAGGCTTGATGTTTATTTTTTCCGCTATTTGTCTATGTGATAAATCGCTTTCGTTTATAGCTTCTGAGAGCCTTTCTCTGATTATATCAATAGTAATCATAAAAATATTATATAGGCAATGCCTAATCTTTGCTTGACAATTAGGCATTGCCTAATATATAATATATAAAAAATATCGAAAGGATACCCATATCATGGACGATATTCCCATAATCAAATCTTGCAAAAACTGCGCGTACTATCGTGCACACTACGCGAAAGACGACAACGGAGTTTACTGCGAATTGGAAAAAGGTCACTGCTCGCACAAACAAATCGGTAAAATGCCGTTCAGCAGGATATTCAGAGCGGGCAGCGCATGTAGCCTTTGGATAATGACGACGGATATCAAGCAAAGCGAAAGCTTATATCAAACGGTAAACAAAACCGCGAACCGTGTAAAACAGCTCGCGGCGCATTTGGACTTTAAATTCGACGACGAATGATAACGTTTGCCGACAAACAATTTATAGTTTTCTTATATAATAGGTAGCCTTACCCGTGCCGTGCCGTTCGACAATGTCTTTACGCACAAGCTCCGACAAAGCATTTTCCACGGTAGCCCTGCTTAAATCGGGACAAAGCTCCATTATACTGCGCTTTGTAAATCTCCCCAACGTATTGCGTACGGCTGTTTCGACCGCTTCCGCGCCGCTCACATGCCGCGCGCCGACGATATCCACTCGATCCTCGAAATCTCTGTAAGCCGCCAAAACAACGCTCAAAAAATATTCGATAAACTCCGACGGATCGTTATTATCATCGCTCCAACCTAACGAGCTTGACTGCAAGGCATCGTAATATTCATGTTTGGTTTTTTCTATTTTATTTTCTATACTTATATATTTACCTATATAATAACCGCAACGATACAGCAAGAGCGTCGTCAAAAGCCTGCTCATACGCCCGTTGCCGTCGTTAAACGGGTGGATACATAAAAAATCAAGCACAAATATAGGTATCAAAATAAGCGGTTCTACACCGCCGTCGCTTAAAGCTTTGCTATATTCGCTGCAAAGGTTATCTATCGCATACGGCGTTTCGTACGGCGCAAGCGGCGTAAACCGCACAAACGAACGCCCGTCGGGCGATGTTTCGCTTATATAATTTTGCACGTTTTTGAATTTTCCGCCTATCGCCTTTTCGGAATATTTGTACAGATCTCTGTGGAGCTGTAATATATACGACGCATTGACGGATATATAATCGTGACTTTCGTGAATGGTATTCAGAACATCGCGATACCCCGTTATTTCTTTTTCGTCGCGCGTACGCGGCGTCGTTTTATCCGAACACAGCCGTTTCAATCTCGATTCGGTAGTTACTATCCCTTCTATTTTGTTGGATGCCTCCGTGCTTTGAACTTTGGCGGTCGCTATAAGCTTAGTAAGCTCCGACGGCTTTTGTTGCACGAACAACCCTTGCCTACCTTTAAATTCGTGTATCCGCGCAATATAGCTTATTATTTTTCCGTTCCAATTTGCGGCGGAATATTTACCGTAATCGAAAATCTTCATATTATTATTTTTACCTAAATACATTAATTTACGCCTAATTTTATCATAATTTAGGCGCAAAGTCAATCATTTAGGCGTATTTTTATGTTAACGGCTTATGCCAAGCGAAAATCTATCCTATCGCTTTCGACACCGACGACGGTTATTTTGACCTTATCGCCGAGCGCGAACCGCGCCCTGCCGCAGGAAATACACATGCGCTTGCCGTCGAAGATCGCCGCGGGCGGGAGCGTATTCATGCGCACCAAGCCTTCGGCGGAGTTTTCAAGCTCGACGAAAAACCCGAAATCGGTAACGGAAGTTATAACGCCGTCGTATTTTTCGCCGATATGCCGCGACATGTACTCGGCTTTTTTAAAGTCGTCCACCTTGCGCTCGCACTCCTGCGCGGTACGTTCGGCTTTGGAACTGCGCACAGCCGCCGCCGTCGTAAAATCCTTGTACTTGACTGCGGCTTTCGCGCCGCCGCGCAAATACGCCTTGATTATGCGGTGTATGGCAAGATCGGGATAGCGGCGTATCGGCGAAGTAAAATGACAATAGAACTTTTCGGCAAGCCCGAAGTGCCCGCCGTCGGTCGGCTCGTACGTAGCTTTGGACATCGAGCGCAGAGCGACGCGCGCGACCGCGCCGGATATATCCGCCCTGACGTCGGCGAGCATACGCGCGACCTGTGCGGGCGTCGGATCGACGGGACAATTCACCCCCGCCCCGACCGCATCGAGATAATCGTTCAACGCCGCAAGTTTTTCGGGCGACGGCTTTTCGTGCACGCGGTACACAAACGGGATCTTGGCTTTATCGAACTTCTCGGC
This sequence comes from uncultured Clostridia bacterium, assembly GCA_947384195.1. Classification (GTDB taxonomy): domain Bacteria; phylum Bacillota; class Clostridia; order Christensenellales; family Pumilibacteraceae; genus Anaerocaecibacter. The sequence continues at coordinate 10,431 of CANDGE010000057.1, forward strand.
GACCGCGCAGTTGGCGAGTATCATAAACTCCTCGATTATCTGCGCGCTGAACAGCCGCGGCTTGCGCATGATGTCCGCAACGTGCCCCGCCGCATCGAACTTTATTTCGGTTTCGGTCAGATCGAAGTCTATCGCCCCGCGCTTTTTCCGCAACGCCACGCGTTTTTGCGCAAGCTCTTTCATTATTTCGAGCGACGGCACGACGCGCGCGAATTTTTCGCGCAATGCGGTATCGCCGTCGAGCATTGCCTGAACGCCCGTATAAGTGAGCCGCGCCGTCGAGCGGATAACGCCTTCGCAAATCTCGCTCTTTATGCGGTTGCCCTTCTCGTCGAGCTCCGTGATCGCCGCAAGCACCAACCGCTTTTCGCCCTCGTTGAGCGAACACAAGCCGTTGGAAAGCTTTTCGGGAAGCATGGGTATAACGCGGTCGGCAAGATATACGCTTGTCCCGCGCAGCATGGCTTCGCGGTCGAGCGGCGAACGCTCGGTAACGTATTCGGCGACGTCGGCAATATACACGCCCAAAAGATACCCGTTTGCCGTGCGCTCTATCGACACCGCATCGTCGAAGTCCTTGGAATCGGCGCCGTCTATGGTGAAAACGATCTTATCGCAAAAATCGCGGCGGTACGAAGCGCGCGCTTCGCGCTCGTCGACAACGTCGGGATAAGCGTCCGCTTGCGCCATGACGTCCGCAGGGAATTCCGTGCGCAGATTATGCGACGCGATAACGCTTTTGACGTCCATACCTATCTCGTCGAACCTGCCCAAAACGGCGAGTACGCGCGCACGGTCGCCGCGCGGCGTTTGCACAAGCTCTATTATGACCTTATCGTGCTCGCGCGCGCCGCCCATGCCCGAAATTTCCAACGATTCGCCGTAATGCTTATCGTCGGGCACGGCATGATAAACGTTGTGCTCGTAAACGACCGTCGCAACGACGTTGTTCGTATTCTTTTCGACAATGCCTATCACGCGCCCCTCGCGTCGGCGACTGCCGTCGCGCGCAAACCGTTCGCCGGTAATGAGCACGCGCACGGTATCGCCGTGCCGCGCGCCGCAAAGACTCGCGCCGGGGATAAACACATCGCCCTTGCCTTCGCCGAGCGGTACGAATCCGAACCGCTCGCCCTTACAATCTATAACGCCTTCGCACGTCGCAGGTCCTGCGGAAAAATATCCGCCGTGTCCGCCGCTGTGGCTGAATTTTCGTTTATTATTATATTTCATGATCTACCTTTATTTAAACCTTAAAAAATCGAGTTCATACATCGCCACCCGAATCATACCCGTTTTACATAAAAAACATATCCATTAAAACGTTTCTCGCACGGTTGTCGAACATTGCGCCGTTATCGGATATATACATAAACAACTACACCGCCATGCGTTGCCGCAACGCCCCGCCGCGAGGCGCACTCGAACGTATTGCGCAGGCGATCCCGTCGTTGCCAAGG
>CANDGE010000058.1 GCA_947384195.1 uncultured Clostridia bacterium
CGCAAATTTGCCCTTGCAAGCAAGCAAATTTACTTGTATTACAACATCGGGCGCATAAAAAATCAAAGATTTTAATGCGGTGCTACGCACCGATTTTGCATTGGCAAAATGCGCCGATCTTGCGAATACTGCGCAAATTTGCCCTTGCAAGCAAGCAAATTTACTTGTATTACAACATCGGGCGCACAAAAAACAAAGATTTTAATGCGGTGCTACGCACCGATTTTGCATTAATAAAATTACCGATTTTGATCGATATTTACTCTATCTTGCTTGCGGATCGAGTGATATCTGCGTTGATAGCCCGAAAACGCTTATCGGCATATCTTTGTAATTGTTAAGGTAAAACCCTTGACTTAAAGGGCGAATTCCTGTATAATTAATCAGTATTATGATGGCGGGGTATGCCGCTTATTATCGGAGACAGATATGAAAAGAACTTATCAACCTAAGAAACGTCAACAACGCAAGGTCCACGGCTTCCGCCAAAGAATGAAAACTCAGGGCGGCAGACGCGTTTTGAAACGCCGTCGCAACAAGGGCAGAGCGCGTCTTACGCCTACGCCGCTCGGCAAGTAATTGCTTGATAAAGCGCACAGACTCAATAAACACGGTTCGTTCGCGTACGTCTATAAAAAAGGCAAGCGCTTGTCCGAATCCGACGTAGTTTTGATATTCACGCCCGCGCGTTCTGTACGAGTGGGTTTTTCGGTATCCAACAAAGTCGGCAAAGCCGTCGTGCGCAACAAGGTAAAGCGCAGACTGCGCGCGTCGGTGGGGACGCGGCTCGGCGGTTTGCGCGGCTGTCAGGCGATAGTCGTCGCCAATCCGTCTGCGGCGGGCAAGGAATACGCAGAGCTCGACGTGCAGTTGTCAAGGCTGTTCGAGCGCGCGGGGCTTACCGTATGACGCGACGGGTCAAGCGCGTTATAAAGAGCATAATAACGTTCAGGTGGTTGTTTTTGGGCTTGGTGTACTTTTATAAAAGGTGCATTTCGCCGCTCACGCCCGACGTTTGTATATACACGCCGAGCTGTTCGACGTATATGGTCGACGCAATAGTCAAGTTCGGCGTTGTGCGGGGTATATTTCTCGGGACAAAGCGCATACTGCGTTGCGTGCCGTGGAATGCGGGCGGGTTCGATCCCGTGCCGGACAACCCTCATGGAGATATGAAATGGCTGTTTTGATGAATTCTGTATTTGCCCTTTTGGGCATATCGCAAGCGGTAACGCCGAGCGTAGTCGCGCCGGGGAGCATGTGGCATTTGCTCATACTCAAATCGTTTGCATTCGTCGTCGATTACGGTTGGCGTATCGTCGTGTTTACCGTGTTGTTGAAGCTTGTCATTTCGCCGCTCGATTTTTATCAGCGGTACAAAATGAACAAGAATCAAAAGATTACCGAACGCTTAAAGCCCACGATGGAGAAGATCCAAAAGCAGTACGGTAACGATAAACAGGCGTTCCAGCAAAAGCAAATGGAACTCAACCGCAAGGAGGGTTACAGCTACTTTTCGGCGTGTCTGCCCATGATAATAACGATGGTCGTGTTTATCACGCTGTGGCTGTCGATGCAGACTATCGCGCGGTACATGATGTTCAAGGAATACACGACGATGTACGACGAGTACACGTACGTGACCGAACAGATATTTACGCCCGTCGGCGAAGTCGAAGCATTGTCGCCAGAGCAGGCGCAACGCAAGGAGCTTTCTGTCAAGATAGGACAGGACGTTGTATATAAAATGTATTACGACGGCTTGGACGAGAGCTTTGCGGACGAACTGCGCGGCAATGCCGAATACAAGGACGTTATCCCGCAGGACTTTAAGCTGTTGCGCGACGGCGCGCGGATTGACAAAGTTCAGTCGTCGTTTTTGTGGATAAAGAATATTTGGGCGCCGGACGTGCCTTGGGGCAATCAGGCGATACTTTCCGAAGAAGCGTTCAAAAACGGTATAGGCGATTATTCCAAGCCGTCGACGAGCGGGCTCGAAACAGCCGATCAGGACAAGCTCATGAGCATGTACAACGACGTAATGGGCAAGCTGTTGAACGACACTTCGGCAAGCCGTACAAACGGTTATTTGATCTTGCCCATACTCGTAGTGGTGTTGTCGCTCGGCGCGCAGTTATTGTCCATGTTCCAGCAAAAGCGCGCGGGACAGGTAAATGCAAAGGGCGGCATGGCGACGAGCATGAAGGTAATGATGTTTATCATGCCTGTAATGATGGCGGTATTCGCTATACAGAGCGCGTCGATATTCTCGCTGTACATGGCGACGAACAGTGCGACGACGCTGTTATTCAACGTTCTGTTTACGGGCGTGATAAGGCTTATAGACAATATCAAGAGCAAGCGCAAGTACGGCATAGCGTACGGCAGTACTCGCGCGGCGGCGAGCGGCGGCAATTCGGCGATCATACACTATGTCAAGGGCGCAAACCCCAATGCGGGACAGCGCATTGCCGAGCCTGCGGAGACAAACGGCGGCAAAAGATCCAAGAAGTCGCGCGGCGCATCGTCGGGCGCGGTCACGCGCGGCGGACGTCCCGACCCCAACGATCTGATGAATATCGACATGTCGTCCGACAAAAGCAAAAAGAAATAACGGCGCGGTCTTACGCGACAGTATAACGATCATAGGTAGGTGGAGAGTGACTATCGAAGTTACGGCTAAAAAAGTACAGGAAGCTATCGAGCAGGGGCTTGCACAGCTCGGTGCAACGCTCGACGAAGTGGATGTCGAGGTCATCGAGTCGGGCGGCTTGTTTCGCAAGGCGAAGGTGCGTTTGACGATCGAGCGCGACGAGCCCGAGCAAAAGACGGAAAGCGTAAAGGCGAAAGAGCCCGAAAAAACCGCTGACGCGGGCAAAGGCGGCGTCCCCGAGCATTCCGAGAAAAAAGCGCCTGCGCAAAGATCCGAGCAAAAGCCCGCAGCGCAAGCCGCGCCGATCAAGCGTGACGGCGATGCCCGTCCGAAGCAAAAGCAAAACGGCGAACGTTCCGCACAGGCGCAAAAGCAGTCCGTAAAGCCCGACGCTAAGCCGACGGGGAGTGCGGGCGGCGAGTCGCATAAAGCGGAAAGCAAACCGCGCAAGCAGAGCGAGGAAGATAAAGCCGCCGCCGCGCATGCGGTTGAGTTCGTCAAGCAGGTCGTTGCCAAAATGGGCTTTGACGGCACGGAGATAACCGCCGACGAGCGCGTGGAAACGATAAGCATATCCGCGCCGAGCGGCGACGATTCCATTCTGATAGGGCGGCACGGCGAAACGCTTTCGGCTTTGGCGTATCTTGCGGAAGTGAGCGCGCGCGCCGAGAAATGCCGTTTGAGCATTACCGTCGATTGCAACGGCTACCGCGACAGACGTGCGGCGTCGCTTACGGCAATGGCGAAGCGTCGCGCCGACGAATGCGTTGCGAAGCGTCGCAAGATAAAGCTCGAACCGATGGAGCGCATAGATCGCCGTACCGTACACAACGCACTGAATGATGACGACCGCGTAACGACTGCTTCGGAAGGCAAGGAGCCGCACCGTTTTGTGGTGATATTGCCCAAGCAGTAAAATAGACGGTAAACGCCGAACGGCGGACTTATCGTTTTCGGCGGGCGTTCCCGCGATTTACATATGATATGAATAGATGCGGATCGTGAGAGGCACGGTATGAAATTTCGTAAAGGTATATACATAGTATTTTTGTTTGTCGGGCTGACGCTTTTTGCGTTCAGCCTTATGCCGTTTTTTCGGGAATTTCATGACGATACGTTTTGGATAATGACCATTGTCAGCGTCGCGCTCATGGCGTTTTGTCTTTTTGCGCTGTTGTATAAGCCCAAAGAGAAAATTCGGCTCAATTCCAAGTACGAGCGCAAAGCGAACATGCTCACCAAACCCGAATACGATTTTTTGCATGTGTTGCGCGGCATTTCGCCCGAAAAGTATGAGGTCGTGCCGCAGGTGGCGCTTGTGAACGTCATAGATAAAAAGACAAACACATCGTACCGTAACGAGTTGTTTCGGGTATGCGATTATTGCTTTGTCGATCGCAATACTTTTGAACCGCTGCTATTGGTGGAACTCAACGACCGTTCGCATCTGCGCGCCGACAGGCAGGAGCGCGACGCCAAGATCGCGGCGATATGCGCCGACGCCAAGCTTCCGCTCGTCACGTTTTGGCTCGACGGCGATCTCGGCTTCGCTACCGTCAAGCGCGCCGTCATGAGATCGATACTCAAATGAAATGCTATGATTGTCCGCGTGCGTGCGGAGTCGACCGCGACGGCGGGGAAACGGGATATTGCGGCGGCGGGCGATATGCGCGCGTCGCCAAGGCGATAGACGATTTCGATTACGAGGAACCGTGCTTGGGAAGAGTGACCGCCGTGTTTTTCGGCGGGTGCGCGCTCGGTTGTTCGTACTGTCAAAACAAAAAAATAAGTAGGGCGTGCGTCGGCGACGAATACGACGGTATCTCGCTTGCGCGACTGTTCGACTCCGCGCCGCACCCGCTCGATCTCGTAACGCCGTCGCATTTTTTGACGGCGATAGAAAAAGGCTTGGCGCTTTGTAGGACCGAGCCGTCGGTGATATACAATACTTCGGGCTATGAAACGCCCGCCGCGGTGCAACGTGCGAGCGCGTTTACCGACGTGTTTTTGACCGACTTCAAGTATGCCGACGGTCAAGCGGCGGAAAAACTTTCGCGCGCGCCCGATTACCCGTCGGTCGCAACGGCGGCGCTCGTGAAAATGCGCGAAGCGGTATCCGACGAGTGGGAAACCGTCGGCGGCAAAAGGCTGTTGAAACGCGGGCTCATAGTGCGGCATTTGGTATTGCCCGACCTTGTCAAGAACTCGGTAGAAGCGCTCGATACGATAGCGCGCGAAGTGGGTACGGACGTTGTGCTGTCGCTTATGAGCCAGTTTACGCCAAACGGCGACGGCGAGCCCGACAGACCGCTCAATAAGATCGAGTACAAGATAGTCGCCGAACATGCGTTGAAGCTCGGCTTCAAGAACGGGTATTTTCAGCAATTCTCGTCGGCAAAAGCCGAGTTTACGCCGAAGTTTTGAATTTCGCGCATCGATAAACGAAAGCGACGGGGCGGCGCGCATGTTTTGCCGTTCGGTCGTAAATATGTGCAAGTGCGCATGTAAATAAAAACCCCGTCCGCAACGTGCGTTTTTGCGGACGGGGCGATTTTTTGTGTGATGACGCGCGATCATTCAAAGTCTTTCGTAAAGTTGCCGTGCTTGAATACTTCGAGCGTTTTGCCGTCTTTGGTCTCGGCGGTGATCTCCAGATCCTTCGTGCCGACCATAAAGTCGACGTGCACGCCCGAATCGTTGATGCCTTTGGCTTTCAGCTCGTCCTTGGACATGTCGGGTCCGCCCTTGACGCAGGTGGGGTACGCTCTGCCTATGGCGAAGTGACAGCTCGCGTTTTCGTCGAACAGCGTTTCGTAGAACAGCGTGTGAAGTTTGCTGATCGGCGAATCGTACGGAACGAGCGCTATCTCGCCCAAACTGCGACTGCCTTCGTCCGTTTCGATAATGCCCTTTAATACGTCGACGTTGGTTTCGGCGGAGTAATCGACTATCTTGCCTTTTTTGAATTCGAGAGTCAAGCCTTCGATTATTTTGCCGTTGTAACAAAGCGGCATGGACGCTTTAACGACGCCGTCGATGTTGTTGCAGTCGGGTGCGGAAAATACTTCCTCGGTCGGCATGTTTGCATTGAACGTAACGCCGTTGCAGGTGTCTACGCCGCCGCCGAAAACATAGTCGTCGGGCATGCCTACATAGAGATCCGTGCCGAGCGAGTTTTTATAATGAAAGCGTTTGACGTTGGCGGCGGTCAGCTTTTCGCGGCGTGTTTTCAGCTCGGCGGAATGCTTTTTCCACGCTTCGACGGGATCGTCGTTATCGACGCGCGTCGTTTTGGCGATATATTTGCCGAGCTTTTTGTACGCTTCTTTTTCGTCGAGATCGGGGAACATCAGTTTTGCCCAGTCGCGGTGCGGGTAGGCGATAATCGACCACTTGATCTTGTGCGACATCGATTTGTCATAGTAGCGCGACAGCCCGACGGTGTCGGCGCGGCGCGATGCGGTGATCTTTTCGGCGTCGGCGGCTTCGAGTGCGTTGGGGTCTTCGCATATGATGTTGATAACGCACCCGTCGACGTCCGCAAAGTAATTGCGTTCCTCGTACATGAAAGTAGGCTTGTTTGTGAGCGTTTCGATCGATTGATGTTTAAAGTCGAGCTTTGACAGCTCGTCGTCGCGGTATCTCACGACCACGCGCTTTGCGCCGCGCTCGTAGCATTGCTTTACCACTTCGTGCGTGAGTTCGAGTGCGTGTACCGAGCTTACTACGTATACTTCTTCGCCCTCTTGAACGTTGACGCCCGTGCAAACGACCGCCTTTGCGAGATTCTTGTTGAGTTTTTTCATTGACATATTCGTACTCCTTATTACTGCTTTAAACGCCGTGCGTTCGTTACACGACGGAAACGACCGCGGGGAAATCCTTGACTGTCAGTTTATACACCGCCTCGCAACCGAGATCGGGATAGGCTATCAACTCGCAAGCCGTTACGCGGCTTTGGTACAGCGCCGCCGCGCCGCCTATCGCCGTAAGATACACCGCGCCGTGCGACCGTATGCTTTCGACGGTCTGCGCGTTGCGCACGCCTTTGCCTATCATGACGCGCAACCCGTTTTCGATCAACAGCGGGGTATAGGCGTCCATGCGTCCGCTCGTAGTGGGACCGCAACTGCCTATTGCTTTGCCTGTCGGGGCGGGGGTCGGACCGCAATAGTATATTGCGGCGGCGTCGAGCTCGAACGGCGGTTTTTCGCCGTTTCTTATCGCTTGCGCCATGCGCTTGTGCGCTTGATCGCGCGCCGTGTACAGCGTGCCGCTTATTTCGACGACGGTATTCGGCTTTAACGCCCGAATATGCTCCGCGTCCGTCGGGAGATATAGCTTTTGAATATCCATGTCAGTATTTCACCGTTCCGTGCCGCAGACTGTGGCATTGAAGATTGACCGCGACCGGCAGCATGCCTATATGCGTCGGCGCGACTTCGATATTGACCGCGAGCGCCGTAACGCGTCCGCCGAGCGCGGCAACGCCTATGCCGAGCGCATTGATCTTGTCGAGCAACGTTTTTTCGAGCGCGGCAACGTCCGCGCGCGCGTTCGGCGTGCCGATAGGTCGCAATAACGCGCGCTTACTGAGCGTGCACGCCGTTTCGGTCACACCGCCTATACCTACGCCCACAACGAGCGGGGGGCAGGCGTTGCGCCCGCCGCGTTCCGCCGCGTCGAGTACGGAGCGGATCATGCCGTCGACGCCGTCGGCGGGGGTGAGCATGTACAGCTTCGACATGTTTTCGCTTCCCGCGCCTTTGGCGAGATACGATATTTCCAAAGCGTCGCCGGATACGAGCTCGGTCTCTATTATAGCGGGTGTGTTGTCATGCGTGTTGAGCCGAGTCAACGGATCGGCTACCGATTTGCGCGCGGTCGAATACGCTTCGCGCACAGCGGCGTTGAGCGAGTCGTGTAAGCCGACGCAGCTGACGCCGTCGCCCAGTCTTACGAAAAACAGCGCTTGCCCCGTGTCCTGACAGCAGTACGCGCGTTCGCGTTCGGCAATGTCGTTGTTTTCGACTATGAGCTTGGCGGCGACCGATTCGAGCTCGCTGTCGGTATCGATGCGGCGCAGCGCGTCGGTAACGGCACGGTCTGGTGTTATAAGACAGTCGGCAATGAGCTTGGCGACGTCCGCCTTGATTCTGTTTGCGTCTAATATCTTCATATGTTATACATTATATTGTATCACAGGCGAAAGGTAAACACAACAAAATTTACTTGATTTTATCGATATAACCTGTTATACTTTAACCAAGGATAAGTCGCAGACATCGGTTTTGTGCACCGCTTAAAATTATGAGCTTGAAAATTTGCAGTCTTGCGTCGGGGTCGAAAGGCAACTGTTGCTACGTGTCCGACGGAAAAACCCATATACTCGTCGATCTTGGCATTTCGGCGGGGCGCGCGGAAAAGTGTTTGAGCGTGCTCGGCGTCGATCCCGAAAAGGTGACCGTGCTCGTTACGCACTCGCACTCCGACCACGTCGGCGGGCTTAAAATATTTTGCAAAAAACATGCGAGCGTGAAGGTCTTGTGCCAAAGAGAATGCGAATGCGACGTGCGGGCTAAGGGCGGGATATATCCGCAGGCCGTGCCCGAACGCAGATTTACCGTGGGCACTCTTGCGGTGACGGCAATACCCGTATCGCACGACGTGCCGTGCTTCGGCTACGTGATATCGGACGGACAAAGCAAGCTTGCGGTCGTGACCGACGTCGGCTCGCTCAATCCCGCTCAGCTCACCGCGCTGTCGTCGTGCGGCATAGTCATGCTCGAAGCCAATCACGATATCGACAGGCTCAACGCCAACCCGGATTATTCGCGCATGTTAAAGGCGAGAATAAGCTCCAAGCACGGGCATTTGTCCAATGCCGATTGCGCCGCCGCGTGCGCGTATCTTGCGTCCAACGGCGTGCGCAGCTTTATTCTCGCGCATCTTTCGGAGGACAACAACGATCCCGAGCTTGCCGTAGATACGGTGCAAAGCTCGGTGTGTGCGGCGGGATTCGATAACGTGCGTGTCGTCGCCGCGCTGCAAGACAGAATGTCGGGACTGTTTGAAGTATGTTGAAAACAAACGGCGAAAAGCGAATGCACGATTACGCAAGTTCGTGCGCGTTTTATATGCTCGCGGTCGTAGTACTGCTGTTGTGTCAGGCGGTCGCGGGCTTTGTTTCGGCGGCTGTGTCGTCGGGCGATCCCGAATTTTCCGAGAACGGCATATTCAATACGTCGTTCATGATAGTCGTGCAATTATGCACGGCGGCGTTTATCGTGCTGTACACGAAACTGACCGGGCGCGCGTTCAACTTTCGATTCGTCAACGGGCAAAGCCGAAACGACCGTGTTTCGCCGTTGCCGTTCGTATTATCGTTCGTCGCGGCGGCGGTATTGCTTTGCGGCATGTTTCTGCCTACCATATGGTACGGATATTTTACGCGGTACGTTTTGGGCGTCCCGCCGGAATTCGGAACCATAAAACTCGATACGCCCGCATCGGTCGCTATGATAGTGATAGCGTCGGTGTTTATGGCGCCCGTATGCGAGGAGATCGTTTATCGCGGAGTGCTGTTTAACGGGCTTAAAAGCGAAATTTCGACGTTAAAAGCGGTGATGTTGTCGGCGCTCGCGTTCATGCTGATGCACATGAGCCCCGCGCAGGTGGTTTTTCAGTTTGCGCTCGGCGTAGTCGGCGCGTTTATGATGAACGCGTGCAAACGGCTCCTGCCGTGTATTTTGATGCACGCTTCCGCAAACGCGTTGGCGTTGGTGATAGAGCTGACGCCGTTGGGCGGCGCGCTCAATTCGTGCGTCGCGTGGCTGACGGGCAACGTCGCGGCGGCGGTGTTTATAACGCTCGGGCTTTTTGTCGGAGCGGGCGCGTTGCTGTACGTTATCATAAGATTCGGAATGCGCGCAGAGCGCGGCGAACGCGAGAATTCGACCGTTGCGGAAAAAGCCGAAGCCGACGGGCGCGACGAAGTGCTCGCGGCTATGCGCAAAAAGGACGGAACGTTTAAGTACGCGATCGGCGCGGGCATATGCGCGACGCTTTTGATAGTCAATACCGTGGTGAGCGTTCTGTGACGGCGGCGGAACATAAAAGCGAATACCGCGCGGTATCGTGCGTGCTCGCGTCATGCGTGCTCGGCGTGATAATCATGCGCGTGCTCGTATACTTTTTGCCTTTGCCGTCGTCGACGTACGGCGACGAGCTGATATCGTCGGCGGCGTTCGCTTTGCCGACGCAGTTGCTGTTTTTTCTCGTTCTGCCGTTTTGCGTTTATAAGTTTTGCGGCAAACGCACGGTAAAGCAAACGCTCGAATACGGATCGTACGGCAGGTTTGCGCCGTTTTATCTTTTGGCGATACCGCTCGGCATAGCCGTGTATATCGTCACGATAGGCGTGTCGTCGACGTGGTCGGGGCTGTTGCGCGCTACCGGCTATAATTATTCGTCGTCGACCCCGAACATGCCGTCGGAATTTAACGCGGGCTTTTTTGCCGCCGACGTTTTATTGACGGCTGTGCTTCCGGCGGTATGCGAGGAGTTTGCCATGCGCGGCGGACTGTTGACGGCTATGCAACGCTCGTTTAAGAAAGGCACGTGCATATTTATATGCGCCGTTGTGTTCGGACTGTTTCATCAAAACGTGCGGCAGGTGTTTTACACGGCGTTGTTCGGCGCGCTCGCCGCATATATGACTATCGAGCTTAAAAGCATATATCCCGCAATGCTGATGCACTTTACCAATAATTTTTTGAGCGTGTTCACCGATTACGCATCGACGTACGGATGGTCTGTCGGCGGCGGATTTTTCGAGTTGTTGAGCGCGTTGCCGATATGGGCGCTTGCCGTCGTGTTTTTGTTGGTCGCGTTGCTCGGTACCGCGATAGTCGTGCTCATGCTTTATTGCCGCGACAGGCGCGCGGTCAAATCCAAGCTTAAAGCGATAGAAGCTACCGCGGACGCGGCGGAGCGGCGCGCCGCGCTTTTCGATATAATGTATCCCGAGCCCGAAAGTGCGCAAGCGTCGGCGTTGTATAAGCCGAAAGCGCGCGATATAGCAGTCGTCGTTTCGATGGGCGCCATAGCCGTATGCACGACGGTGTTCACATACGTGTGGGGGTTTTTCTATTGAAAAGATTGCGGATATTATGCGTCGGCAAGGCGAGCAAGCCGTTCTGTCGCGACGGGTGCAACGAGTATTTAAAGCGGTTGAAAGGCTTTTACGACGTAAGCGTAGTAGAGCTGTCCGAACAACCGACCGTGCGCAAGGAGTGCGACGAGCTGTTGCGCCGCGCGGGCGGCGGGTTCGTTCTTATGGATATAGGCGGCGAGCAATTAAGCTCGGAAAAGCTCGCCGAGCTCGTTAAGACGGAACTCGAACGCGCAGACGAATTGACGTTTGTTATAGGCGGCGCGTCGGGCGTGGACGAGCGCGTGCGCGCGGCGGCTAAGCGCAGAGTGTCGTTCGGCGCGGTGACGTATCCGCACCAAATAGCGCGGCTGTTGCTTTGCGAACAGCTTTACCGTGCGGCGACCGTTATAAAAGGCATTCCGTATCACAAGTAGTCGCCGACAGTAAATTTTGCATATACTGACAGCATGGATATCATAGAAACGGTACGGAACGGCATGAGCGGCTATAACGCTTTTTCCATAGGCAAAAGCGAGTGCGGCAACGATATACTTTGCGCGCATTGCGGCGGGTACGGCGGCAAACAGCTTATCGTCACGGGCGGCATACATGCGCGCGAATGTTATACCGCGCTCGTCGTGCTCGAACAAATAGCGTCTTTCGGCACGGGCGGCGCGGACGGCGCGTATTTTATCCCGCTCGTCAATCCCGACGGCGCACTGTTTTTTGAAAGCGGCGACGCGCAGTGCAGTGATTTTTCGGCTCGGCACGTCGACGAGCACAGCTTATGGAAGGCAAACGCATTCGGTGTCGATCTTAACAATAATTTCGACGCTAACTGGGGCACTGGCGCGCAAAATCGCCGCACGCCGTACTCGCACGGATATATAGGCGAGTATCCCGCAAGCGCGAGCGAAACGCGCGCGCTCGTCGACTTTACGCTTAAAGTGCGTCCCGACGCTACCGTCAGCTATCACATGATGGGCGGCGAGCTGTACTGGGAGTTTTTCCAAACCGGCGAGCGCAAGCGGCGCGACAAAGCGTTT
>CANDGE010000059.1 GCA_947384195.1 uncultured Clostridia bacterium
CGAGATTGACCTTAGTGACTGGAGTTCAGACGTGTGCTCTTCCGATCTCCCTACGATAGCTACTGTGCAAAGCAGCAATAATCCTGTTGCCGTTATTATCGACTTGTTGCAAAGCGTAGGCGGTAGCGCAGAGTTGAGCAAATATTTTGCAGAGGGCAATATAAATGACGCCATAGATATACTCTATTTTATCGACGGCGTTGCTTACAGTTCCAAGCAATTGAGATCTCCGAGCGACACGACGGTGCAATCGCATCCCGAGAAATTCTTCGACGATCGAGGCAGGTGGATAGTAAAAGACTGGGCGGTATCGGTCAAGCCCAATCAAGCCACGTCCGCCAACGAATATATACAGCTCAACATAATGATGCGCGACGAAACAAAGTTCGGCGGCGGTTCGGCAGGCATCAGAACAGGCTATGCCGCCAACGAGAGCGTAGCGGTAGACGGCTTTAAGTATATCAGCTATCAGCTTGCGATCAACAGCTTGGGTATCATCCCGTATACTTACTACGATCAGTTCGACGGATATTATACCGTACGCGACGGCGCCGATCCCGCCGTCAACTATGTTTCTACTTACGACGGCGAAGTAAATTCGCAATATAAAGGCGAGCAAAACATTCAATCGTTGTATTTGTCCGCCGACAACAAAATCGTCACTTCGGGTGCGAGCGATATCCTTAAATCGCGCACTACGAGCGGTATAGATAATACCGCCGCGGGCGTGCATTCCGGTTTTGTGTACGGAACGAGCGCCGAATATTCTTACGACGTAAGCGCGAACGGTCAGACGATCGTCGGCGGGGAAAAGGCGTTCAAATATTCGGACACTATCGTTGTGGAGAGCAGCGGCTCGACTTATATCCCGATGAGCTATTTCGCGCTTCGTCGCGGCTTGGTTTCGCCCGACGGGAACGGCGAGATAGAGTATCCCATAAATCACTACGTATCCTATGATGTAAGCGGATCGTATAATCGGGGTTCGCTCGCGGCATTTGCCGGCGCGATAAGCATAAGCGACGGCATCAATACGTGGACCGGCGCAGATCAGACCAATTCGTATAATATTTACAACAACCCGTATGTAAATATATCCGCATACGACGCGTTTGTCGGCACGGCGTTGCAAGAGACCGACGCGTATCTCGGCGCGCGCAACGGCAACTACTTTAATAAGAACCTTGCCGTTACATCCGTCGGAAGCGACGGAAAAGCGCTCGGCTATCTGTCGGGTACGGGAAGAACCGAAAACTCCAAGCATCTCGTAGGCAACGGTCACGTGATGTATCTTACCGATCAGCAAACGAAGTTGCAAGAAAACATGTTCGGTATAGAACTGAGCAAAAAGAGCACGCGTGCGAGTGCGTCCTCGCTCACGATAACGATAGCCGTTGCCGATTGCGAATATCAAAACGGCAACACTAAGGTCGTCGATCCTACCAATACGAGCGCGTCGGCTAAGGTCACGTATAAACTCGATATCGGAAACAGCCCGATAGAGCTTGTAAACGATCCCGCTACGAGCAACGTAGCATACGACGCGAATAAAGGCTATTATACGACCGTCGAACTCGACACTGCGTCCGACGCATGGGATCTCGAGCTTTTACGCAGCGATGTCCGTAGCGAAACGCCCGTGAAAAGAGTTATACGTTATACGGACGGCGACGTCGTAAAAGATACGGCTAACAATGTTGACGAAACAAAATCCGATAAGGCGTATTTCTTTGCCGATTCGCTCAACGAGCTCGGCAGTTGGATAGACGGCCACGGCGCGATGTACTATAACAGAGCTAAGAGCTATAATGCGAGCGCCGCAGAACTGACATTCGACAATACGGCAAATGCGGAGTATGCGCAAAAATCGATGCGCAATTACTTCGGAAAGCGCAATGTCGATAATCATAATTTCAATCCCGCGACGATTAATACCATCGGCGACGTCGATTCCGACTTTCAGCCCAACGACGGAATATACGGTTCGAATATAAACGGTGAAAGCGGCAAAGAAGGTTTCAGTCGGTACTTTAACGTTACGGTGTCCGGCGACGGTTCTACGCTTTCCATAATGCCGATATCCAAAACCACCATCAATGCGGGTATGCACGGTTCGACGGCGAGCGATAGAAACAAGTATTATAACGAGCGCGGGCTCGAATACGACGCAAACCGCAGTAAGGGATATTATCCGCTCAAAGTCCTTATTTACGACAGTCACGGCGACGGCTTTATGTACGGCTCGTACGTAGCGCTCGAGATTCGCATATACATCGACGGCGCGGCGCCTACGCTTTCGCCCAATCTTGTCGACGACGACTCGCCGAGCGCGAAAAAGGGCGATAAAAAGATAGACGTTGCGATGCCGGTGGGACAGTCTTATCAGTATTCGGTTTCGGACGTTATTCGATCCAACAGTCTTTTGGCTAACGACAACGGCAATATTTTCTGGGCGGGCGATTATGCCGACCTGAAAAATTCGTCGAACAAAACGCTCGAGGACATGTTCAAGCTCGATATGGGCACGTATTTGCAATCGCCGTTCAGCGATACCAATTACGGATGGCGATCGACGGGCAATGCCGAGCTCCGCGCGGGATCTGCAAAGCTTTCGGACGGCAAAGTTGCCGCATCGTCTCAGCCCGACGTTATTATGTTTATGGAATACACGGGCGATAGATTGAGCGCCGCATCGAGCCCCATAGGCAACACGATCAATATAAGCGTAAACAGGCGTACTACTTACGACCGTCAACAGTATAAGAAATTTACGTTCAAGATATTGTTTACCGACAGCGACGGGCACAGCACCGCGACGCTTTCCATCAATGTGGAAGTCACCAATCAAGCGCCTACGGTGCGGTCGAAAGCCGTAGAAAACGCGCAGAATATAAGAATGCGCGTAGGCGATTCGTTTACGGTCGTCACTACGCCTTACGATAAGTTTGTCGGTACGGCGGACAACAACAGCAATATAGTATCCGCGCAGGCGTCCACTTCGTATAAGCGCATGATGAACGAGCCCGCAAAGATCAGCCAACGCAATCTGTTGAAGATCAGCGGCGACAATAATTACAGGACGTCCGTAAGGTATTCCGAGCTTACGACCGATAACGTCGATAAGGCGGATAAGTATAAGCTCCGCAGCTACGATCCCGATAATGTTGCGGCGCAGCATCTCGGATATTTGGCGATCGCAGACGACGATACGCCGTGGGCATTGCGTATACATGATATCAAGTACTACGACAGCGCGTGTTTCCGCGTTGCGTCCAAGTACGATATGATGCCGCTCGAAGGCAAAGAAACGGGCGATCTTTACGCGCTCGATACCGTAATAGTCGCAAACCGCGTATGCACTGATATGCCCGTTACCATAACCGTTATCGACGAAGAGAATGCCATGGTTTCCTTGACGATATACGTCACCGTGGAAAGCTCCAAGCCGAGTCCCATCCCCAACGGCGACAGGGTGCATAACCGTCACGAAGGCTTGCTTACGACATACGATTCGGACAATAACGAGCAACTCGGCGTGTACGAAACGTATATGACGGCAATGACCGATTCGACCGCACATCTGCGCAACGTCAGCGTTGCGGACGCAAACACGAGCGGCGGATTGCGCGTCGTCAGAAACGTTTACGGCGAACTCGAGCTTACAGTCAACCAGCTCGCTTACGATCCCGACGAAAACGATAACGACAGGATAGCGCTTTACAGCGAAAACGACGATTACGACATATTCATGTTTAACGGTATGCCTATGGAGCGTACGGAGCACGATAAACTGACATATTTCAACGATATGTTCCGTATAAACGTCGCGAGCGATTACCGTAGTTTCAAGATCACCTGCTTGACGTACGATCCGTACCGAGATTGGGACGAATTGAAGTTCTATGTTCGCGACGTCGGCAACAACATATTCGATAATTCCATAGGTATTACGATCAGGATATCGACGCTCAATTCGGCTGTTACCAACGAGCATCAGTCGGCTGTCGGTAAAGTCACCAACGGTATAATCAATGCCAATACCGTCGATACGGTATACGTAAAGCCGTTCGACGATTATACGGGCGCAAGCGCGGACGTCAAAGATCTGCCCGCCGAGCAAAAGAACGAGATAATCGGTGTTTCCGGCACGTATCAATTCCTTAATTACAAGGACGCGCCGCAATCGATCGATCAGCCGTCCACGGCAGGCTGGGGCATCAACGACAGCGACGTCGTAAATAATGTGTATAACCGCAATTACGATGTGCGCGTGTATGCGCTCATGGAAGTCGACGAAAACGACAACAGGAAGTATAATCCTTTGACGATCAATCAAGCGTCGGCGTTGTTCGATCTCGCGCCTTCGCAATTGCAAAGTCATTACTGGTCGTTGAAATCGGACGCAAACGTATCCGAATATTTTGTCGGCGGCGTGCGCGCGGGCGGCGGCACGATAAGCGGCGTAAACAGCGCGCTCAACATGTTCTTGCAACAGTACTTCGTATTCGGTATAGGCGAGGACGGCGTATCTCTTACGTTCCGTCCCGTTACGAGCAATATCGATCTCAACATACTGTTCTATGTGGAAGTTCATAAGGACGTTACGTCGCGTTCCATAACGCGTGCGGGCGCGTCTACCGATGCGGGAACTATTTTCTATGTCAAGGTAAAGGACTCCGCGCCGATCGCCAATACCGAGGACAGCGAGCTTTTGGAGTTCTCCGGTAAGGTGGGCGACAGCAGCGTATTCACGATATACGACGAAAGCAATCCTTACGGATCGTTGTTTATCGATTCCGATATGTCCGATATGGTAAGTATCGGTGCGTTCACGTCGGCGAGCAATGCGGAAGCCGATTATAACGCCGCGCTCGCAGAAGCCGATTGCGATTGGCAGGCGCGTCAGGGCGTTAAGCGCGCGATCGATATCGCCGTCAATAATTCTGACGAAGCAGTAAACGGTGTTCCCGTACACTCGCTCAAAGTGACGATCCAACGCAGGATAGACGTCGTCGACGAGAACGGCAAGTATGCGACGGAAGTTACGTTGCCTATACTGCTTACAGGCGCCGATAAAGCCGGACGCACGGTCGTTACAAGAATTCATGTGACTATTCAAAATTCCGATGTAAGTTTCAATGAAAACAAGCTTGCCGAATCGCCGCGTAAGTTCGATGCGATAGGCGTCGGTTATGAATTTTCAAAAGATGCCGCAAGCGGAATGTATATTTTCGATGCGTATGTTGCGCCCGACAGCGATTCGCTTTCGCTAAATCTCGTGCTTGACGAGTGGTTGGTCGATCCCGACTTTACTTCCATGTCCGCAGACGTCGATTCTTACCGTTTGGTCAAACCGATGGACGGGGAAAACGCGCATAAATACATGTATAATTCCGAGCTCGACATCTGTCCCGAAGACAGTACGGATGCTATCGCGTCTATATCTCCTATATTCGGCAACAACGGAGCCAATGTCGATCCCAACCATTTTGCGGGATTTACGGTGCGTGCCAACTCGTATGAGCGCGGAGTGACGGGCGTTGCGTATATGCGCATAATCGACAGGAGCGCCGACGAGCTCGAAAGCGAAGGCGTTACCATCAAGGTAAAAGTCACGGTGCTCAATGCCGCGCCCAATGTCAAACTCGGCATGGATAAAAAATCGTACGTTATTATCGGCTCGGACGCTAAGGAAAGCGATCCCGTAACGATAAATATAAGCGAATTCGTAGAAGATCGCAACAACGACAGAGTACGTATTTTCAGTATGGCTGCGATAGAGGCAACGGAAGTGCATTGTAGCGTCGATGAGGAAAACGGCGGTGATTTATTGCGTGTGGATTCTATAGACGGAACGGACGAAAAGTTTAACGTAGTTGCGCGTAAAGGATTTTACGGTAAGCAAGCGGTTCTTGTGACCGTTGCCGACGGCGATTTTGCGGTAGACCTTTCTGCGCGCACGACCACGTTTACCATAGAGTTTACGGTAATATACGACTTTAATCAGGTTTCCGATCTGAATACCGTTACCGCGGTACGCAGTTTGCCGTTCAAAGTAACACCGCAAGTATTATTCGCAAATATTGTAGATACGTTTGATGCGGATTATAACGGTGAAAAGAATTCGTCCGGTTCGCATCGGGTATTGGCTTCCGCAGACGGCGAAAAAACGTTCAATCCCGGTAACGACTATGTTATAACCGATCTTGTCGCCAATACTTCCGGCGTAACGGTCGATCGCGACGAGGACGGCGATTGGCGTTTCGTCAGCACGCGCGAGATAGACGGCATAACCTTTGACGTTACGTTCGTGCGCAAGGTCGACGCCGATAATGCGGATGCACAGGTGTTCAAAAAACAGTTTATCGCTAACGTCGGTAAAAACCATTCGCCTGTGCTTATCGAGCAGATAAGGCGCAACAACGAGTTTACTTTCCATACGCGCGAAGGCGAATACGGACTCGATGCAAACGGCAATGTTACGCTCACGACCGATATGCTGTTCGGCGACGTCGACCTGGAGCTCGGCGATAAGCTTACGTTCGATGCGAGCGTGACGAGCGTCGTATCGTCGACCATGTGTACGGTGCGCGTCAGCGACGACGGCTTGATGCTGTATATCACGTTCAATATGCGCGGCGAGACCGATCTTACAGTAGGTATCAAAGACCGCACGGGCGAAACGGTCAAAGCGACGTTCAAGATAAAGAACATCGACCGCCCGTCGCCGTCGTTTATGGACACGGTCAAGATCAGCTACGAGTCGCACCCGTATATCTGGTTGGGCGTTGCGGCAGGCGTGCTCGCGCTCATACTGTTCATAATACTGCTTATCATACTGCTCAAACGCCGTAAGCGCAAGCAGGAAGAGCTCGAAGCGATACTCGTTTCCGAAATGGAGCTCGAAGAGCAAATGATGCGGCTTTCGGGCGGTATCGGTTCGGCGCCGTATCAGTCGTTCGGCTATTTGCCGCCGACGATGCCCGTGCAAGACGATCCCGGTCTTATGATCGGCGGCGGCGACAATACGCCCAAGACCGACGTGATAGGGCTCAATCCCGGTTCCGATCAAAACGACAATACCGACGGCGGCTTGAATATGTAATGTTTGGCGAAACCGCAGGGATAATACCGTCCCTGCGGTTTCGACCGATTTGCGACAAAATACAAGGAGAAATATCATGGCGAAAAAGGTTTATTTTTCTCGTAGCATAACGTCCGAAACGGTCGTGCGGTTATACGAAAAGCTCGGAAAAACGCTTGACGGCAATGTCGCGATCAAGGTGCATTCGGGCGAAGTCGGCAACCAAAACTTTTTGAAGCCCGAGTTTTGGCGGCCGATAATAACAAAGGTCGGCGGTACGGTGACGGAATGCAACACTGCGTATGCGGGCGAGCGCGATACTACCGAAAAGCATATAAAAACAATGAGCGTGCACGGTTGGAGCAAGTATTTTAAGGTGGATATCATGGACGGCGAAGGTCCCGATATCGTGCTCGATATACCGCAGGGCAGGGTCTTGAAAAAGAACTATGTCGGTAAAAACATTAAAAACTACGACTCCATGCTCGTGCTGTCGCATTTTAAGGGGCATCCGATGGGCGGCTACGGCGGTGCGATAAAACAGCTGTCGATAGGCGTTGCTTCGTCGTTCGGGAAAAAATACATACACGGTGCGGGCGACGTCGACAAGTTTTGGGATGCGGATCACGACAAGTTTCTCGAATCCATGGCGGACGCCGCAAAATCGGTCGTGGACTTTTTCGGCGGGAACATAGTGTACGTAAACGTCATGAAAAACATGTCCGTCGATTGCGACTGTTGCGCCGTTGCCGAGGATCCGTGCATAAAAGATATCGGGATATTGGTATCCGACGATCCCGTTGCGATAGACCGCGCGTGCTTGGATCTCGTTTATGCCGCGAAGGACGATCCCGGGCAAAAGCATTTCTTGGAGCGTGTGGAAAGCCGCAACGGCGCGCATACGATAGAAAGCGCGGCGGCTATCGGAGTGGGCTCGGCGGAGTACGAGCTTGCGGAAGTTAGATAGTTTGCGGCTGTGCGACGCTATGTGTCGGCATTCTCCGCAAAGACTTTGATATAAACGACTACTTGCAAAGAGTCCGACGTTGTCGGGCTCTTTGTGCTTTCTCGGATACATAGCTAAACCGCGTCTTTATTTTTTTGCGAAAATCTCGCGCAAAAGAGTTGTGTTTTTTTTGTGAATGGTTTATAATGATATTGACGCGAGAGATTCGCATAAGACACCTGAATAAGTAACTTTTCGGTATATCCGTTTTTATATTTTCGGCGCTGTCGCGCAAGGTTTTGATGTCGTTTTATCGTATAAGTCGAGTGCATTGATTTGCCGTTCGGCATCGGTGAGCGATAAGTATGGAAATTATATTTTAAATTAAATTTCGGTAGTACTATCGGAGGAGAATATTTTGCAACAAAAAAAGTTTGTCGAGCCCATTTTAAAGGTCATATTTTTGGGCGGCGTAGGAGAGATCGGCAAAAATATGACCGCGCTCGAATTCGGCGAGGATATTATAATAGTCGACTGCGGTTCGACCTTTCCCACATCGGACACGCCCGGCGTCGATCTTATAATTCCCGATCCCGCGTATTTGCTTTTGAATAAGGACAAGATCCGCGGTATCGTGATCACGCACGGACACGAGGACCATATCGGTTCAGTGCCGTATTTTCTCAAAGAATGCAACGTGCCTGTGTACGGCACGCGCCTGACGCTCGCTTTGATCGAAAACAAGCTGCGCGAGATGCGTATAGACAACGCCAAGCTCAACGTTGTGCAGCCGGGCGGAACGGTATCGCTCGGCAGGGCGTTCAAGGTGGAATTCGTAAAGGTTTCGCACTCGATAGCCGGTTCGTGCGCGCTTTCCATATCAACGCCCGTCGGCACGGTTTTCCATACGGGCGACTTTAAGGTCGATTATACGCCGATAGACGGAAACATGATCGATCTTCAACGAATAGCCGAGATCGGCAGGCAAGGCGTTTTGCTGTTGCTTTGCGAAAGCACAAACGTCGAGCGTCCGGGTTCGTCCATGAGCGAAGCTACGGTCGGGCGGTCGATGCGCAATATTTTCAACGAAAACAAAGACAGGCGACTCATAATCGCAACATTCGCGTCCAACATCCACAGATTACAGCAGATAATAGATCTCGCGGCGGAGTTCGGACGCAAGGTCGCATTTTCGGGACGGTCTATGATAAACGTTGCGGAGTGTGCCGCGCGCATAGGCGAGCTTAAAATAGATCGCAGTCAGATCGTCGATATCGAAAAGGTCAAAAACGTCGACGACAAGGATCTCGTCATACTCACTACTGGCAGTCAGGGCGAGCCGATGAGCGCGCTCACGCGTATGGCGTCCGACGAGTTCAGCAAAGTCAAGCTCGGCTATAACGACACCGTAATACTGTCTGCGCATCCTATCCCCGGCAACGAGCGCATGGTATACACCGTCATAAACAATATTTACCGTCACGGCGCGCGCGTCATATACGAAAGTCTTGCGGAATTGCACGTTTCGGGACATGCTTGCAGGGACGAGCTGTCGCTCATGCACGCGCTTTTGAAACCGCAGTATTTTATCCCCGTCCACGGCGAGCACAGACATTTGCAAAAGCACGCGGAGCTTGCCGTCGCTATGGGCGAGATGCCGTCGCACATCATAATAACCGATATAGGCGATTGCGTATACGTATCGCATAAAACTTTCAAGATAGGCGAGCAGGTAGCGGCGGGCAGTCTTTTGGTCGACGGGCTGGGCGTCGGCGATACCGACAGCACGGTCTTGCGCGACCGCAAGCATTTGGCGGAGGACGGCTTGCTTATCGCCGTTATTTGCATCGACGAGCTTTCGGGCACGGCGTCGGCTATAGATATCACGTCGCGCGGGTTCGCTTACGACAAGGAAGGCGGCGACGACTTTTTCGACGGGTGCAGGGACGCGGTGGCGCGCATACTCTCCGAGCTCGATCTGCGTCAGTGCGACAGAAACACGCTCAACAACACTATTCGCAAAGAGCTTAAAAACCACATATTCAAAAAGACTCGGCGCAGTCCGATGATCTTGCCGATGGTGATAGACTGCTGATGAACGCAGAGCTGTTGGCGCCTGCGGGCGATATGAAAAAGCTCGATATCGCATTCGAGTACGGTGCGGATGCGGTATATATAGCGGGCAAAAAGCTCGGTATGCGCGCCGCGTGCAAAAACTTCGACTACGATGAGCTGAAAGCGGCGTCGCTCGCCGCGCACAGCCGTAAAAAGAAGTTTTACGTTACGCTCAATATATTCCCGAACGACGACGATTTCGACGGGGTCGACGAGTATATCGACTACTTGCAAAGCTTGCACGTCGACGGGCTTATAGTGTCCGATCTCGGGCTTATAAGCTATATAAAAAAGCTCGGCGCAAGCACGCCTATACATGTATCGACGCAGGCGAATATAATGAACTCCGCCACCGCAAAGGTCTATGCGGATATGGGCGTAAGTCGCATAGTGCTCGCCCGCGAGCTCGATCTCACTCAGATCCGCAGGATGCGCGACAGCTTGCCGGACAGCGTGGAGCTCGAAGCGTTTGTACACGGCGCGATGTGCGTTTCGTATTCGGGACGGTGCTTGTTATCCAATTATTTGACGGGACGGTCGGCAAACCGCGGCGAGTGCAATCAGGCTTGCCGTATGGTGTTTACGCCCGAAAACATGCACGAAGGATTGGAATTCGTCGAGAGCGACGGAACATATATTTTCGGCGGGAACGATCTCAACATGATCGAGCACTTAAAGGAAGTGCTCGACGCGGGCGTTACGTCGTTAAAAATCGAAGGTCGCGTCAAGTCAGAGTATTATGTAGCTTGCATCGTCAATGCGTACAGAAAGGCGCTTGACTGCGTTTTGCGCGGCGAGCCCGTCGACGTAAAGTATGTAGAGGAAACGTATAAAGCGCCCAACCGCGGATTCAATACGGGTTTTTATTACGGTCAGCCCGTACACGACCCGCAAGAGCATAAATATTATGATTTTTGCGGTATCGTGATGAGCGACGAAAAGGACGGCGCGGTGGTGGAAATGCGTAATCGTTTTAAGACGGGCGATACGCTCGAAGTGCTGTCCGCAAACGATAAATATTTGAACAAGCTCGTTACCGTAGGCGCAATGCGCGACGAGCTCGGCAACGATATGGACGACGCAAAAGTGCCGTGCAGACGTTACAAGCTGATCGGAGAGCGTTTGCCCGCGCTGTCGGTGTTGCGTAAAAAACAAATATAAACCGCGTCGTAACGCTTGCTTTTTGTACGGCGCGGGTGTTATAATTTATTCGAGATGACCGGACGGTTGCGTTTTTAACGAGGAAAGTCCGAACACCGCAGGACAGAACGCCGGCTAACTACCGGTGAAGGCGACTTCAAGGAAAGTGCAACAGAAAAATACCGCCCGTTTTGGGTAAGGATGAAAAGGCGAGGTAAGAGCTCACCGTCGAAGCGGCAACGCTTCGAGCCGTGTAAACCCCGTTCGGTGCAAGACATAAGGGTCAAGGTGGTCCGCCGTCCTTTACAATCGCTCGATCTTTGCGGCAACGCAAAGGCAAGATAGATAACCGTCATAACAAAATTCGGCTTACGGGTCATACTCGCGTCCATAGACAAATTAGTCTATGGACATTTTTTATGCGAAATAAACCACTTGCTATGCAAGTGGTTCCCGACTAGCCTATGGTGTTCCATAGAGACAAAAAAGACCTCCTATGCTATAATAGAGCCGGTTCCGACACC
>CANDGE010000060.1 GCA_947384195.1 uncultured Clostridia bacterium
GTTTCTTGCAAAAACGGCAATACTTTTTGAGCTCGATCCTGTCGGGATCGTTCTTTTTGTTCTTTGTGGTGTCGTAATTACGCTGTTTGCACTCGGTGCACTCGAGCGTTATTCGCACGTTTTTAGGTTCCATAAGACCCTCCGAATTTCCTTAACGAAATATTTTCCGTCGTTAATAAAAGCACCGCCGAAACGGTGCTGTAATAAGATTACCATATACTTACAACGTTTGTCAAGTATTTTTACCGAATCGGACGGATATTTTTCGCACATTTTAAATACTTGACGCATATACCCGCTAAACTTCAAACGGGAATCGGAGTCCGATATCCGCGCGTATGCCGTCGAGCAGAGTCAAAACGTCGATCGTCGTTTGCGGCGGAACGAAGTCGCTTTGCGTCTTGCCCGAGCGTATCTCGTCCGCGACGCGGTCGAACTGCGTGAGCATGGCGTTTTTTTCGGGCGGATACACGCGCTTTTTCCCCGACGATATTATTTTCGATCCGCCGCCGCTATGGAACGCACCCGACGTTATCCTGCCGTTTTCGCCGTTTATGACAAGGCTTTCGCCGACGCCCATAAAGCCTTTGATTGACGCCGTTATGTCGATATCGAACCCGTCGTAAGCGAAGGTGATTTTATCGCTAACGTCCACGCCGCACGCGAACTTAGCCGAACACTTTACTTCGCGGGGTTTGCCGAACAGCCTGTATGCGTACGTTACGGGATAAATGCCGAGATCCAAAAGCGCGCCGCCGCCGAGCTCGGGGCGCAAAAGCCGACTGCTTTTTTTGAACGCTATCGGCATACAAAACGAAATTCGACCGCCGACGATATTCCCTATCTCGCCGCTATCCGCACGCTTTTTGAGCTCGATCGCGCCGTCCGAAAACCAGGTCCACATGGCTTCGCATATATACAAGCCTTTATCGGCGGCGAGCGAAAACAGCTCGCGCGCCCGATCGGCGTCCGTCGCGAACGGCTTTTCGACGAGCACGGGCTTCCCGCATCGGAGCGCGCGCCGACACATTTCGTAATGCGCATTATTGGTCGTGCAAACATACACACCGTCGACGCCGTCAGCCGCGACCGCGCTTTCCGAATCGGCATATGCCGTGCCGCCGTGCCGCGCAACGAACCGCGCCGCGTTTTCGTACGTCCTGTTATATACGGCGACGATCTTATGCCTGCCGCTCGGCAATATACGCTTTGCGACCGACGCCGCAATGCCGCCCGCGCCTATGAACGCCCATCCGAATCGTTTATCCATAACGCATTCCCCGCTTGCAGTCGTCAGTTAAAGATCGAAAAACGACAACTGGTTGTCCGCCGTTTTCAAATACGTGTCCTGCGCGCCCTTGATGATCTTATCGTCGGGATTTACCGAGCCGAGAATAATCGGCGAAAACGGGTCGTGCTTTTTGATGTTTTCTTTCACCTGTTTCGCGCTTTTATTGGCGTAGCAATATTTACAGCCGTTGGGGCAGGTGTCGTACGCGCCCACGTCTCGACTCTCTATGCAGTTACAGCCGTCGCGCATACCGTTGTGTTTTAATTTGCGAAACTCGCAATTGTTCGCTCTGCCCAAAATTTCGAGCGTCGAACAGCCCGATCGGCTTATGCCGAACTCGGTATAATCGCCGCTCAGCCCGCAGGTCTGTATCCGCATGCCGTGCTTGCCCGCAGTCTTGCCGAGCATCTCGGCGAGCGCGCGCTTTTCGCCGACGGTCAGCGGGATAAGCTCGGGCATATTGTTTTGCAGTTTTGCATACATCTCCACGAAACTGAATATGCAACGGTCGACGTACGGCGCAAGCCGTGCCACCATATATTCAAACGTTTGCTTATGCACGTCCGCCGTATATTTATTTGTGATCAATACCGGGTCGTAACGCCAAGCGACGCGTTGCTTGCCCACCTTTTTAGACAGCTCGATAAGCGTCGCAATGCTCTCGTCCACCGACGGCACGTTCGGCTCGACGTCCTTTCCGTAAGCGGTGATCGTATAATAGAAATACGTGCGATATTTATCGGTTATCTCGTGCAAGCGCGGCATTATGGGCGCGTAGTTTTTGGAACAAAAAAGCACTGCGTCTATCTTGTCGGGCGAAAGCTCGTAGCGCGTGACCGTGTTGGGAAACACCGGATTGCGCGTATAAACGAACCCTTCCTCGAACCGACGCAACAGCCAATCGGTATAATATTGCACGGTGTCCGTCCGCGCGCCGGTATTGAGTATCATGCGTACTCTCCTTTGTTCGATTTATTTCCCGCGCTCGATACGGCGCTATCAACGACCGTTCCCGATCGATCCGATATGCCGCACAACGCTTATCTTTGCGCCGTAGTACAGGCTTTGCAAATGCCACGCATCGCCTACGAACATAGCGTAAGAAAAGCTTTTGCCGCCGAGCTGAAACGCCTTGTTTACCTTATCGAATACTATATGGATCATCTCCCGATATCCACTGTGAATCCGCGCGAACGCAACCAATCGAGCGCCAGCCCGACCCATGCGCCTACGCGGCACAGCTCCGCGTCGTCCGCCGTATCGTCGCCCGTTTCGCCGTTTGCAAGGCTGAGCCCGTGCCGACCGCGCTCGAAAACATGCAGTTCGCACGGCACGCCCGCTGCGCGGTATGCCGCCGCGAGCATCAACGAATTGTCGACGGGCACGAGCTCATCCGCCGCTGTGTGCCAAATAAATGCGGGCGCGGTATTTTTACCGACGCGCTTTTCCACGGATAGCGCGTCGCGCAACGCTTTATCTCCGCCCGTTATAACGTCGCGAGTGTCTTTATGCGTAAGCTCGCCCAGCGTCACGACGGGATACGACAATACGACCGCATCGGGACGGGTGAGCTTGGCGCGTTTGCCGAGCGCGGTTTCGACCGCATTGTCGCGATCCGCAGTAGCGAGCAGTCCCGTAAGATGTCCGCCCGCCGAAAAACCTATCGCGCCGACGTGCTTAGCGTCGACGCCGTACTTATTCGCGTTTTCTCGGATATACGCGACTGCCATACACGCCTCGATAAGCGGGATCGGATACGCCGTGTGTATCGAATAGCCGAGCAGAAACGCACAATATCCCGCGTTCATGAATTCGAGCGCGACGGGCTCGCCTTCGCGCGTCGATAAATGCCCGTACCCGCCGCCCGGCACGACGAGCATTGCGGGACGCGTTCTTTTACGCAATCGGTCGGGCGTCGTGCGCGAATACAACGTGATATATCCGCCGTCGCCGCCTTTTCGCGCAATGCCGAAGTATTCGTAAAGATCTTTCTTTTCGTAAAACATTCGCTTCGAGCTTCCTTTTTCGTCGATCGGCTATGCGCGATGCGGCGCGCGGCTTTTCGCGATCGACATAGCATATATTATATACTTGTACTCGGTACAAGTCAATGATTGACGCGCATTTTTTCTATGAAAAACACCGCCCGATCGGCTCGAACGGCGTTTTGCGCTTATGTATAATATAATGAAACCTGACGATCGCGCCGTCAATTTGCCGAAACGTCGGACGGAGTCGGATCGTTGCTCGACGTATCCGTCGGAACGCTTTGGGGCTCCGCTGCGGTCGAGTTTTCCTGCGGTGCGAGCGTCAAGCCCGTCCCGCGCTGTACATACGTTTGTATCTGCTTGCGGAAATTTGCCGACGCAAACACGATCATGCTCACGACAACGACGATGATAAGCTCGGGAATAAGGTACAAGCATTGATAAACGAACGAATAGAAATATTCGTTGGCAAGGAGCGGCATACCGTACTCGGTCGCAAAGCCTTCGCCGTACATTCCGAACGCATACACACCCGCAAAATAATGACTTACCAACCTGAACGCACACGCTACCGTCGCGCCGAGCGCAAACTGTGCGCGCATGTTGTTCTTAAACAATCCGAACTCGCGGATACATCCCGTCAAGCCTATCGCCGCAAACGCCGTCAAATAGTCGAGCACAAACTGCGCGGGATGGATTATCCACGGGTCTTGGATAGCCTGCAACACGCCGTAGATAAGCCCGACAAGCACGCCCTTGCGACTTCCGAACATGTACGCAAACAGCATGAGCGGCAACATGGACGCCAAGGTTATGCTTCCGCCCATGGGCATTTTAAACAATCTTACGTACGACAGCGCAAAGCTCAACGCCACACATACGGCGGCAAACGTGATCGTCCGCGTGTCGAACGGACGCTTGCTCCTGTCGGCAATAAACGCCAATGCGACAAGCGCGGCTATAAGCACGCCTGCACTCACATACAAGCCGACGCTGCTCAACGTCTCGCCCGCTTCGCCGCTCGCATTGTATACTATCATGCACACTATAACGGCAATAAGCGCACCGCCGCACACCGCCGCGCACACTATTTTGACGAGTTTGTCGGGTTTGATAAATAAGGCTATCGCGCTGCCTACGACCGCAATTATCAGCGCAAGCAACGGATAGAACAAAATGGGCACAAGCACGTCCTCGCCGCGCGCTACGTCGACGAAGTAACAGCTCGAAAACGCAACGATAAAGCACACGGCAACGGTGAGCGCGATGATTATCCACGCGCCGTTGACCACGCGCCCCGCTTGCGTAATTGTTTGTTCGGCGTATTTTTCAGACCGTTTATTGAGTACGGCTATGTATACCTTGGTAATGACGAACGCGAACAACAGCGCGACGGTTATCCACAGTGCGACGGTTCGACAAATATTGGTCGTGCCGTCGAAATTGGCGAAATAGTTTTTGATGTCCTTAAACATACACACGTCCTCCGATGTGTTAAAGTACGTCGAAAGAATGCGCGCAAAATATAATGCGCCCAAACCTATCGATCCGAACGCATGTAAAAAAACCGAATATACGACGGCTCCCTACGCGAGTGCTAACTCAACAGGTTCAAAGGGACCGTGCATGTAAATGCAACATCTCAGCAACAATACGGTTGCGCCCCTGCATCCGTACGTATTGTACACTACCGCGCGAAATTTGTCAAACGATTTAAGCCGATCCGTAATATACGAGCTATTTTTCAAGCAATATCCCCGTCGGTACAATGCACGGTGCATTCGCCGCAATTATCGTTCCAACCGGCGTCTTTTTCGACGGCGTTCCATTGCGCCTTGGTCCCGTTGAACGTAATGCTCGTAAGCGCGCCGCAATTGCCGAAAGAATTCGCGCCGAGATGCGTTATGCTTGCGGGCAGCGTCACGCTCGTTACGGATGTGCAATTATAAAACGCATTGTTCCCAATGTCGGTAACGCCGTCGGGTATGACTATGCTCGCGATACCGCCGTAATTAAAGAACGCCGCATCGCCTATGATCTTTATACTGCCGTCGGCGGGGATCTCGCCGTTTTTACAACCGATGATAAGTTTCCCGCTTTGTTTTTCGGTCACGACCGCGCCGTTGCCGACATACACCGCATTTTCCGAATCCACCGTTACGCATTCCAAAGCAACGCACGACGCGACCGCCATTGCGCCTATGCTTTTGACGGATTTGGATATACTCAATCTCTTCAACGAACCGCAAAAGTAAAACGCTCGCTCGCCTATGCTTTCCACCCCGTCGGGCACGTCGATCTCGACGAGCGCACGACAAAAATAGAATGCACTGTTGCCGATGCTCTTTACGGAAGCGGGAATCGTTATACTATCCAGCGCACCGCACCGCTCGAACGCGGATTTACCTATTACTTTAACGCCGTTACCCAAGTTCGCTTTAACGAGCGCACCGCATTCCGCAAAAGCGCTTTCACCTATATCGGTCACCGAATCTGGCACGGTTATTTCGGAAAGCGAACTGCGATTATAAAACGCGCAATCGCCTATGCTTTTTATACTGCCGTCAGCGGGAATAACGCTTATATTACCGCCCAAAACGAGCGCGCCCGTTTCCTTTTCCGTCAAGCAGTTGCCTACCGACGTATACTTAACGCTGTTAACAGCCACGGAGATCGTTTTGAGTGCTTTGCAACCGTAAAACGCATAACGATCGAGCGCGCTCACTCCCGCGCCGATATGCACGTCCGTAAGAGCGTTGCAAAATCCGAACGCATAAGCATTTATATCCGTTACCGAATCGGGTATGCTCAGTTCGGTAATGGCACAGCTCGAAAAAGCGTTTTCGCCTATTGTAGTTACGGAGCTCGGCACGGTCAATTGCACAAGCTTGGCACAATTGTAAAAGGCTTTTTTGCCGACGGTCACTATTCCGTCGGGGATGCTCACGTTTTCCAGATTCGCACAGTTTTCAAACGCCGAGTCGCCTATGATCTTTTGCACGTCGTCGTTTCCGCCGACTGTGCGCATAAGCTTACTCGCCATAGAAGAATTCTTTACATTTTGCACGCCGCTACGGTAAAATGCGTTTCGCCCGATCTCGGTTACGCTCGAAGGTATGGTAACGTTTTTCAGATTTTTGCAATACTTAAATGCGTACGCAGGAATGGTCTTTACCTTTGCGCCGAACGTAACGGCCGTTATGCCGTCCCGCGCGCGAACATCACCGCTGTCGGAAAAGAAACCGTATCCGTTGTTGGTCGTAAAATTAAGCGATTCGCTTTCGGGCGCAACGCAATCGACGGCGTTCCACTCCACGGTTTTCAGTTCCGCAAGCCCCATAAACGCTCGACCTTCTATCAAAGCTACACTTTCCGGCAAAGTCAACGAATCTAATCCGCAGTACGACAAAGCATACTTTCTTATTGTCGCTACGTCGTTGCCTATCGACAAAGTATTCAATGCCCGACAATTGATAAACGCACGTTCGCCTATTTCCGTAACACCGTTCGGTATTACTACGCTCGTTATATCGGCGCGTTTCATAAACACGCCCGTGCCGATCTTATATTCCGCTACGCCCGCAACGGACGCAGTCGGCAAGGTTATGCTCGTATCGCTGCCGACATAGTCCGCGAGATAAGTCTGCCTGTCCGCGCCGCTGCCGAATGAATAAAATACCCAATCACCGTTCACCGTCTTGAACTCGCCCTTTTGATTTTCCGCGCCGCAAAGATTTTTGACGCAACCTTTGAGAGTGTATTCCCCGATCTCTCCGATACGGAAAGGCAGTTCGCTCTTATTGCAGAATTCTATCAATCGCCAATCTTCGACAAAGCAGCCGCCCGCATATTTTTTAAGCGCCGAACCAATGGTCACACTGCGAAGATGTTCGCAATAATTGAACACAGAGCCGCCAAGCTCTTCTATCTTACCCTCTAATCTTACTTCCGTAAGCGCAGTATACTCAAACGCCGCAGTGCCGATTTTTGTAACACTCGCGCCCGGCACAAACGATCTTAATTCGGAACATTTGGAAAAAGCATACTGCGGGATCTCGGCGACGCCGTCGGGTATTACGATGCTTTCGAGCTTTGTCTCGCTGAATGCGTATCTTCCGAACGACCGAAGCTCGTCGGGAAGTTCTATGTCGCGCAATCCGCTTTTCCAAAACGCAAAGTCGCCTATCGTTTTAACGTTGTCGCCCAACCGCACCGATTGCAGCGCGGGCGTGGAATAAAACACGTAGTTCGGTATAACTTCGATCCCGTTGCCTATGACGACGTTTTTAAGCGCGGCGCACTCGTAAAACACCGCTCCGATCTCGATCACCGTGTCGGGGATATCTATGTTTTCGACCGAACTTTTCCAAAATGCGTAATCGCCTATGGTCTTTACGCTTTCGGGAATGACGACCGTTTTGACCGCCGTGCTTTCAAAGCCTTGCTCGTCTATCGCCATCACGGGCTTGCCTTTGTAAGCGGACGGCATCGCAAGCTCGGTTTTCGTTCTCGCCGACTCTTTTACGGATACGGAATACCCGATCACGCTCGCGCCATCGGTCACCTCGGTAAAGTAAAAGTTTGCCGTTATGTCTTCGCGCCCGCATACCGAGCAGTTTCCGTCGGAAAACGTATGCGCTCCGTAACCGTTCTTATCCGAATTTTCGATGACGGGGCACCCATCCGCCGTGCAGTTGCGCCAATGGTGCGTCTCATCGCTCGCCAATGTAGCGGACCAATTATGGACATGCGCGTCAGCAGGCTTTGCGGCTTTGCATTTTTCGCATTTGTCGTCTGTACCCCATACGTGATCGCCGACGTTTATATCGGGCGCACCGCAGTCCGCGACGGTGCAATGCTGTTTATGCGTGCCGTCGCCGTTGTCATGCCATTGATAGTTGTGCGTATGTACCGTCGGCTCGGGCGGCGTTTCTGGCGCCTTGTTTGCGCACGCCGATAAACCTATCGCGCAAGCCAGCGCGCATGCGACCGTGAGAAAAACGGTCAAACCTTTCTTTACCATAAAAACCTCCCAAAATAAAAAAGTGCGCCAGCCGAAGCAGCGCACGAAAAACGCAAACTCCAACTGTCGCCAAACAAATCTACGTAGCACGGGTATAAGCCGATACACACATAAACGGAATTCGCATTTTTACCGAATTCTATTGTGCGTACCGGAACGATTTTTTATTCAATTAAAAACCCCATGCTCCTATTTAGGGTGATAGATTTGTTTGGCATAACCAATATAACATATTAAAAATAAAATTGCAAGCAAATACTTGGTACTGCTTGCATTATTATTCTTTATGCCGTTTCGGAAGGTAGTACGTAAATTATAACCGAAAGTTTCCCGACAAAGCTCAACGTATTAATATTTACCGCGCGTTTACAAGAGCCATACCGCCGTCTGCGTCGGCTTGCTTACATCATCGGTCGCAAAAACAAACGACCGTTCTTGCAAGCGCGCAAAAACGGTCGTCTTATTTTACTGTAATTTACGATCGGTATTACACCAATTC
The DNA here is from genome assembly GCA_947384195.1 of uncultured Clostridia bacterium. Classification (GTDB taxonomy): domain Bacteria; phylum Bacillota; class Clostridia; order Christensenellales; family Pumilibacteraceae; genus Anaerocaecibacter. The sequence goes on from CANDGE010000060.1 coordinate 8,802, forward strand.
GATAAGCGCTTCCTCGGCGCCGTCGCCGCGACGCGGTCCGAGCTTTAACACGCGGGTATAGCCGCCGCTGCTGTTATTGTCGCGGTTGCGCTGTAAATAACGTATGGCGTAAACGTTGAAAATACGCTCGACCAACGGGTGACGAATATCTTTGGTGCGCTCGCGGAAAGCCGCGGCGGTCTCGTCCTTTTTGCGCGTTTCGGGCGGATCGTATATCGCCGCCATTATCTTACGACGCGCGGCAAGACGCTTTTCGCCGTCCGAAATGGTTTCGATCTCGATCTGCTTGCCCTTTTTATCGACCGTCTTTTTGACGCCTTTCTTGACGTCGAGCACGGTATCAACGGCGAGCTGGATAAGCCCGTCGGCAATGCGCGAGATCTCTTTCGCGCGCGCATACGTAGTCGTTATCTTCTCGTTCCACAACAAAGCCGTTACCTGATTGCGCAAGAGCGCGTCGCGTCTGTCGGTCGGCAAGGAAAGTTTTCTCTGTTCCATAATTGTTTACTATTCTCCTATCACAGTGGTTTTGCGCGTGCGACGTGCATTGCCGATGCCAACATCGGCGGCGCCGCTTACGCGCGCAAAGATTTAGTCGTCGGACGCTTTAAGATCGAGCCCGAACCCGCGCAGCTTGGCTATGACTTCGTCAAGCGATTTTCTGCCGAGATTGCGGACTTTGAGCATGTCCTCTTCGGTCTTGCGCGTGAGATCGGCGACGGTGTGTATGCCCGCACGTTTCAGGCAGTTGTAACTGCGCACGGACAGATCCATTTCCTCGATGTTCATTTCGAGCACTTTTGCCTGACGGTCTTCCGAACGCGACACCAAAATGTCCAGCCCCGAAATCGTATCCGACAAGGCGACAAACAGCTTGACATGATCTTCGAGCGCCTTTGCGGCAAGGCTCAACACGTCCTTTGCCGAAAGCGAGCCGTCGGTCTTGACGTTTACCGTAAGTCTGTCGTAGTCCATAGACTGACCGACACGCGTCGGTTCGACCGAATACGATGCAAACTTGACGGGCGTAAAGATCGCGTCGATAGGTATATATCCTATCGGACGGGACGGATCTTTGAGCTCGTCCGCCACCACATACCCTCTGCCCTTGCCGACGTACAGCGTCATATCGAGCTTGGCGCCGTCGTCGAGCGTGCACAAATACAGATCGGGGTTGAGCACTTCTATCTCGGGATCGACGTCGATATCGGCGGCGGTCACCGCGCCGGGCGTGCTCTTTTGGATATGCAGTTCCTTAACGAGATTTTTATCGCTGTAATTCGCCTTGAGATTGAGCGATTTAAGGTTGAGTATTATCTCCGTAACATCTTCCTTAACGCCCTTGACTGTCGAGAACTCGTGGTCGACGCCTTCGATCATGATCCCTATGACCGCCGCGCCGGGAAGATTGGACAACAGTACACGACGTAATGCGTTTCCGAGCGTATGTCCGTATCCGCGATCGAGCGGTTCGACAATAAACTTGCCTGTACGGTATCCGTCGGTTTCTTCCATTGTTATTCTCGGCATTTCGATTTCCATCATGGCTGCTTACTCCTTATTACTTGGAATACAACTCGACGATGAGCTGTTCGTTGATATTAAGATCTATATCATCGCGTTTGGGGTTGTCGACGATCTTGCCGACAAAGTTTTCGGTATCGAACGTGACCCACTTGGGCATAACAATCTTCGCGCCGCGCAATTCCTTGAACATAGCGTTCTCGCGGCTGGTCTCTCTTATAGAGATCTCGTCGCCGAGCTTTACCTGATACGACGGGATGTCGACGCGCTTGCCGTTGACGAGAATGTGACCGTGATTGACTATCTGGCGCGACATTTTACGCGACGCGCCTATGCCCATGCGGTACACTACGTTGTCCAAACGCTTTTCGAGCATGGCGAGCATGTTCTCGCCGGTAACGCCCTTTTGCGCTTCCGCTTTTTCGTAGTATTCTCTGAACTGCTTTTCCAAAACGCCGTATGCGCGCTTGACCTTTTGCTTTTCGCGCAACTGCATGTTGTATTCGCTGTTCTTGCGCCGCGCCATAGCGTGCGCGCCCGGGGGAACGGGACGGCGCTCCATAGCGCACTTTTTGGATACGCAACGCTCGCCTTTAAGGAACAGTTTTTGTCCTTCGCGGCGGCACTGTCTGCAATCTGCACATATATTTCTTGCCATAATCTAATCTCCTTACACGCGCCTGCGCTTGGGCGGACGGCACCCGTTGTGCGGAATAGGCGAAACGTCGTTGATTTCCGTTACCTGCAAGCCCACGACTTCCATTGCGCGGATAGCCGATTCCCTGCCCGAACCCGGTCCTTTTACAAAGACCTTGACCGAACGCAGTCCGTGCTCCATGGCGCGACGCGCGGCTTCCTCCGCCGCCATCTGCGCGGCGTACGGCGTGGACTTACGCGAGCCGCGGAATTTGAGCGCGCCCGCCGAACATGCCGCAAGCGCGTTGCCCTGCTCGTCCGTGAAAGTTACGATCGTGTTATTGAACGAGGCGTGAATATGCACACAGCCTTTATCTATGTTTTTTGTGACCTTCTTTTTGGTCGATGTCTTTTTGACTGCCATTAAAACCTATAACCTCCTGTCAGTCGGCGGTTTCGTCGCGCTCAAACGCACGGGCAAAGCGTTATCCGTCAAACTCCCGACGGCTTGAGCTTACGCCGCATTGCGCGAACGCACGCAACGAACCTTACCTATCCTTCTTCTTACTGCGCGAAACGGTGCGCTTGGGTCCCTTGCGGGTGCGCGCGTTCTGCTTGGTGT
>CANDGE010000061.1 GCA_947384195.1 uncultured Clostridia bacterium
AACAAAAACGTTTACGCAATACTTCGCGGTTTTATGTTATACTCGCTACTCGTATCGCCGTGAACCCGCTCGTCTTGTTACCGATTGATCGCCGATTGCGTTGCTTGCCACTGTCGCAGCGCCGCTACGACTGCGGACAACGCGCCTTGTCGGCAACAAAAACGTTTACGCAATACTTCGCGGTTTTATGTTATACTCGCTACTCGTATTGCCGTGAACCCGTTCGTCTTGTTACCGTTTGATCGCCGATTGCGTTGCTTGCCCTTGACGTAGCTCCGCTACGACTGCGGGCAACGTGCCTTGTCGGCAACAAAAACGTTTACGCAATACTTCGCGGTTTTATGTTATACTCGCTACTCGTATTGCCGTGAACCCGTTCGTCTTGTTACCGTTTGATCGCCGATTGCGTTATATTTTCAAAAGTTGAACGGGCATAGCAAGTAATTGTCAGTTCCGAATTTCGGATCAAAAGGAGTGTCCAATGTCGCTTAATTATTCGATACCGATCGACTATACCCGTCAAAAGATAAAGGTGACCGTTATCGGTTGCGGGCGCTGGGGATCGTTTCAGGCATGGTATGCCGATCAGCTCGGGCATAAAGTGACGCTTTACGGCATATCGGGCGACGTCACGTACGAGCGGCTTGTAATGACGCGTAAAAACGAGTACTTGACTTTGCCTAAGTCGGTCGAACTTACCGACGATATCGTGCGCGCGGTCAAAAGCGCGGACGTAGTGATGGTGAGCGTGCCGTCGCAAGCGTTTCGCTCGGTCATGGGCGAGTTGCGCGGTAAGTGCGACATGGCGGGCAAATATCTCGTTACCTGCATGAAGGGCATAGAGATCAGCACGGGTATGCGCCTGTCCGAAGTCGCTTTGGAATTCGGCTTGGAGCCGTGGCAGATAGCCGTGCTCGCAGGGCCGGGGCATGTTCAAGAGTTTACGGTCGGTAACCCGAGCTGTATGCTGTTCGACGGCTACGAGCGCGCTACCGTCGAACGCATGGTCGAATACTTTAAAAGCCCGCTCATTCGTTTTTATTACGGCACAGACGTGATCGGAACGGAGATAGGCGCGGCGGCAAAGAACGTCATGGGCATCGTCGCGGGCGTGCTCGACGGTATGGGTTTGACTACGCTCAAAGGCGCGCTAATGGCGCGCGGCAGTCGGGAAGTGGCGCGGCTTATAAAACAGCTCGGTGGCAATCCGCTTTCGGCGTACGGACTTTGCCATATAGGCGATTACGAAACGACGCTGTTTTCGCAACACAGTCACAACAGGATGTGGGGCGAAAATTATGCAAAGGGCAAAAAATACGACAAGCTTGCCGAGGGCGTGCATACCGCGCGCGCAATGGCGTTGCTTGCCGATAAGCACGGCGTGGATATGCCTATCACTTGCGCGGTCAATGCGATGATATTGGATAAGATCGCGCCGCGCACCGTCATGGAACAGCTTTTCGACAGAACGCTCAAAGACGATTTTAATTGACCTGCGGTCTGCGGCGAGTGTATTCGGCATAAAAAATATCCCCGAGACGACGTTTATCGTTTCGGGGATATTTTTTATGCGATTTTTCGGTCGCAAACAGGTCACAGTTTTGTATTTTCCGCAATATAATCGGCTACCTTGGTTTCGTCCAAACGTATCTGGCTCATGCTGTCGCGCTCGCGCACGGTCACCGTGCCCGTGCTTTCGGTATCGAAATCGACTGTGATGCAGAACGGCGTGCCTATCTCGTCCTGCCGACGGTAACGCTTGCCTATCGATCCGGGCAGGTCGTAAGTGCAGACTATACCTTTTTTGCGGAGCGATCTGTAAAGCGCGTCGGCGCGTTCGGCTTGCGCTTTTTGCAAGGGGAGCACCGCCGCTTTATACGGCGCGATCGCGGGAGCAAAACGCATGACGGTGCGCGTTTCTTTTTCGAGCTGTTCCTCGTCGTAAGCGTCGCAAAGCACGGCGAGCATGGCGCGTCCCGTACCGAGCGACGGCTCTATGACGTACGGAATATACGTTTCGTTCGTGGCGGGATCAGTATAATCGAGTTTTTCACCCGAGTATTCGGAATGCTTTTTTAGATCGTAGTCGGTGCGGTCGGCAATGCCCCAAAGCTCGCCCCAACCGAACGGGAACAAATACTCGAAGTCGCTCGTCGCTTTTGAGTAGAACGAAAGCTCGGCTTTGTCGTGATCGCGTATGCGCAGGTTTTCCTTTTTCAAGCCGAGCATTTGCAAAAATTCGTAGCAGTAATTTTTCCAATACTCGAACCATTCGAGATCGGTGCCGGGCTTGCAGAAAAATTCCATTTCCATCTGCTCGAACTCGCGCAAGCGGAAAATAAAGTTGCCGGGCGTTATCTCGTTGCGGAAGCTTTTGCCCATTTGGCAAATGCCGAACGGAACGCGCGCCCTTGCCGAACGCGTAACGTTTTTGAAGTTGACGAATATCCCTTGCGCGGTTTCGGGACGGAGATAGCACGTGGACACCGTGTCCTCGGTAACGCCTTGGAATGTCTTGAACATAAGATTGAACTTTTTGACGGGCGTAAAGTCGGACTTGCCGCATACGGGGCAGGGTATCTTGTGCTCGGCAACGAACGCCGAAAGCGCGTCGTTATCCATTGCCGCGACAGGCACGTCGAGCTTATGCTTAGCCGCATACGCTTCTACGAGATCGTCGGCGCGGCAGCGGCTTTTGCACGCTTTGCAGTCCATGAGCGGATCGGAAAACCCCGCAAGGTGTCCCGACGCTTCCCAAACCTTGGGATTCATGAGTATGGAGCAATCCAGCCCGAAGTTGTTTTCGCTTTCTGTCACGAACTTTTGCCACCATGCCTTTTTGATGTTGTTGTACAGCTCCACACCGACGGGACCGTAGTCCCAAGTATTGGCGAACCCGCCGTAAATATCACTGCCGGCGAATATAAATCCGCGCGACTTGCACAGCGCAACAAGCTTATCCATAGTCAATTTCATAACGTCACCTCGCAGGTTGGATTTCGTATAATATTATACGTTATGCGTGTAGCTGTTGTCAAGTTATCGGCGGGTCATTTATTCGTTTTGCCGAATTAGTAAAATTATTTTCGCGAAAGACGGTAAAAACGCTTTACTAATTTAGCGTGATAAAGTATAATATAAGACATAACCGATCGGTTTGTCCGGCGTATTGTAAGCGCGGACGGCGGTCAAGGCGGTGTTTATGGACGACGTAAAACTCAACGGGCATATAGACGCGCTGTGCAAGGCTATATTGCGATTGGAAACTGTCGAGCAGTGCAGGGCGTTTTTGGACGATCTCTGCACGTATAAGGAGGTCGAGCAAATGGCAAAGCGTATATATGCCGCCGAGCTGTTTTTGCGCGGGGATACATACAACGACATTATAGCGGCGACCGAGCTGTCGAGCGCGACGATAAGCCGCGTATCTCGCGCGCTGTCGCACGGCAGCGGCGGGTACATATCCGTGCTCGGCGACGCAGATTGACGTTTTGTGCGACGGGACGGCGTTATGGATATAGATATAAACAAGCTGAAACGGGAGGAGCGCACGGCGCTTGCTCTCAAATCGTTATACCGCAGTTACGGTTACGGGGAGTATAAGCTGTCGGGGTTCGACGATTATTCGCTGTACGCCGAAAACAGAAGCTTTTTGGACGGGCGCGGCGTACTTACGTTCAATGCGGGCGGGCGGCTTACCGCGCTTCGTCCCGACGTTACGCTGAGCGTCGTAAAAAGCGTCGATGCGGAGCGCGGTCGGGCGGAAAAGCTGTTTTACGACGAGCGCGTATACAGGAAAACTGCGAGCGGCGGCGAGTTTACCGAGCTTCGCCAGATCGGTGTGGAAGTCGTCGGCGACGTGGACGGCGTTACCGAAAGCGAGATCTGCGAGCTGATACTCGGCACGCTCGGCGCTGTGGGGCGCAAATACGTGCTCGACGTATCCCATGCGGGAATAATAGAAAAGATCTGTGACGGCGCTGAGTTTTTCGGTCGGGCGCGCGATATTGCCGCGGACTGTTTAAAGCGTAAAAGCTTGCATGATTTTCGCAGGCTCGCGGCTGGCGGCGGCAATGCGTTTTCGGCGGCGTTCGGCGAGCTTATAGCTTTGCCGTCTGAGCCGAGTGCGGCGATCGCGCGTTTGCGCGCGGTAGCGGGCGGACTGGGGATCGCGGATGAGATCGACGAACTCGAACGCACTACGCGCGTCGGCGACGGGATACGCGTCGATTTTTCGATAGGCGGCGATTCCGATTATTATAACGGTTTGGTGTTTAAAGGGTATATCGACGGCGTGCCGTACGCCGTGCTTTCGGGCGGGCGGTACGACAGGCTTTTGAGCAGGTTCGGCAAGACCGCCGAAGCGATAGGCTTTGCGCTGTATCTCGGCGAGCTCAACGAGCTTGACGACGATACCGCTTGCGCGCCCGACGAGATCGTGGAATACACAGACGATACTGCGGAAGAAGCGTTGGCGCGCGCCCGCGACTTGCGTGCTCGCGGTCTCGGCGTTTTGTTGCGCCGTGCCAACGCGAAAGGAGAATCATGATAAATGTGGCATTGCCTAAGGGCAGACTGGGCGAAAAGGCGTACTCGCTGTTTTGCGCCGCAGGATATGGGTCGTCGGAGCTCGGCGATATAGGACGCAGACTGTCGTTTTGCGACGAGAAAAGCGGTGTCAATTATTTTTGGGTCAAGCCGAGCGACGTCGCAGTTTACGTGGAGCGCGGCGCAGCCGACGCAGGCGTTGCGGGGAAGGACGTGCTCGACGAAGATCGCGCGGACGTGTACGAGCTTATCGATCTTGGCATAGGCAAGTGCAAGATGTGCGTGGCGGCGCGCAAGGACTTTTGCGACGAGCCGTCGCGTCCGCTCAAAGTGGCGAGCAAGTTCGTGCACAGTGCGGAGCGGTATTACGCATCGATCGGACGGCGGATAACGGTCATAAAGCTCAACGGCTCGGTGGAGCTTGCGCCTGTATTGGGGCTGTCCGACGTTATATTCGATATCGTCGAAACGGGCGGAACGCTAAAAGCCAACGGCTTGCGCGTGATGACCGAAGTGTCCGAAATAAGCGCGCGGTTCGTTGTCAATAAAGCGGCGTATAAATTCAAAAATGCGGAGATAACGCGCATGGCGGAAAAATTGAACGGAGTTTGCACACATGATAAAGCCTGTCGAGTATAACGGCGAACGCGTCGAAAAGCTGTTCGGCGAACGCGAGCAATTGACGAATAGCGTCGAGACCGTCGTAAGGTCGATAATAGCCGACGTCAGAACGCGCGGCGACGATGCGCTGAGAGAGTACGCGCAAAAATTCGACGGCTACGACGGCGATGCGCTCGAAGTCACCGAGCAAGAGTTTGCGGCGGCGGAGCGCGCATTGCCCGACGGCTATAAGGCAATGCTCGAACGCGCGATAGCCAATATACGCGCGTTTCACGTCAAGCAAAAGCGCGACGGGTTCGAGATCCGCGAGCGCGACCGCATTGTCGGGCAAAAGGTCACGCCCGTGCGGCGCGTAGCCATATATGTTCCCGGCGGCACCGCGGCGTATCCGTCTACGGTGCTTATGAACGCCGTACCCGCCAAGATCGCGGGAGTGCCCATGCTCGTGATGGCTACGCCTGTCAAAGCGGACGGCGTCGTCAAACCCGAAGTGCTCGTCGCCGCCAAGCTGTGCGGTGTGGATAAGGTATACAAAACAGGCGGAGCGCAAGCGATCGCCGCGCTCGCATACGGCACGGAAAGCGTCGTCAAGGTCGATAAAATAACAGGTCCCGGCAATGCGTACGTAGCCGAAGCCAAGCGTCAGGTGTCGGGCGTAGCGTGCGGTATAGATATGCTCGCGGGACCGAGCGAGATACTGGTCGTCGCCGACGGCGGAGCGTGCGCGCGCAACGTGGCCGCCGACATGCTGTCGCAAGCGGAACACGATAAGCTCGCATCGGCGATCTTGATATGCACGGGAATGAGCTTTGCGCAAGACGTTGTCGTCGAACTGTATAAACAGGTAGAAGCTTTGCCGCGTCGCGATATAGCGCGCGCGTCGCTTGACGAAAAGTGCAAGGTGATAGTCGTAAAAGATCTCGACACTGCCGTCGCACTTGCCGACGAGTATGCGCCCGAGCATTTGGAGCTGTGCGTCGAAGATCCGTTCGCGCTGTTGGACAAGGTGAAAAATGCGGGGTCGGTGTTTTTGGGATACAACACGCCCGAGGCGATAGGCGATTACTATGCGGGCGCGAATCACACGTTGCCGACGAGCGGCACGGCGCGGTTTTCTTCTCCGCTCGGCGTGGATGATTTCGTCAAGACTACGCAGTACATTTACTATACGGACGGCGCGCTTGCCGCCGCCGCGCCCGACGTTACGGCGTTTGCCGAAAGCGAAGGCTTGTCGGGTCATGCGGAAAGCGTCCGTAAGCGGGTGGATCAATGAGCGGATTTTTTTCGGAACGTCTCGGCGGGCTTTGCCCGTACGTCCCGGGCGAACAGCCGAAGGACGGAACGTATATAAAGTTAAACACCAACGAGAACCCGTATTTCCCGTCGCATTATGCCGTCGACAAAATAGACGCAGCGTTTTTGCGTGATCTGCGGTTGTATTCCGATCCCGATTGCGCGGAATTGCGCGACGCTATTGCCGAGTATTACGGCGTGCCGTCGCAGTGCGTCATGCCGACAAACGGATCCGACGAGGCTCTGGCGTTTTGTTTTGCGGCGTTCGGCGAGCGCGGAGCGGTGTTCCCCGACGTTACATACGGATTTTACAAGGTGTTCTCCGAGCTTTTCGGCGTGAACTACGCCGAGTTGCCGTTGCGGTCGGACTTCACGGTCGACGTCGACGGTTACTTCGAGTCGGGGCGAACGGTCGTGCTCGCGAACCCAAATGCGCAAACGGGTATATATTTGCCGCTCGACGAGATAGAACGTATAGTAAAACGCAATGCGGACAACGTTGTTATCGTCGACGAAGCGTATATCGATTTCGGCGGGCAAAGCGCGGTAGCACTCACGAAAAAGTACGATAATCTGATCGTCGTACAGACCTTTTCCAAATCGCGTTCGCTCGCGGGCGCGCGCGTCGGGTTTGCCGTCGCTTGCAAAGCGCTTATAGCCGATATGCAACGCATCAGGTTTTCGTTCAATCCGTACAACGTCAATCGCGTGTCGGCGGCGGTAGCGACGGCGGCGATAAAGGACAAACTGTATTTCGACGAGTGCGTGAGCAAAATAACGTCGACGCGCGCGCGGCTCATGCGCGAGCTCGGTCGCTTGGGGTACGCGGTACTGCCGTCGCTCGCCAATTTCGTGCTCGCCAAAAGCCCAGTGACAGGCGGGCGGAGACTGTACGAAACTCTTAAAGCGGCGGGGATACTCGTCAGGCATTTTGCGGACGCGCGTATAAGCGAGTTCGTGCGCATCACCGTCGGTACTGACGAACAGACGGACGCGCTTATCAAAGCATTGAAGATTGCGGAGAATATGTCATGAGAATTGCAGATATCAAAAGAAAGACCGCCGAGACAGACATTGCGTTGTCGCTCGATCTCGACGGCGGCGACAGATCTGTCGATACGGGTTGCGGGTTTTTGAACCACATGCTCGAGCTTTTTTCCGTGCATTCGGGCTACGGACTGAGCGTAAAGTGCAAAGGCGATACCGACGTCGATTTTCACCACACGACGGAGGACGTCGGCATTGCGCTCGGCTGTGCGTTAAAGCGCGCGCTCGGCGACAAAAAAGGCATTGCTCGGTATGCGCACGCAGTGTTGCCGATGGACGAAGCGCTCGTTCTGTGCGCCGTGGATATAAGCGGGCGCGGCTATCTTAATTTCGATGTGGAGTTTCCCGCGGCTAAGGTGTTCGACGGCGACGACGAGATAAAGGTCAAGCGCGTCGGGCTGTTCGATACGGAGCTTGTGGAAGAGTTTTTTGCGGCGTTCGTGCGCGAATCGGGCGTCACCGTGCACTTTAAAAAGCTGTACGGAAAGAACACTCACCACATAGCGGAATGCGTGTTTAAAGCTTTTGCGCGCGCGATGAAGGGTGCGACGGCGATAGTCGGCGGCGATATCCCGTCGAGCAAGGGAGTGATATGACGGGCATAGTAGATTACGGTTGCGGCAATCTGTTTTCGCTTAAAAGCGCGTTCGCGCGGCTCGGCGTAACGACGGTAGTTTCGGGCGATGCGCGCGAACTCGGCAGGTGCGACAGGATAGTATTGCCGGGCGTGGGCGCGTTCGGCGATGCGGCGCAAAAATTGAAGGCGAGCGGACTCGATAAAGCAATCGTGCGAATGAGCAAGCACATACCGCTTTTGGGCGTTTGTCTGGGAATGCAGTTGCTTTTTGAAAAAAGTTGCGAATACGGCGAACATGCGGGACTGGGTTTGCTCGGCGGCAGCGTAGCGCCGCTTTCCGATCATGTTTCGAGCGGATACAAGATACCGCAAATGGGCTGGAACGCGCTCGACGTCAAGCGCGACAACAGGTTGCTCAACGGTGTTAAAAGCGGCGATAGCGTGTATTTCGTTCACTCGTATCATGCTGTCGATTGTGCCGACAGCGTGATCGCTACTACTGATTATTGCGGCGACGTTACAGCGGCAGTCGAGCTCGGAAACGTGTTCGGCACGCAGTTCCATCCCGAAAAAAGCGGCGACGTCGGGCTCGCCGTATTAAAGGCGTTTACGGAGTTATGAGATGTACATTTTTCCCGCGATAGACATAATAGGCGGTCGGGTGGTGCGTTTGTATAAGGGCGACTACTCCGCCGCTAAAACGTACGACGTGACGGTCGACGAAGCGGCGCGCGCGTTTTCGGCGCAGGGCGCGACGCATATACATGCGGTCGATCTCGACGGCGCAAAAAGCGGAAAAGCGGAAAATGCCGACGCAGTGCGGCGCATAATATCCGAAAGCGGCGCTTTTGTGGAAATAGGCGGCGGAATACGAACGGAAGAACAAATACAAAGCTATTTGGCGGCGGGCGCGGGCAGAGTCATACTCGGCACGATAGCCGTGCGCGATTTCGATTTTGTCGTCGATATGGTTGAAAAATACGGCGACGGGATAGCGGTCGGAGTCGATGCGTCCGACGGCAAGGTAGCGGTTTCCGGCTGGCGCGAAGTGACCGATATCGATTCCGTCGGGTTTTGCGAGCGGCTGGTCGCGGCGGGAGCAAACAATATAATATATACCGATATCGCGTGCGACGGCGCGCTTGGCGGAACTAACGTCGGGATATACGAGCGGCTCGTCGGCATCGACGGCGCGAAAATAACGGCGTCGGGCGGCATTTGTTCGCTTGCGGAAATATCAGAGCTCAAAAGGCTCGGCGCGTATGCGGCGATACTCGGCAAAGCGTTGTATGAAAACAAGCTCGATCTGCGCGCGGCAGTCGAGCTCGGGGAGCGTGAATGATGTTGGCAAAACGCATAATCCCGTGCTTGGACGTAAAAAACGGCCGCGTGGTGAAGGGCGTCAATTTTTCGGGGCTGGCGGACATAGACGATCCCGTTACGCTTGCCGATCGGTATTCGCGCGAGGGCGCGGACGAGCTGGTGTTTTACGACATTACGGCGAGCGCGGACGGGCGCGGGATATTTACCGACGTTTTGCGCCGCACGGCGGAGCGTGTTTTTATACCGCTCACCGTTGGCGGCGGCATAAGCAGATTGGACGATTTCGGCGCGGCGCTCGATAACGGCGCGGACAAGGTCAGCGTCAACAGCGGCGCGTTGAGCGATCCGTCGCTCATAAACCGCGCGGCGAAAAAATACGGCGATCAGTGCGTAGTGCTGTCCGTTGACGTCAAGCGCGTCAACGGCAGGTTTGCCGTATTTTCGCACGGCGGCAGGATCGATACGGGCAGAAACGCCGTGGACTGGATACGTTTCGGCGCGGACAACGGTGCGGGCGAGATAGTGGTAAACAGCATGGACACCGACGGAGTAAAGCGCGGATTCGATCTGGAATTGCTCGAAGCCGCGGTCGACGCGGTTAATATTCCCGTGGTCGCGAGCGGCGGCGCCGGGTGCATTGCGCATTTTATAGAGCTTTTTAAAAACGTTAACGTCGACGCGGGTTTGGGCGCGTCGGTATTTCATTACGGCGAAGTCGGCTTTGCCGAACTTAAACGCGCAATGCGCGAAAACGACATACAAGCGAGGTTATGATCTTGATAGATATCGATAGCGTCAAATTCGACGAAAACGGGCTTATTCCGGCGGTGGTGACCGATTTTTATACAAAAAAAGTTTTGACAGTCGCGTATATGAACAGGGAGAGCCTTGAAATCTCTGTGCGCGAAGGCAAAACGTGTTTTTATTCGCGTTCGCGCCGAAAGCTGTGGCGCAAGGGCGAGACGTCGGGCAATTTTCAGCATATAGTGTTCATTAAAACAGATTGCGACAGGGATGCGCTTGCGGTCGAAGTCGTAAAGGACGGTCCCGCATGTCATCTCGGTACGGACAGCTGTTTCAACGATTATGTGTATGCTTCCGACGATTTGTCGGAGTTTTCGGTATCTTCGCTGTACGAGCTTATAGCCGCGCGTAAAACGCAAAAGGTCGACGGTTCGTACACCAATTATCTGTTTGACAGCGGACTCGATAAGATCCTCAAAAAAGTCGGCGAAGAAAGCGCGGAAGTTATTATCGCGGGCAAGGGCGGCGATAAAGCCGAAACGGTCTACGAAATATGCGATCTCGTATATCACATGCTCGTATTGATGGCGGCGACCGATATAACGCCCGTCGACGTGATAGACGAGCTGAAAACGCGTCACGTGATAGATAAAAAAGTCAAGCAACAAAAAATGCGTTGACCGTTTTGCGGCTCGGCGCATTTTCGGCACGATCCCATACCGCGCGGTCGCACGGTTTATTTGCGGTACAGTGCGGTCATGCGTTCGGCTTCTTCGGCTATTTGCGCGGCGAGCTCGGGCGGATTGAGTATCTTGACCGACGAGCCGTAAGACAGCAGACGCTTTATCAGCGAGTTTGTGAGCGGTGTTTCCGCAGTCGCTATGAGTTTTGTGCCGCGCTCCGTAACGGCGGATGTCCCCAGCCAATCGGATATCTCGTCGGCGACGGCAGGGAAAAATTCTATCTCGAGATCGACGTACACTTCGTTATAAAATTCAAGCTCGAGCTTTTCCGTGAGCTTGCTTTCGTACTTGACGAATGTGCGGCTTGTTTTGCGCATGTCGCTTATTCGCGACAGTTTGAACAATCGAAAGTCTCCGCGGAGCTTGCACATGGCGTAAACATACCATGCGCCCGCTTTGAATACGAGAGTGTACGGCTCGATCGTTCTGAACGATACGTACCCGCGCGCGTAGGTGTATCCGATGTC
>CANDGE010000062.1 GCA_947384195.1 uncultured Clostridia bacterium
ACGCCCGCCGCAATTATCTCTTCCATGGTCGCAACCGCCGCGGGCGCGCCGACGGGACTTTTATACACGGCTATGCGCTTGCCGTTGCGCTCGAACGTAAAAACATCCACGTCGCAACCGCCTTTTATAACCGCGCGCGGCTTTGCGCCCGTAACGCGCAAAAGCTCGCCGTATGTATGATCGCTGAACGCCGTAATTGCAACGTTCGCTTGGACGTTTTCGCAAAACGGAGTAATAATAGCTTGCTCGTCGATAAATTTAATCATATATTCACCTCGTCGCGGCGTGCTTGCCGCAAGCGCGTCATTTTGCGAAACACCGTAAAAAAGCACAGACGTTTCGCAATACGCTTACTTATACATTGTAACATTTTTCACCGCCGAAAGCAAGCCTTTATCCGCCCCGCGCCGCTCGCGCCGATTTGCCGACAACACGGCTGTTTTAATAATAATACGACCCCTTATAATCGAACGGTCGGAACCGCGTATTGTCGTAAATTTTTTTAGTGTCGGCAAGCCGCGCGTAACTTTTTTCGTACAGTCTTAACGCCGTGCCGTAGAACGGCAAGCGATACACAAACCGCGCGTCACGCGCCGTTTTTTCGTAATCCGTGCCGTCGTAATCCCCCACGCACAAAAACACATTGTAACCGTGTTTTTTGTAAACGTCCATTTTTGAGCTTCGCGCCTTATGCTCGCCCGACGGAAAACACAAAACGCGCGTTTCGCCCGCTATGGGCGCGATATAACGCGCCCACGCCGCGCAGTCTTTTTCTATCTGCCGCGCGTTCATCGAATTAAAGTACTTATGATAGTACGTGTGCGACGCGAAAGCGTAGCCGAGTTCTTTGAGATGTTTGACAAGCGCTTTACACTCTACTGTGTCGCTCTCCATACGCGCCTCGCTCACCCGACAGTCGGGCGTAATCCTGTAACCGAGTATGCCGTTATATCCGTTTACGCACAGCGTTGCGCGCGCGCCGTCCACCGAAAAATCAGGGTGTTTTTCGATAAAACTTTCGAGTATAGTAACGTTCTCGCGCTCGCGCGTCGTATGCGGCGAAGCGTTTGCGGTATAGTCGCACACCCGCCCGTCGTACAGCACAAGTTTGTCTATGCACCCGCGCCCGACGGTGTCGTAAGTCATATCGTCGAACGACATGACAAGCGGCCGCTTGCCGCGCGGCATGTACAGCGGTTCTGCGCGCAACGCTCTGTCCAAGCCGATTAGCGCATAACCGTTGTCGTAAAGCTGATCGAGCAATGCGGCAAACTCCTTTGCCGTAAGATGATCTTTATCGAAACAGTCGCGCAAAGAATTTTTAGGCGAAAACGCTTTTTCTGTATCGAACACCAATTCGTGCGTGAAAATGTGATCTATTTTTCCGTCGTACAGCACGCGATCTTGCGTGCCGCACGTCGCCGTCCGAGGCGCGACGACCGCTTTACGCGCGTTTTGCTCTGCCGCAAAATTCGCCGCAAACGCCGCGCCGATAATCACCGCGACAGCCGCACACACAGCCGCTATACGCCGTAAAACACTTATATTCCGTTGCCTGCCGTTAAACATATATATAGCATGCACAGTTAGACGGTATATATCCGACAGAGTTAATGCCTACTAAAACGGCAAAACAAAACCCGACGTTTTATGTCGGGTTAATGCGTTTAGCCTATTTCGTTAAGTCGTACAATTTCCGCAAGCGCGGCGTATGCCGCGGTCGTGTTCGCGCGCACTTTTATGGGCGTAACGCGATACGAATCGTAAGCCTCGCCTCCGTCCGCTACTTTGTTGTTCACTCGATCGTACAAGTACGGATACAGCGTTATTTCGCCCACGCTGCCCGCAGTGTTGCCGATAAGCACTTTTACGCGATCGAAGTAAATCGTTTCGCCGTCAACCTTTAACGACTGCGCCGTCGAGTATTCCAAAACGCTCTTATTTTCCGTCGGGTCGTATTTGTATTGCGCGGGTTTATAGACATACTCGACCATGTACTCGCTGTTAGTCGCGCCGATATTGCCTATAGCTTCCGCCGTCATTTGAATTTTTTTGCCGTCGCCGTCGCGCTTAAAGTTATACGAATAGTCCCAATTCCATTGGAGAATAGCGTTCATAACGCTGAAATCCATATCGTTCAAAGCGTTGCGAATTTTGCTCTGCTCGCCGTCGTTGGTGGACATAGGCGCGGACGTGCCGACCTTATACAGGTCGTAACGCTCGGGCTTTTTAAGCCCGTCGAGCGGGTCGACGCGCACGGAGCAAAGCACCGCAACCGCGATAAGGATAAGCGCGGCTATGCCGACCACGACAGCGACGATTATATTCGCCTTTTTGTGCGAGCCTACAACGGTCACGCTTCCCGATTTATTTGTTTTGTTCTTGTTCTTCGACATATAGTTTTCCGTCCGAAACAATTATTCTTATCGTTGATTTTGTCACGCCGACTATTCGCGCGGCGCGTTGTCGCCGTCCTCGGTGTTCGCGGGTTTATCCGCGTCGCTCGCCTTGGGTTTGGGCGTGCGCTTGATGGGCTTTTTGGCGGGCGCGCGTTCCGCTGTCGGTTTGTCCGTTTCAGGCTCGACTGCGCCGTCGTTTTGCAAGCCGTTATCCGCAGTTTTTGCGGGCGCGTCCGACTTATAATCGAAGCTCGGCTTTTCCGGCTCGGTTATAGGCTGAAAGTCAGACAGCTTTTTGATAGGCGCTTTTTCCATGTCGTTCTTGTGCGCGGCTTTGTAGCTCAATCGCTCGGCAAGCGCTTTTTTGACTTCGTCGGGCGACGCGCCGTCCATTAGCATATCGACTTCTTCGGAATAAATGGTTTCGCACTCCAACAGCACGCGCGCCATGTTCTCCATAATCTTGCGGTTCTCGGTCAAAATCTTGACCGCCTTGGCGTGCGCCTCGTCTAACAACCGCTTGACCTCCGCGTCTATCTGCGACGCGACCGCTTCCGAGTAAGAATGCTGGGTCTGATAATCCCTGCCGAGGAACACCTCTTGACTGCCGCCGTAATACACGGGACCGACTTTGTCCGACATGCCCCACTCGGTGACCATTTTGCGCGCAACGTTGGTAGCCTGTTGCAGGTCGCCGACCGCGCCTGCCGTGTAGTCCTCGATGACAAGTTCTTCCGCCGCTCTGCCGCCCATGGCTTGCGCGAGCATGCCGAGCACCTTGCTGTGCGAAATGTGATTGTTGTCGTTGTCGGGTCGGTACATGGTGTAGCCCGCAGCCTGACCGCGCGGGATTATAGACACCTCTTGCACGGGATCGCAACCCTTTGTGCGGCGCGCGACGATGGCGTGACCCGCTTCGTGATAGGCGGTAATGCGCTGATCGACGGGCGTGACAAGCCGCGATTTCTTTTGCGGTCCCATGACGACCTTATCAATACCCTCGAACATATCCTCCATGGTTATGCGCGTGCGGTTGTCGCGCGCGGCGAGGATTGCCGCTTCGTTCAAAAGGTTTTCTATGTCCGCGCCCGAAAAGCCGCTCGTAATGCGCGCTATCGCTTGGAAATCGACGTCCGACGCGAGCGGTTTATTGCGCGCGTGCACCTTTAATATTGCTTCCCTGCCGCGAACGTCGGGAAGATTGACATAAATCTGACGGTCGAACCGACCGGGACGCATGAGCGCGGGGTCGAGAACGTCGCTGCGGTTGGTCGCCGCCATGACGATAATATGCTCGTTGGACTCGAAACCGTCCATTGCGACGAGCAACTGGTTGAGCGTTTGCTCGCGCTCGTCGTTGCCGCCGCCCATGCCCGCGCCGCGCTGTCTGCCGACTGCGTCTATCTCGTCGATAAACACTATGCAAGGCATGTTCTTTTTGGCTTGATCGAACAGATCGCGCACGCGCGACGCGCCTACGCCTACGAACATTTCCACAAAATCCGAACCCGACTTACTGAAAAACGGCACGTTCGCCTCGCCGGCGACCGCTTTTGCAAACAATGTTTTACCCGTTCCCGGAGGCCCCACCAAAAGCACGCCGTGCGGCACGCGCGCGCCCACAGCGGTAAACTTTTGCGGATTTTTAAGGAACTCGACTATTTCTTTAAGCTCTTCTTTTTCTTCTTCCGCGCCCGCTACGTCCGAGAAACGCACTTTAAGCTGATTTTGCGCATTGGTCTTGGTCTTGCCGAAATCCATAGTGGACTTGGTCGTATTGTTCATCGCGCGGAACATGAAGATCATGAGCACGATGAGCATTATAAGCCCGAGTATGGGGATTATATAATCGGTTATCGACGTAGCATAGCGATCGTTGAACTTCAAAACTATTTTTTCGTGATCCGCATCATACTTTTCGACGGCTTCTATGACGAGCTCGTAGCGCGAATAAACGCGATATTCGTACGCCTTGCCGCTCTTTTCGGTCTTGACGTATGCGGTATCGTTTTCGAGATATATTTCAACAGCGGCGCCGCTTCTGATATCTTCGACAAGATCGTTATAGTTTTTCTCTTTAAGACCCGTCGAAGCATAAACGACCACTCCTATTATTACTCCGATAAGAATAACGCTTATTATAGCGATCAATACTTTTGTGCTTGTTTTCAATTACGCTCCTCCAAATTTCGTTCGACAAAAAATGCGGCACTAAGCTACACTAATAATTAGTATATCACGTTTTGCGGAATAGTACAAGCATTTTTCGCCATGTAACATATATTTAATAGACTTTTAATCGACGGGTGCGTAAGCTTTGCGTTAAATTTTGACAAGCGTTTGTCGCAATGTGTAATATGCCGCCGTCGCATTTGCAATATCGCGAACGATCCCGAGTTTCGCATCGGAAATTTCGGATCGTTGACGATCGAGATCATTTCCGAACACGCTCGACCGCGTCTTTCCACCCGTCGAGCGATCGCTTGCGTTTGTCGTCGCTCATTTGCGGCGTGAAAACGGTATCGCCTTTGCGCGCGCCGTCGATCGCGGACATATCGTATACGCCGACGGTAAGACCCGCGAGATACGCCGCGCCGAGCGCGGTCGTTTCCACTACGGCGGGGCGCACTACTTTGCGCGCGCATATATCCGCGGTAAAGCCCATCAAAAAACCGTTGGCAGACGCGCCGCCGTCGACGGCAAGCTTATTGACGGGTTCGCCCATATCTTTTTCCATTGCCGACAAAAGATCGCACACCTGGTACGCTATGCTTTCGAGCGCGGCGCGGATAATATGCTCGCGCGTCGTGCCGCGCGTTATGCCCGTTATAATACCGCGCGCGTACGGATCCCAATACGGCGCGCCCAACCCCACAAACGCAGGCACGACGTACACGCCGAGCGTATCGGAAACTTTGTCCGCATATTCTTCGGACTCCGCCGCCGTACGAATGACGCGCAGTTCGTCGCGCAACCACTGAACTACCGCACCGCCGACGAACACACTGCCTTCGAGCGCATACTGCGGCTTCATGTCGAGCCCCGCCGCGAGCGTAGTTATGAGCCCGTGCCTGCTTTCTATCGCAGTGTCGCCCGTGTTGGTCAGTAAAAAACAACCCGTGCCGAACGTGCATTTACTCGTTCCGCGCGCGAAACAGCGTTGACCGAACAACGCCGACTGTTGGTCGCCCGCCACGCCCGCTATCGGAACGCGCGCGCCGAAAACATCCGCATCGGTATAGCCGAACAAACTCCCCGACGGCTTTACTTGCGGCAACATGCCGCGCGGTATACCGAAAAGCTTTAAAAGCTCGTCGTCCCAATCGAGCGTATGTATGTCGAACAACATGGTGCGCGACGCGTTGGTGTAGTCGGTCGCGAATATCTTGCCAGCGGATAGTTTCCACATGAGATACGTGTCGACAGTGCCGAAAAGCAGTTCGCCGCGTTCCGCGCGTTTGCGCGCGCCGTCGACGTTGTCGAGTATCCAAGCCAGCTTGGTCGCCGAGAAATACGCGTCGACGGGCAAACCCGTTTTGGCGGCTATCATCGGTGCGCGACCCGCTTTTTTGAGTCTGTCGCACGCATCGGCAGTGCGCCGACACTGCCAAACGATGGCGTTATATACGGGCGCGCCCGTAGTCTTATCCCAAACGACCGTGGTTTCGCGCTGATTGGTGATCCCTATCGCCGCGAGGTCGCCGCGATTGAGCCCGCCGCGGGCGAGCGCTTCGGACGCGACAGCCGCCACCGACGAATATATCTCCGACGGATCGTGCTCCACCCACCCGTCGCGCGGATATATCTGCGCGTATTCCGACTGCGCAGTCGACACCGCGTTTGCTTTATCGTCGAAAACTATCGCGCGCGAACTCGTTGTGCCCTGATCGAGCGCGAGTATGTATTTCTTTTCCGTCACCGTATTTCCGCCTTTTCGGTCGACGCGCGACCGCTTTCGATTTTACGTCGCCCGCATATTGTTCGCACGACGGGCGATCGTCGTATGTACGTATTCTAACATAATCGCACGGCAAACACAAGAGTTTTCATAAAAAAGTGCGGCGCAACGGTAACAATACCGCAACGCCGCACGATCTCGTCGGTGTCAAACGATCATTTTTGTTTTACTCGCGACATGAACGCCGAAACGATCAATGCGATAACGCCTACCGCGAACACCGCCGAAAACGCTACCGCGAGCTTTGCGTTGCCGCCGACGAAGTTGACCTCGTTTATGATGTCCGAATAAGATTCCAAAGCGGGGCAGAGTTGCAGACCGAATCCCACCGAGCACAGCGCGACCGATACTATCGGCACGAACTGCCAATCGAACAGCACGTCGAGCGTCATGAACAGCGCGCCGACAAGCATGAGCGCGAAGGCAGTCGCCGAAAAAGTCACGTCGTCGCCTACATCCAAAGCGATGTACAGCACGTCGGCTACGAGCAACACCGCCGCCGCGGCAAGCCCCAGCCAAAATCCGACCGTCCTGTCCTTGAACAATTGCAAGCGACATTTATTCTTTATCCACTGCGCCGTCATTATCGCCCTCCTTTTTACGTTTTTCGTCGAGAACGATGCTCGCAATCGTCATGCCGAGCGCCGCCGCCGCGGCAATACCCAACACGACCGTCACAGCCGTCATCGCGGGCTTCCACCACGGCGTGAACTCCGTGCCTTCCATATCCGCCGTCATTCCGTTGATAAGGTTGGAGCGCGACATTGCGTAGAAGAACCGCTTGTTGGCAGTGCGTATCGCCCGTAAAATGTTACCGTCCTTTTGCTTGACCGCATACGCCTTGATCTCCGAACCGCTTGCGCTACGCGCGTTGAACGTGTCCGTTCCCGCCGCCAAGCACGCGATCGTCGGATTGTTGTTGGCTTGCCAGCCCGCGACGGAGTCGGTAATGTTTACGCCCTTAAAGCCCCACTCGTCGCGCAACACGTCGGTCAACAATTCTTTCGTAGCGTACAGGTTTTTGCAACCGACGCGCGTGAACGACATCATCGTGGCGAGCGCGCCGCCCTTTATGAACGCACCCTCAAAGCCCTTTAACGGACCTTGACGCAACGCTTGTTCCGTCCAGAATTGACATACGTCGCCGCGGTTGGTTTCCTGATCGTTGCCCATAAAGTGCTTGGGCGCGGCATTGCAACCTTTTTTCTGCATCGCTTCGCACTGCACGGCGGAGCAAATATAAGTCATCACCGCATCCTCGCTGTAATACTCGAAATTACGTCCCGAGAACGGCGTTCTGTGAAGATTGCATCCCGGCGACCATATCTGCGTAGTGCCGCCGAACAGGCAATCCTCGGCGATAAAGTCGCCGCGCGACGCTATGAGCTCCTTATTGAAAGTCGACGCCGCAACGACTTCGTTGACGCGTACTGTCGGCGTGCCGCGCACCGTTTTTCCGACATAACCGTTTTGCGGACCTGCGGGGCCGTCGCAGTTATTGTTGGCGTTTTTGCCGACGGCGGCGACAGCGGGCTGACCGAAGTTTTCGCCGAGCATGGCGCACATATCGCTGACCGAAAGCTGATCTATAAACGTATCCCAACGCGGGTCGTCAAACGGCACGTCGCGCATTTCCACGAGTTTAAGCGTAACGTCCGCACCCTGAGTAAAGCTGCCGTATGACGGCGCGTCGCTCGGTTTGACATATGTTTCGCTGTTTGCCATGGACGCTTGCATCGCCGCTGTGAACGGAAGCGAATCGTACGTTACGGGGAACGTGTTCCAGTCCGCGCGCGTCATGTACGTGACGGTGTCCGCGCCCAAAAGCTTGTTTACGTCGATGATATCGCCGAAGCGGTTGCTTACCGCGACCGTCTCGCCCGACTCGTCGCTCGCAGCGTAAGTGGTGTTGTCGTACGTATCGAGCGTTATTATCTCCGCTTTATCAGCATCGCCCGTTACGGCGTTGCCCGAGCGATCGGTCATACCCGTCGCGTTTTGCGCGGCGAGCACGTTATTGAGCGCGTCGTGACAATCGTCGCCTATCGCGAACGCATAATCGCCCGCATCGAAAACATAACAGCCTTTTTCGGCCGCGTCCGCGCCGTTAGTCGCGTTCTCGTCGTACGTCGCGAAAATGTAGTCCGAAAATTCGAGCTCGACGGTATGGCTCTCGCCCGCGCCGAGCAGCTCGGTTTTTCCGAAGTCGACGAGCTGTATCGCCGATTTTTCGGCTTGACCCTGCTCCCACGGCAACGACACGTACAACTGAACGACCGATTTCGACTTGCCGCTATACGCCGTGCCGCTCGGATAGCCGTTATGCGTAACGGTAACGCTCGCCTTGACGGTGTGCGACGTTTTGTCCCATACAAGGCTGTCCAACGTTTGCGTAAAGCGCGCATAGGACAGACCGTAGCCGAACGGGTACGCGATCTCCGCCGCATAATTCCACTCCGCGCCCGCATATGCGCCCTTGCCGGACGTTGCGTTATGCAAATTTTTTACTTGATCGTAATAGCGCGTTTCGTAATACTTATAGCCGACGTATATGCCTTCCGCCTGTACGAGCACGCCCATGGACGATTTGTCCGTAAAGGTTATGTCGCCCGAATTTTGCGCCGCCGCGCTCGACAGCGAATTGGTCGCGTAAGTATCGACGAAATGCCCCGACGGATCGGCGTCGCCGGCAAGTATCGCGCCTACGCCGTCGAACCCGACGACGCCCGGACCGCCTATCCAAAGGCATGCGTCCACGCCGTACTCTTCGTCGTCGACGAAACCGAGCTCCATCGGATACGCGCTGTTGACGATCACTATCGTTTTGCCGAACCTGCCCGACGCTTTTATCATCTTCAACAGATCGGCTTCTTCCTTATGCAACGCCAACTGCGAAATGCCGTCCGCGTCGTTCATGAACAGATCGCGTCCTTCGCCGGCGTCGCGCGCAAACAATACTATCGCGGCGGCGTTGTAATCGTTCGCATAGCTCGACGCGAGCGAGTCGTAAAAGCTTACCGGCACCTCGCCGATCGACGATTTAATGCCGTCGTCGTTTTCGACCGCGACCTTGACGCGCCGAACGGTGCTTGCCGCAAGCGCATCGTACACCGTCGAGTTGATTGAAAATCCGTGATTTTCGAGCGCCTTTTTAAAGCTTATTTGCCTGTCGGCTTGGGCTTCCATGTTAGGCCCGCCCGAATTGCCGCGGTAAACGGGGTCTGCCGCCGCCCGTCCGAACAGCGTCACGCGCCGAGCGGATGACGGGACGGGCAAGGCGTTGCCATGGTTTTTGACGAGCACCGCGCCTTCCTTCATCGTTTCCTTTTCGTTCGTTTCGGACGCTTCGCGCATTTTAACGTAACCGTCGTCGTCGCGCGTATAGTCGCTCGCGTAATAATTGGTGTCGTCGGTAACATTTTGCGTCGGCGCCTTGATGCCGAGCGCGACGTTTACCTGACCTTCCCACTTTACGAGCAACGTGAACAGCGACGCTACGACCGCCGTCAAAAACGCAAACGTTGCGCATAATCCGCGCCACAGTTTGGTTTTAAACATGACCGCTCTCCCTGTTACGCCTTAACGGAGACGTCGATATAATCGAAGCCGAACGTCGAGCCGTCGACCACGCATTCCACGTCGTTGAACGCCATGGACGCGAGATACTGCTCGGCGGTCTTGGCGTCGTCGCCTTCGCCCGACATGGCGTCAGTCCAGTTGGCGGTGTCGTAGAACACTGCGGCGCTCGCAGTAGCGGATGCGGTGGCAGTGTACACGACGCGAGTCGGTTTTTTGAGTTTGAGCGTGATCATGCCGTCCTCTTCGGTCTTTTCGTACGCGCCGTAATAATGAGTGATCGTGCAGCCGCGGTCGTTAGCCGACGCGACTTGATCGCCCGTGTTGGACGGATCGAATTTAAGATCGCCCGAAAGCGATTTGGTCGTTACCATGAGCATGTAAGTGTTGTCGTCGTACACATTGATGTTTTGCACGTTGGAAGTAAGCTGTTTGAACGTAAAATCGGGGAAAGCCGTCATAAACGTATAGCTCGACGAATTGTAAGACGCTACGAGATCGGCGGCTTTTTGCGTTTCGCCGCATGCGGCGAGCGAAAAACAGAGTGCGGCGGACAACGCCGCAACGGCAACGGTAGTAACTGCTTTGTGGAACTTTTTCATGATTTTCTCCTTATGCGCAATGATTGCTTCGGCTATGTATATTTTTTCCGAAGCTTGCAAGACGATTATAGCCGACGCCGAACGATATTTCAATACGTTCTCTCGAATGGCGCGTTTTTCCACTCGAATAGCTCAAACGCAAAAAAAAGCTTTGACATTACCGTAATTCCCATAGGGAATATTAGGTAAGCCGTAGGCGAACGAGAATTAGGCGTGGCGTGAAGCCACGCCTTTTCTCTTGTCTTGGTTTAGTTGCTTGTGTCAGTTGTAGGTTTCGTCATCGTCGAAGAACTGCGGCTCGATTGTGCCCACGAAATTATAGACTATTTCAACGGTCTGTCTGTAATGTCCGTTTATTTTCGTTTTCTCGTGGACGATTA
>CANDGE010000063.1 GCA_947384195.1 uncultured Clostridia bacterium
CTTTGAGTTCTATTTCGCCGAGATCGACGTCAACAAAGCTCACCCAGCTCTCATCGTCGTCGAAAGCTATGGACGACGAGCGACTGCCGAGCATTTCGTCGTTTACGAACACCGACACCGCGCCGAGCAATGCCGCATACCTGTTGTTTTTGCTTACAGACACTATGAGCGTAGCGGTCACGTCGGCATCGACATTTACGTAATAAGTTATCGACGCGCCGACATTGCGCGAGAAGTTGCCGACATATTTTTGTTCGGCGCCGCTCTCTTGATTGACGAACGGCATTTGTGCCGTCTTGTTGCCGTTATCGTCGGTGAATATGCCCGCGCCGAGCTCCACCTTGGGATCTTCCGCTTCGAGCGTATATATAGGTCTTGTGTCGGGTTTAGGCAACACGCTGCCTCCGTTGTTCCCGCCCGTCGGCTTTTTACCGAGCGTGAGCGGCAAAACGATCGCCAATGTTATAACTATCGCCGCGAGTGCGCACGACGCTATGACTATCGCCTTTTTGGACGCGCTCAACGCGCCGAACTTGGTCGGCATCGCGACGAAAAACGCTTTTACGCCCAAGCCGCCGTCGCGCGTATACTTTGCCTTGAACTTGCCCGTCGCAAACACGAAGCCGAGAACCGTCATTATAAGGCACAGCGGGAATATTATCGCCGTCGCTACCTGCACCGACGTGAGCGCTATCTTCCACCACGGCGTGATGTCACGGAAAACGGTGTCCGCAGTCACGTTGTTCATACCGTTGGAGTGAAGCTGATTGTACAGGATACGGTGGCACGCCTCGCGCACCGCAAGACATACGGTCGCATTGTCCTTGTAGCCGTTCCATGCCTTGTCGTTGCCGCCGTGCATCCAAAGATCCTGCCCCGCGACCACCGCGCTCGCCATTGCGCGCGGATCGAATTCGTGATCGGATACCGCCGCATCCGTGATCGTTATGCCGTTAAAACCCCACTCGTTGCGCAGTACTTCGGTGAGCAACCCGTAGTGTCCGCCCGACCATATACAGCCTATACGATTATGCGAAGTCATTATGCCGTTGGCTTTGCCTTCGACCACTCCGCCCTCGAACGCCTTTAAGTATATCTCGCGAATGGTCTGCTCGTTAGCCCACACCGTGCCGCCGTAGCGGTTACGCTCCTGATCGTTGAGCACCATATGCTTGGCGAAAACTATAACGCCGCGCTTTTGCAAGCCGCTCGTTTCGGCGGCGAACATCTTGCCCGAAATAAATCCGTCCTCGCTGTAATACTCGAAATTACGTCCCGAAAACGCCGAGCGGTGTATGCCCGCGCCCGGACCGTAGATCGCAGTGTATCCCGCGTGCAACATTTCCATGCCGAACGCATTGCCTATCTCGTTGACGAGCGGCAAGTTCCACGTACAGCAAAGCACCTGTTGCGACGGGAAACACATGTACGACGTGAGCCCGGGACAAAAATCGCCCTTTATCCCCGCAGGTCCGTCGTTGGCTTTGAGCTCCTTCGACCCCAACGACGATATACCCGCGATACGGCAATAACCGTAAGTGAGCAGTTTGTTTTGATCGCTCCACGTCATTTGGTTAAGGAGATCGCCCCACAACGGGTCGTCGAAGCTTTTATCCATGAGCATTGCGAGATTAAGCCTGCCGCCCGCCGCCGTCACGGTATCGTATACGGGAATATCGTCGTCGTCCTTGACGGGCACGTCCATACCGTATTGCATGTCGCGCACCATTATCTCGTTCGTACAGGAAAGCGATACCGCTTTGGGATATGTGCCCTGCCAGTCGTTGCGCGTAAGATACGTTATGCGCTGATCGGCGGTGCCCGCATACAGATTTATATCGGCGTCGTCGAACCTGTTGGTTATCCCGTAGCCCGTCGCGCTCGATACCGAATACTTGACGAAATCGTCGTTATCTATCGTTATTTTATAAGTGAACTCGGCGTTGCCGTTGCGATCCATGCCGTCGGCGGTCGTTGCCCCTTTTGCCGCGAGTATGTTGTTGAGCGCGTCGTGCGCGTCCGTGCCTACCGAAAGATAGTATTCACCCGCTTCGAGTATGTACGTCTTTTTACCGTACGCATCGTACGTTTTAAGATCCTCGCCCTTGACGGTGACGGTAAGCGTTTGGCTTTGTCCCGGCGCGAGCTCGTCCGTCTTTGCAAACCCAACAAGCTCGACGGACGATTTTTCGATGCCCGTTTTTATATCGTATTCGGTATACGGCTTTTGCAGATATACCTGTAAAACGTCCTTGCCCGCACGCTCCGTGCCGATATTGGTTATCCTGAGCGACACGTCGTAATCGTCCGTTCCCTTTACCTTTGCGACGGAAAATCCGTCATAGCCGAAGCTCGTATAAGTAAGACCGTAACCGAACGGGAACGCGACTTCGTCGGTATATTTCCACCCGCCGTCGCCCGCCTTGACGCCCGCAGTACCGTCGGCGTTACCGCGTCCGAGCACGCTGTCCTCGTACCGCGTTTCGTAATATCGGTAGCCCATGTATATCCCTTCTTGATAAACGAGATATTTGGTATTGTGCGTCATCTTATTGGTCGCGGGCACCGCGCCGCACGGCGTAAACGTATAATCGCCGAAGTTTTCGGTAACGGGCGAGCTGTAATTATCGTACGCGAAAGTATCCGCAAGCCGTCCGCTCGGCGCGATCGCGCCCGTCAAAACGTCGGCTATCTGCGCAAACGAAGCGCTTCCGCCCATGCCTACCCAAACACACGCGTCCACGCCCAGCCGCTCGATATTTTTCATCTGCAACGGGCTCGCCGTATTGATGAGCAATATCACCTTGCCTATCTGCCCGCTCCTGCGCATTTCGACCAGGCGTTGCATAACGCCGTACTCGTCGCGCGACAGATCGAGATAATTGTTATCGAAGCACTCGGTATCGACGAAGTTAGTATCGCCGTCCTCGCTCGTATACCTGTTGATCGTCATTATCGCCGCATCGCCGTAATCGGCTACGGTGTCGGTGACTTTGCCCACCGCAGTCGTGTCGAGCGTGGACCACGGCACCTCGCGTATGCGGTATTCCCAGTAATTATCGTCGCCCACTTTGTCCTTGGCTTCCTTGCCGATGACTTCATAGCCGTAGTTGGCTTTGAGCAAGTTGTACGCGCTGTACAGTTTGGGATTGACTTCCATGCCGGCTTCTTCGAGCTTGGAACGCACGGTATCGTCGGTATTGATGCCGACGTAGCCCGAGCCGCCGCCCGCTATGAGATAGCGTTGCGTAGCCGCGCCGAAAAGGCTCACCTTGGAATTTGCCGCAAGCGGCAATGCGCCGTCGTTGTTCCACAACAACACCGTGCCTTCGGCAGCCGCGCGCCGCGATACTTCGAGCGAGTTTTCGCGCATCGCTTGATTATCGTAGCCGCCGCCGTCCTTGTTGTAAAATTCGGTACCGTAATATTCCACGCCGTCGCCGACTATCTCTTGAGTGGTGATATTGAATATCGTGTTAAGGTTGGCGCTGTACTTATCGGCAAAGCTCCCGCCCACAAAAGCTATGACGAGCAGGATCATAAAAAAGCCCGCGGCAAGCCCCCACAAGCCTTTATCGAAAATTTTGACGAGCGTTCCGTATTTTTGCTCGCGCGTTTTAGGCTGTTTCATTTGCCGTTCTCCTTTTGATCTTGACGATCATCAATGCGTAGCACGCGACCGCGCCCAACGCGAAAACTATGTCGAGCACGAAAATAGTCACCTGCCACCACGTGCCGAACGCCGATGCGGAATGGCTCGTTTGCGCCGCGATCTTATCGAGTATCATCCACGCCGCTATAAACGCGACGGTCAGATAAAAAACCAATATCACGCACGCGCCGCCGATTATGCCCCAGCGAATGTTTTTTGTCATCTCGTACCTCCTTTTCCGATAAGCCGACGCGACGCTTCGCCGCGCTTTAAGCTTTCGCAACGAGTATAACCGACGCAAACTATCGTGTCAATACCGTTTTCCTATTCGTTGACAATATGCGCCTATTCGTTGACCGCGCCGTCGTTCAACGGCAACAGCACGCTCAGATCGAACAGCCCGTCTCGCACCGAAATAGTCATGTTGCCGCCGTACTTTTCGGCTATGAGCTTTATGCTTTTAACGCCGTAACCGTGAAGATCGCGTTCGCTTTTGGTAGTGATCGGCAAGCCGTCCACAAACTCGGGCTCGACGCACAGCGTATTATGCACTTCGACGGTAGCGAACTTGCCCGACCTATGCACCGACAGTCCGATCATACGCTTTTGCTCGTCGGGAATTTTTACGGTCGCTTCTATCGCGTTGTCGAGCGCGTTTCCGAACAGCGCGCATATGTCCGCGTCGGTCATGAACGCGAGCGCATTACCGTCCGCCACGCACGTGAACGCTATCTTGTTTTTATTGCACCGCAAATTCTTTTCGGTAAGCACCGTGTCGAGAATATCGTTGCCCGTATTTACGACGATGTCGTAAACATCGAGCGCGCGCTCGATCTCGTCCAGCGCCTCGCGCGGGACGAGCCTGTCGCCCGCTATCTCGCGTATCTGATGTTTCATGTCATGACACTTCAAATTGAGCAGTTCCATGTTCTCCTTGAACAATTCGTACTGCTCCTTGTCCTGCGTCCACAGCTTACGCACAAAAGCCAACTCGCTTTCGAGATACCGCTCGCGTATCAGCCACAACTGCACGAAAAGCAACAAAATACAACACATGCAATTGGACGAATAGATTATCACGCCCGCCGTGAAATCGCTCCCGTCGCTCATATACACATAACCGGAGTTGAGCGCTATATCGACCACAAGCCCCGCCGCGACGAGTATCAGCAGATACGGACGGTTGACCTGCAATCCGCTCTTTTTTATCTGTCTGCCGAATATGCGAAAAAACACGCCGTACGCGGTATAATAGCACAACGTGTATATCAATGCGTAAATTATTTGCTCGTGAGTAAGGTCGAGCAGATCGACCGTCGCGGTCGTGTACATGCCGAATACGGGTTCGGAATTCTTGACGATCGCCAAAAGCACGAGATTTGCCAACTCGTAAGCGAAATGCTGTATCGTATACGCCGCCACGCCGCTAAACAACACGTTGATCCACGATTCGGCATAACAAAATTTGAGCAACGGCACCGTTACCGCAAACAGTGTGAAAAACATGAAGCACGAATACGGGAAATTATTTACGACGACGGGAAAAGCCGCGCCCGCCGCGAGCGATATGATTATGTATGCCGACAGCCTTAGCGCATACCTGCTCTTTTTTTTGAGATACACCGTGCACAGGATCTCCGCCACGAGTATTTCAACCATAAAAAGCATTTTATTGAGAAAAATATTGCTCATACGTATCCGCCCGATAAGTACAGATTAAGCTTTTTCAAAAACTCGTTTCGTTTTAAATGCGATATCTGCAACACGTCGCCGCCGACCACCGCTTGAAACTGCCGCACCTCCGTGACGTATTTGAGATTGACCAAATAGCAACGGTTGCACAGCTCGAACGGCAAGCCTTTGAGCTCGTCCTGCGCCTTGCCTATACTGCCTGAAACCGAATAATCGCCGTCGAGCGCATGGTATGTTATCTTATGTCCCATGACTTCGACGTATTTGAGCTCGGCGGTGGATATTTTCTTTTTGCCGAGTCCCGTCACGTTTATCCAAATATCCTTTTCGCGCTTTGCGCCCAACCGTTCGAGCGCGCGTTTGAGTTTGACCGAAAATATATAGTACGACACGGGCTTGACTATAAAATCGAACGCTTCCACCTCGTAGCCCTTTACGGCAAACTGCGCCATGTTGGTGACGAACATCACGATAGCTGTTCTGTCGCGCTCGCGCAACGCGCGCACCGTTTCCATGCCGTTTTCTCCCGGCAGTTCTATATCCATCAGCACTATATCGAACTTTTCGTCGCACGCGAGAAAGCTCTCCCCGCTCGAAAAGTCGTCGACGTCGAAGCGCACGCCGCATTCGGCGGTCACGTCGTCAAAGTACGCGCACAGCTTTTTGCGCGTATCCGCATCGTCCTCGACGACCGCTGCTTTTATTATCTCGCCCATGCTCCCTCCGTTTCCTTCCGCATGACGCCCGAACCGCGCTCGGAAAGCCTTATCGTAATAGTATAACACTCCCGTAAATATTTTAAAGCAATCTCCGCACGGTGTCAATACGGTTTTCATATTCGTGAGAATTTTTTTCGTATTCGTTATCCGCAAACGTTTGTTTTCACTGCCGTCCGATATGTTTCTCCATGCAATTATTCCGCACTTTACGCATATAATTTAATCGGGTGTATTCGGTTGACAAGTCGCGCCTTATAGTGTATACTGGCGATGTACAAGCGAATATCCTTGTAGAAGGGAGTAGAAGGCGTTTCAAACGCGCGAGATCCGTCAAGACGGCGCTCAACGCAGCGCTCGGTGACCGCTTAATTTTCGAGACTTTTACCGAACAAAATTCGGTAGGGGTCTTTTATCTTTTTTCGGGAGAAATCATGACGCTCGACATCGTATTGCTTATCTTGGGAACCATACTTTTGGTAAAAGGCGCCGACTTTTTTGTAGACGGGTCGAGCGCGATAGCCAAGGCGATGAGAATACCGCCGCTGATTATCGGATTGACGCTCGTATCGATGGGCACGAGCCTGCCCGAAGCGTCGGTAAGCATAAACGGCGCAATACACGGCATGACCGACATGAGCGTCGGCAACGTCGTCGGCTCCAATATATTCAACACGTTATTGATACTCGGCATAAGCTCGCTTATAGTCCCGGTATCGATCGGCAAAAATATAAAGGTATACGACCTGCCGATCATGACGGGCATGTACGCAATCCTGCTGCTGTTCTCGTTCGTCGTAACGCCGTTAAAGCTCGACGTTTACGAAGCCGCATGTATGCTCGCGATGTTTATAGCTTACACAGCATTTCTCATCGTCCGCACCAAGCGTGAAAACAAAAGAGCCGTCTCGGAACATGCGGTAGCGCAGACCGACGCGACAGCGCTTACCGATAAGTCGAGCGACGACAAAAAGAAAAACCCTATATGGCTTTGCGTACTGTTTACGCTCGTAGGACTTGCGGGAATAATATTCGGCGGCAATCTTGTGGTCGATCACGCGTCCGAGATAGCCAAGGCGGTCGGCATGAGCGAAACGCTCGTCGGACTGACGATAGTCGCCGTCGGCACTTCTCTCCCCGAGCTTGTGACGAGCGTGGTCGCATCGATCAAAAAGGAAAACGACATCGCCGTCGGAAACGTCGTCGGCTCAAACATATTCAACGTGATATTCATACTCGGTATGTCGTCGGCGGTAAGCTCACTGACGATCGGGCGGGAAACGCTTGTCGACATGCTCGTCATGCTCGGATCGGGGGTTATCGTGCTTATTACGGCGATGTGCTGTAAGAAGATACACAGGTGGCAAGGCGCGTTGATGACGCTCATGTACGTCGGCTATCTGACTTATATAATAATCAGAAACTAACGGGAGATAAATTTTTTTATGGATGCTGTAACGATAGCAACGTCGGTACTCACGCTCGTGGCGGGCGTCGGGATATTCCTGATAGCCTGCTCGATGATGAGTACCAATCTCGAAGCGCTGGGCAGTCGAAAGCTTAAAGCGCTGTTTTCCAAAACGTCCAAAAGCAAATTGCTCGGCGTAGGCGTGGGAGCTGCTGCGACCGCCGCAATACAGAGTTCGAGCGCGACCACCGTCATGGTGATAGGTTTCGTCAATGCCGGTATCATGTCGCTCACGCAAGCCGCGACCGTGATATTCGGCGCGAACATAGGCACGACGATAACCGGGCAGCTCGTCGCGCTCGGCTTGTTCGGCGGGAATTCGATCTCGTCGTCGGTCGTGTTCGCCGCGTTCGCGGGCATAGGCGCGTTCATACTGATGTTCGCAAAAAAAGACGTCGCGCAAAAAATCGGCGGCATACTCGCGGGGTTCGGCTCGCTGTTTGTCGGACTGTCCATGATGAGCGGCGCAATGGGACACTTTTCGGAGCTCGATTCGGTCAAGCAATTTCTCGCGATGTTCGAGAATCCGCTGTTGCTCGTAGTCATCGGCATGGCGCTTACCGCCGTCGTGCAAAGCTCGTCGGTGATGACGTCCATGGCGATAACCATGGTCGTCACGGGGCTTATCTCGCTCGATCAAGGTATTTACATCACAATGGGTTCAAACGTCGGTACGTGCGTCACGGCGCTCATAGCGGGGCTTACAAGCACGAAAAACGCAAAACGCACCGCGCTGATACATCTGATTTTCAATATGAGCGGAGTGATAGTGTTTATGCTGTTGGGCATGTTCCTGCGCTTGGGCGGAACGAGCTACGGGTCGCTGTTTACGGCGATGTTCCCGCACGCGCCGCAATTACAGCTTTCCATGTTCCACACCATATTCAATGTGGCGACGGTGCTCATCGTCCTGCCGCTGACAGGCTTGCTCGTCAAGCTCGTCACCAAGATAGTGCCGGACAAGCCCGACAAACAGCCGAGCGACGCGCCGCGGCTGAACTTCGTGGACGAACACATGCTCGTCACACC
Organism: uncultured Clostridia bacterium; assembly: GCA_947384195.1. GTDB lineage: Bacteria > Bacillota > Clostridia > Christensenellales > Pumilibacteraceae > Anaerocaecibacter. The sequence continues at coordinate 8,558 of CANDGE010000063.1, forward strand.
GCCTATCGCAGTCAAGCAAACAAAAAGCGAGATACTCGGCATGGCGGACATCGCTCTGCGCAACTTCGACATCGCGTGCGAGATAATTTCCACGCTCGATTACAAAAACATCGATGCTTTCCGCGCCAACGAAAAAAAGCTCGACTTTATAAATAAAGAGCTCGCAAAGTTCATAGTTCGGCTTTTAAAAGCCGATCTCAACGATAAGGACAGGCTGTATCTGTCGACCGCTATACGCTCGACTACCGATCTCGAACGCATCGGCGATTACGCCGAAAACATAGTAGAGTACGCCGACAATCTCAAAGCCGCCGAGCAAGTCTTTTCGCCCGACGCGCTTAAAGAGCTTGCCGACCTCCGAGCATTGGTGCATAAACTGTTCGGTCACGCCGTCAACGCATACAAATTCAACGACCGCACGGCGCTCGCCGAGGCGTATAACGTGGAAGACGAGATAGACCGAGTCACCGAGCGCATGACCGAGAACCATATAGCGCGGCTAAACGACGGAACGTGCACCCCCGACGTCGGCGCGCAATATTTATCGCTGACCGCAAACGTCGAACGCATAGCCGATCACATGATAAACGTCGCCAAAACGATAAAAGCGCAGGGTTGATTGCAGGAAGCGAGCGCAATAGCCGAAAATGAAGCATCTCGCCGCGCTCGACAAAATAACAAATCCCGCGCGCGCCGATATGATAAACCGCATACCGCTCGACCGACGTCTGCACATTATCCAATCAAAATCAAACGTTGAAAAGTCGGACCCGAACAACGGCGAACGCGCGATCATGCCCGTCAAAGTATGATCGCGTTTTCGAGTTGAAAATTGTTTTTCTTGATGAATTCCGCATACGCGACGGTCAGTAATCGTTTGTCTTTTACGGTAACGACAAAAAAGTCCCACCGACTTTTTATCATGCTCACGTATTCCGAAATGCCTTGTAGTATTTTCTCCCAAAAATACTTGCGTCTGTCGCTAAGCGTGAAAAATTCTTCTTCATCGTCCAACAGGCTCTTTTTTATCGCGATAATACCTTGTATCTTGTCCTGCTTCGACTTGATCGGAATGAGCATTTTAGAACAATTCTTATCCTCGAAATACGGATCGTCGGGTTTTAATTGTTTTGTGTTCGGCACTATTTTTACAGTTTTTATTCCGTTATTTATCATGTCGCCCGCGCCCGTGTTCTCGTATAGATCGGAGTTCAAAACACGGTCGCCGATATGTCGCGGATAGCTGTTATCCGCCCACAATATAGTCATCTTGTCGTCGAAAATAGATTTAAACATGAACCGCACCGAAAACACGCGCTCTTCGGCATACTCGGTTTTGTATCTGTCGACGAATATATCCCTGTACGCATCCAACGCACACTTCAAGTTAGCGTAATAATTGTCCATTGCGCAAACGATATCGTCTTTTTGCAACTCGCCGCCGTACATAGTTTCGGGCGCAATGTAGTCTCTCAAACATTTCGCTATCTTTTCCTGCACGCAGATCATCAGATCCGAATCGACCGACCAATCGTAGTGCATATCGTAATCTTTTTGCCGCGCGACGTTCGCCTTGGTATATATTTGGTCGAATACGATAGCGGCTAAGCAAACAAATATCAATGCGCCTATCAATATCAAAGCTATGTATATTTCGGCAGTCAAAGCAAACACGAACCCCGTTACCGTTCCGAAAATTATACTGAAAGTCGTGACCAACGTACCCTTCCAGCGTTTCCACAGATCGTATCTGCTCAGTTGCTTTTCCAATTTCAGTTTTTTGTTTTTCTTTTTTCCCGACATGATAAACCTATAAATGTATAGTTTGTAAATGTACTATAACATATTATCTTACAAAACGCAAGCCGATGTGATCATTAATAACCCGTTCTCTCGTCGCGCAGTTCTCATCAAGCAGTTGCCGCTACCACGAAAATACGACCCTTTCGGGTCGCCTTGTTATATTATTTCGTTTGCGTGCGGCAACCGGATTGTGCGCGGAACTCGCGCACGGGCTTTGCGCAAGCGCAAGCGCCTAGCGAACCGCGCGACGAATGCCCGCTCGATCATTCATATTTTTCGTTCTTTTCGATATGATCATTTATAGCCCGTTCTCTCGTCGCGCAGTTCTCATCAAACAGTTGCCGCTACCACGAAAA
>CANDGE010000064.1 GCA_947384195.1 uncultured Clostridia bacterium
GTTGGTGACGGGGATTTAACGATACACCGATCATCGCGTTGCCCGACAGCCGAGCTACATTCCTATATAATATTAAGTTGGTGACGGGGATTTAACGATACACCGATCATCGCGTTGCCCGACAGCCGAGCCACATTCCTATATGTTGCAATATAGTGGTGGAGATTAGCGGACTCGAACCGCTGACCCTCTGCTTGCAAAGCAGATGCTCTACCAACTGAGCTAAATCCCCAAAGACCGTAATTAATAATATCAAATATAAATATTATTGTCAACCGTTTGCAACCGTTTGTAAAAATTTTTTATATCGCCGTTAAGTTCGACGGGGAATGCGGGGCGATAAATGGCATAAATATCGCTAAAGAAGTTGCGCGTAACTATTGCAATTTAAAACGCGCTGTGATAAACTTTATGTGTTGTGTTTTTCACAAATACGCGAAAGGAAGAGTGTATGTTTAAGCTACGGGAAAGATTCAGTGTGTTGTTGTCCAAGCGACCGGGGCGCGTCGTTCTTTTGGTCATACTGCTGTTGAATATAGCGTTTATATTCGTGTCGGCGGCGGTGATAAAGGCGTTGTCGCTCACGGGCACGGAGAATATGGGGTTTTGGCGCGCGGTGTATTATACCGTAACGATGATACTCGACGCCGGTTGTATCGATTACGTCGTGTCCGATATAGGCAGTGCTGGCGTGGCGCTCGTTATAGTGTGCTTGATCGTTATCGTGCTCGGTATGATACTGTTCACCGGCGCGGTCATAGGTTATTTGACCAACTACATATCGGGATACATAGAGAATGCTAACACGGGCTCGCACAGGCTTATCCTGTCGGGGCATACGGTCATACTTAATTGGAATTCGCGCGCGTCGGAGATAGTCAACGATCTTTTGTATGCCGACGGGAAGCAGACGGTAGTAGTGCTCGTGCCTAACGGCAAGGAAACGATCGAACGCGAGATAGCGGAGCGAATCGCGGACACCGTCGCCAAGGAGCGCGCCGAAACGCGCAAGAAAGCGCAAACGTTAAAAGGCTTTGCTCGGCGTGCGTACGGCATAAAAAACAGATTTAAGAACAATCTTACCGTTATCGTGCGCGAAGGCGATACTTTTTCGACAGTGCAGTTGCACGACATTTCGCTCGAACATGCCAAGTCGATAATCATACTCGGCAACGACATCAATAACACCGTGTGTAAGTACGAGCTGGGCAACCGCGCCGCCGATCTCGAAAAGGGCAATCCGCAAAGCGTCAAATCGCTTGTGCAAGTAGCCGATATCACGGCGAGCGCATCGAGCGACGACGATCAAAAGATAGTGGTGGAAACCGAGGACGGTTGGACGCTCGATCTTATCAATAAAATAATTGCGCAAAAACAGGTGGACGGCAAGTGCAATATTATACCTATCGGTGTCAATAAGATATTGGGCAGGCTGTTGTCGCAGTTTTCGCTCATGCCCGAACTCAATCTCGCGTACAAAGAGTTGTTTTCAAACAAGGGCGCAACGTTTTATTCAAAGCCGAGCGACACGGCGGACGAGGCGGAATTTACACGCGCGTATCTCGGTAAGCATTTGCATTCGATCCCGCTTTCGGTACTCGACGATCGGGGTAAATCGTATGCGTATTATTCGGCGGAATCGCAAAAGGACGATGTGCGGTTGACCGAAGTTGCCGATACGGGGTATCGCGTCAAGCTAAACGAGAATTATTGGCTCGAACAAAAGAACGTAATAATTCTCGGGCATAACAGCAAGATCAAGGACATAATGGACGGCTTTGACAGTTTCCGCAACGAGTGGAACGACGGGAGCGGTAGGGAGATCATGAATATTTTGGTGATCGACGACAAAGCGCATCTCGAAAAAATGGATTATTACAAAGCTTATCCGTATGTATGCAAAACGGTGGAAGCCGATATCTACGATAAGGACATAGTTTGCCAAACGATCGAAAACTTTATCGACGCGAACGAAACGGATACGAGCGTGCTCATACTCTCGGACGACGCGGTGCTCAGCGACGAGATCGATTCTGCGGCGATAGCCAATCTGATATACGTAAGCGATATCATTCTGAAAAAGAAAACCGCCGATCCCGATTTTGACGAAGGGCGGGTGGACGTTATAGTCGAGATAATCAATCCCAAGCATTACGACATCGTAAAAAGTTACAGCGTCAACAATGTGGTCATAAGCAATCGCTACATAAGCAAGATGATAACACAGCTCGGCGCAAAGGATACGCTTTATAATTTTTACAACGATATTCTTACGTATGACGGGGAAGATGCGTCGGCTTACGAGAGCAAAGAGATATACGTTAAAAAGGTGAGTCGGTACTTCGCCGAGATCCCCGCGCCTTGCACCGCCGCCGAGCTCATCCGCGCCGTGTATTACGGAACGTCGGGCGACGATATCCCGCCCGAAAAACGCAATCACACCATAGCGCTCGGCTACGTCAAAAAGGGCGGCGAAATGGTGCTATTCTCGGGCAATCAAAGCAAGATAAAGGTCGAGCTGACCGAACACGACAAACTTATCGTTTACAGCAATCATTGATGATTCGCTTGCATGAAACGTAAACGCATGATATAATCAATGTGCACTAAAACAAGGAGATAATATAATAATGGATAAAAAATCATTGGTGGCGTATTTTTCGGTAGGCGGTGATACCGCCATGATAGCCAAACAGCTTGCAAAAGCGGCGGGCGCGGATCTGTTCGCGATAAAGCCCGTGGTGCCGTACACCGAAGCCGATCTCGATTGGAAAAACGTCAACAGCCGTTCGTCCGTCGAAATGCGCACGCTCGAACGCCCCGAAATAGCCGACAAGGTGGATAACATGCAGGACTACGATACTGTGTTTATAGGTTTCCCCATTTGGTGGTATCTTGCACCCACTATCGTCAACGGGTTTTTGGCAAGCTACGACTTTTCGGGTAAGACCGTGATACCGTTCGCGACGAGCGGCGGTAGCGATATGTATAAAGCCGAAGCGGTGCTCAAACCTTTGTGCTCGCCGCAGACAAAATGGAAGGACGGCAAGCTTTTAAACGGCGACGTCACCGTTGACGACCTTAAAGCCTGGATAAAAGAATTGGGGCTGTAACGGACGAATGATCTTGTATCGATAAAACCCGCCTTGGCGTATAAAGCTAGGGCGGGTTTTTGTTTGCGGAAAGAAGTAATATAAATAAGAATTAATAGCTCTTAATTAAGATTTCGTAATTGATTATTGTTTTGACCCGTCGGCGTTTTCCAAACCTATCAAATAATCAGCGGAAACATCAAAATATTCAGCTATCTTTTTAAGGTGCGATATTGTCGGCTCGCTTGCGCCGTTGCACCAAAATATTACGGTTTGCTTGTTAACTGCAATCTCTTTTGCAAGTTTATACATAGACGTTCGGCTTTCCCGTAATAAAATATTTAGCCTTTCCGTGAATATTTCCATAATCATGATATATAGTACTAGAAAATTAGCCTAACAGCTTGACAAGTCTAATTTATTAGCCTATAATATTGCATGTACGGCAAAAATATGATTATTGTCGTCAAAAAGATATTGCGGCGCGTCGGTGTATACATCTACGTTTGATGACGGGTACTTTAACAAGCATCGAAAGTTTTTATAAACGGAAGTAGAGCGTTAGAGTTTAGCCGTATAAATAATTTTTTTCGGCGGTGGCTGAATACCTGACGCGAGCGACTTATGTCGTTCGCGTCGTTTTTTTATCGCTCAAAAACCTATATCGCGAAGCGCGGCTTTGAGCGTCGTTGCGGACGAAACGAGTGCGGCGTTTTCTTCGTCTGACAGCTTGATGTCCATGATGTCTTCCACGCCGCCCGATCCGATCAGCGCGGGCACGGAAATGTAAATATCGTTAAGCCCGTAATGCCCGTTGACGAGCGTGCTTATCGGCATGATCGAGTGTTCGTCGCGCACGATGCTTTCGCAAATACGCGTTGTGGCGGCGGCTATGCCGTAATATGTCGCGCCTTTTTTGGCTATGATCTCGTATGCCGAGTTTTTGACTTCGTCGGCGAGTTTTTTGCGGTTTTCTTTATGGCTTTTGTAACCGCAGTGCGCGCAGTACTCGTCGAGCGGAATGCCGCTTACGTTTGCGCTCGACCAAACCGCAAGCTCGCTGTCGCCGTGCTCGCCTATAACGAATGCGTGCACGCTGCGCGGGTCGACGTTGAGCCGCCGCCCGACGGAAAATTTGAGCCGCGCCGAGTCGAGCACGGTGCCGCTCCCGAAAACTTTGTTTTGCGGCAAGCCCGAAAGCTTATATGTTACGTATGTCATTATGTCGACGGGGTTGGTGACGACAAGCAAAAATGCGTCGGTGTTATATTCGACGATCTGCGGGATTATCGAACGGAAAACATTGACGTTGTTGTGAATGCAGTCCAAACGCGTTTCGCCCGGTTTTTGCGCGACGCCCGCAGTGACGATGATCGTGCCGTAGTCTGTCAGATCGCAATAATCGCCCGCGCGTATTTCGGCGGGGCGGGTGAACGGTAAGCAGTGGCTGAGATCCATTGCTTCGCCGACGGCGCGATCGCGGTTCTTGTCAATGAGCAGAATATCGGTAAACAGCCCGCTCTCCATCAATGCAAACGCCGTCGAGCTTCCTACCATGCCGCAACCTATCACGGCGACTTTTCGTATATCCATAGCGATTCCTTTTGTGATTTGATATGAGTAGTTTTTGTGTATATGTTTGAAAGTATGCGGTGTTGCCGTCAATCGCTTGATTTTTTTCGCGCGGCGGAGTAAAATACATACATGCGAAAAATCGCCGAATTCATAGTGAAAAAGCGATTGCTTTTTTTTATAATCTTTGCCGCGCTCGTCGCTTACGGCGTGTTCGGCGCGACTAAGATAGAGGTCGAGTACGACATAACCGGTTACCTGCCGAGCGATACCGACACGGCGCAAGCTATAAAAATAATGAACGAGGAGTTTGCGACGTACGGTTCGGCGACGTTTTTGGTAAAGAGTATCGACCGCGACGACGCGCAGGCGCTCGCCGATAAGATAGCGGCGGTAGACGGCGTGTCGGGTTTTACGTTCGATGCGTCGAGCGACGGCAACTATAAAAACGGCAACGCGCTGTATAATATGTTTTTTGCGGGCGGGAGCAAGGACGCGAAAGCGGTTGCGGCGTATAACGGCGTGCTCGCTATCCTTAACGACGGCGCATACGATTACACCGTGCCGACGCCGCTCGTAAACAATTACGCTCAAACGCTCGCCGACGAAATGGTAATAATAATAGCGATCGCGGCGGCGGTCATCATAGGCGTATTGCTGTTCACGTCCAAAAGCTTTGCCGAAGTGATAGCGTTTCCGATAGTGTTTATCGTGGCGGCTATACTCAACATGGGTACAAACTACTGGCTCGGTAAAATATCGTTCGTATCCAACACCGTTTGTATCATATTACAGCTTGCGCTCGCGATCGACTATGCGATAATACTGTGCCATAGATTTACGGAAGAAAAGGACAAAAAGCAGGGCGACGCGCAGACTGCGCTCATAAACGCATTGTCGAAAGCGATCCCCGAGATAGCGTCAAGCTCGCTCACCACGGTGTCGGGATTGGTCGCACTCATGTTTATGCAACTCGGTCTCGGCTTCGATCTCGGCATGGTTCTCGCAAAAAGCATTATATGCTCGTTGCTGACGGTGTTCCTGTTGATGCCGGGGATATTGCTCATGCTCACAAAGCTCATGGACAGGTCGCGCCATCGCAATTTCGTGCCGAAAGTACGGTTTTTGGGTAAGGGCGTGCTTAAAGCGCGGTACGTTTTTATGGCGGCGTTCGCCGTGTTTTTCGGGCTGGGCGCATGGCTCAGTCAAACGGTCACGTACTGTTACAGTCAAAATTCCATCGATACGTCCCGTCCGACGCAGACCATGATCGCGCAAGCGGAGCGCGACGAGCTTTTCGGCGCAAGCAATGCGTTTGTGATCCTCGTGCCCGATTCGGTCGATAACGAAACTCAACGAAAGATATTAGCGGCAGTGCAGACCGAACCGCTCGTCACGTCGGCGCTCGGTTGGGCGGGCTTGGGCTTGCCGTCGCGGTCCGATCCCGAAAAGACGTATTATATCACGGAAAGCATAAACTGCATAGAATTCAACGACGCTACGGGCGTCGGGGCGTTTGCGGCGCTCACCGTGTTTTCTATGTATGCGCAAAGCCGCGGCGAGAGCATACCCGATCCCGCATCGTACAGAGTGCCCGCTATCGACCTGCTCGAATTCGTTTTTCAAACGGGCATGGCGGGCGGAGCGCTGAGCGAATACGAGAGTATCCTCGAATTCGGCAAAGCCCAGCTTATCGGCAACGGACACTCGCGCATGGTATTCAATATCGATGCGTCCGTCGAATCGTCGGAAACGTTCGAGCTTATAGAGCGGCTGACTCCGTCTGTCAAAAGCATATGCCCCGACGCGATATTCGCGGGGGAGAGCATGAGCGCGTACGATCTGAATGCGTCGTTCCTGCACGATAATATACTTATATCCATGCTCACGGTGTGCTTTATATATTTGATACTTGCGCTGACATTCAGATCGTGGGGCATACCGATCGTGCTCGTGCTTGTCATACAAGGCGCGATATTCATGAACTTTGCCATACCCGCAGTGCTCGGAAATAACGTGTTCTTCTTTGTGTATTTGATAGCGAGCGCAATACAAATGGGCGCGACGATCGATTACGCGATACTGCTCACAAACAGATTCAGGCAAATTAAAACGTGCGTGCCTAAACGCACGGCGATCGTCGACGCCGTATCTGCGGCATTTCCCACTATCATGACTTCGGGCTCGATCATGACGGTCGCGTCGTTCTTGGTCGGGTTTATAACGAGCGATCCGCTTATCTCGTCGATGGGCATGGTGCTCGGCGTGGGCACGCTCATATCGATATTGTGCGTATTGACGGCTTTGCCGGCGCTGTTGTACGTACTCGACCCGTTGCTCGAAAAAACGGTGATAAAGCGCAAAAAAACGGCAACCGAATTGACGACGCCAAACCCGAGCTTGCCGCCGTTAGGCAGGTTTTAACAGAATAAGGATTTATTTCGCCATGCGAAACAATGCGTGACGTGCGCTTTCTTGTTTGTCATTGCGGGCGAAAAGCGTTAAACGATAAAACAAATGCGATATCATTTTTCGCTCGCGCCGTTGCGCGGTGTCGGCGAAACTATTTTTTATCGGCTTTATATTCGTATTTGCCGTCTTTTATTTCGATGCGCAGTTCGCCGCTTTCGCCGTCGAACTCGTATTTGACCTTTGTCGTGGTTTCGCCGTTTTCGGTTTTGCGCTTGACCGAATATTTGCCCTTTGCGTCGCCCTGTAAAAATTCGAGCGTGAATTCGGTCTTGGAACTGTCGTCGTCCGTCTTTTTCTCGAATTCTACGGACGTTTGTTCGACGGTCTTACCGTTCATGACGGTGGTATAAATAAACTCGACTTCGTGCTCGTCGCTTTCGACCGTTATCTCCTGTTCCATTTGTACGTATGTCGTTTTATCGTCGGGGTCGGCGTATGCGCGTATCAGCAATTCGTTTTCGGTCTCGTCGTCGTCCGATTCGGCTTCGCGTTCGCCTTCGAGCAAGTATTCGGCGCCGTCGAGCAGCATGACGCCGTTAAGCGTATACTTCTTTTTGTCGGCTTTGCGTCGGTCTTGTCGCGCGGATCGGTCGGGGCGCAGATCGGAGTCCGAATCGAGCGTTTCGTTGTAATACATCACATACTCGACGGTGTTACCGTCGAAATCGAGCCCCGTTACGGTCAATTTCGCGTAGTAAGGGTAGGCGGCGTCGTTATTGATCTCCGATCTGGTCGTGACGATATCGTCGCCGAAAAAGCTGTCGAGCGCGGTGAAATATCTGTCGAACGCGCTCATGCGCTCGGTCACGTCTATTTCGCCGTCTGTCGAAGCGTCGAGCGCGCGTGCGCGATAAACGCTTTGCGCGGGATATGCGGATGCGTCGAGCGCGGCGTTTAACAGCTTTGCCGCGGATACCGCGCCTATGCCGTATGCGTCGGTCGCGGACATTGCGGTAATGTTCGGTTGCGGGATAGGGTGGTCGATGGGGCGGTTTAGCAGCCATACGGGCACGAATATCGCCGCGCAAGCCGCTACCGTCGCCATCGGCATAAGTATGCGCATATACGACCGCCTGCGGCTTTTGGTTTTTTGCGGCTCGGGTGCGGCGCGGAACAATCCGTCGCGTTCGGCGGAGTTTACGACTTCGTCGAACACGTCGGGCGTATGCGTGCGCGCTTCTTCGCGCAATCTTTTTTGTATATCGTCTTTCATATTGCGCCTCCTTTGCCGTCGTTAAGCGCTTGCCGCATCGTTTGCGTCGCTTTGTTGTACTTCCATGTTACCGTGGCGATAGGCATTTCGAGCATTTTCGCTATTTCGCGCCGCTTGTATCCGGACGCCGCCGCAAGCATGAGTATTTGAAATTCGTCGTCGGGCAGAGTGCGCCGCGCTATGTCCGTAAGTACGCCGTATTCGTCGGGCGCGCTCGTTCCGAACATATATTCGTGCTCGTCGCTGTCGACCGAGCTTTCGCGGCCGCGTGATTTTTTGACGTTGAGCGCTTCGTTTCGCGCAATGCGTATTATCCACGCAACGACGTTGGTGTTCGGCGTATACGACCGCGCATTTTTCAGTACTTTCAAGTACGTCGTTTGCATGACGTCCTCGGACAAGCCGCGGTCGCGCAGAACGGATAGGGCGGTATAGTAAACGGCGTCCTTGGTCTTTATATAAATGACCTCGAACGCCGCTTTGTCGCCGTCGACAGTTCGTTTTATAAGTTTGTCGAGATCCAATCCGCCCTCCGATCGGTGCAAAATAATATACACATATCTTATCAAAGCGGTCGAGATTTGTCAATCGATCGTGCGATCAATGCTTTTTGTACTTTTTTGTCGATTTGTCGGCGAACTCGTATTCGTAGATCGTTTCTCCGTTTTCGTTTGTCTTTTGCGTGATGCGGAATTCGCCGAATTTGCCGTTGGCGTCGTACTTGACTTTTATCTGCGTATTGCCGTCTTTTGTTTCGCGCGATAGCTTATACGAGCCTTTCGCGTCGCCTTGCTCGAATTTGAGTTTTAACTCGTCCTCCGTCTTGCCGTTTTCCGTTTCCGTTTCAAATTTGACCGAAGTTTTTTCTATGGTCTTGCCGTCGGTCACTACCGAATAAACGTATTCGGTTTCGTTTTCTCCTTGTTCGACCGATGTTTCCTGTTTCATTTCGATGTACGAAGTCTTGTCGGCGGGGTCTGCGTATGCGCGTATTTTAAGCTCGTTTTCCGTTTCTTCGTCGTCTTGTTCAAACGAGCGTTCGCCGTTGAGCGCATAGTCTTTTCCGTCGAGCATCATCGTTCCGATAAGCGTGTATTCTCTTTCGATCTCATCGGAGTCTTTGCTCTTTTCGAGCGTTTCCGTATAATACATTACGTATTCGACGGTTTTACCGTCCATATCGACGCCTTTTATCGTCATTTTTGTTGCGAATGCGTAATTTGCGTCGGTATTCTCTTGTACGGTGGTAGTTACTATGTCGTCCGTCAAAAAGCAGTCTAACGCGGTAAAATACTCGTGAAATTTATCGACTTCTTCTTCGGGCGGCTTCTCGTCGGGCGCGGCGTCGGTCGGCGCGTTTAAATCGCGTATTGCGGCAAGCTTGCCTAATGCGCGCGTTTGCACCGCGCTTCCCAACAGCTTGACTGCGGATACCGCGCCGATGCCGTAAGCGTCGGCTGCCGACAGCGCGCCGTCGGGCGATGCGGGGCGGGCGGAGCACGCCGATAGTGCGAAAGCGGCGAGCGCCGCGCATGTGACCGCCGCGGCGGTCGTCTTTACCGTTTTATTCATGATGTTTGCCTCCGAAAGATATTTTTATACGGGATATTTCCCTTACGCTATATACAACAATCGGGAAGGGCGTTTTGTTGGCGAAACGCGAAAAAAATTCAAAAAAATTTTTTTCGTCGTCGTTCGGATGCGCCGACGTCGCGCCCGCAACCGCGCACATATACGCGCATATATATAATATATAAGGAATATATAAAAGCGCGGTCGACGCGCTTTGTTTGGCGTATAAAAAAATTTTTTAAAAATTTTCAAAAAACTTTTAAAAAACGCTTGACATATATATTTAGTTGTGGTATTCTAACAAAGCTGTCGCGAATAAGACAGCACACGGGTCTTCCAAGTATCGCGAATAAGCCATACCTCTGGACATAATAAGCAATAACGCATAAAGGGACGAAAGTTCAAAGTTGTTGTTTGTTGTGTTTTTTTTGACCTTATGCGTCCCCGTGTCGCACATTGACAACTGCATATAACTTAAAGCGAGTATACAAATATCAAATAAATTGGTGATATGTATTACCAGTACAATTTTGAAAGTTTATATCTTGTAAATTCTTATTTTAGGAATTGGACGATTAAGCTACCAAGAGCATACGATGGATGCCTAGGCATCTGGCGCCGATGAAGGACGTGATAAGCTGCGATAAGCTGCGGTTAGTTGCAAATAAACATTTGACCCGCAGATCTCCGAATGAGGGAACTCGACTGTCGTAAAAGCGACGTACCCGGAAACGGGAGTCACAAGTTGGTGAATTCATAGCCGGCTTGAGGGAACCCGGGGAACTGAAACA
>CANDGE010000065.1 GCA_947384195.1 uncultured Clostridia bacterium
CCGCGGTAACCATCGAGCTCATAAAACAGGGTTCGCACCCGTTTGAAGCGGCGGATCTTGCGCTCGAGATCCCGCTCAATGCGGGACTTCCGCGCTATGCGCTCGAAGTATTGAAACGATTGGAGCAAGGAACGTAAATTGATGAACGATACATCGGATAACAAAACGAACGCCGTCGAGTTTTCGGAACGCGACGTCGGATTTATGACCGCGGCGCTCGACGCGTTGCGCGATTGCCCCGACTGCGAAGTGCCCATCGCGGCTGTCGTCGTTTGCGGCGACGAAATAGTCGGAGTCGGAGCTAACGGCAGGGAAGTGGACAGCGATCCTACCGCGCACGCCGAGATAGTGGCTATCCGCGCGGCGGCGAAAAAGTTGGGGCGTTGGAACTTGTCCGACTGCGAGCTGTTCGTCACGCTCGAACCGTGCGTCATGTGCGCGGGCGCGATAGTATATTCGCGAATAAAACGCGTCGTTTTCGGCGCGTGGGACAAGCGTTTCGGCGCGTGCGGCACTGTGCTCGACGTAGTGCGCAACGATAAGCTCAATCACCGCGCCGAGGTGTTGGGCGGCGTTTTGGAAGAGAAATGCCTTGCGCCCATACAAGCTTTTTTCAAAGCGAAAAGAAAAAAAACGGGTAAATAAGGATGTCGGATCGGATCGCCGTATGATCGTGATTTTTTTGTAACGCATGACAGCCGAAGGCTATCCCGAGCGTCTTTTGCGTATCGAATGATCTCATTTTTCGCAACATTGCGTTTTTGCGATCCCGAGCGTTTCGGCTCGTCAAAGATTCGATCATTTCTTTTGCTTGTCATTCCGAGCGTATCGAATGATCTCAACCGATTAATATAATAAAGATGACATGTTTCGCCGCGCGTCGCTTGTTCGGGACGGCATTATTATCGAATCATTAAAAGTGCATTAAATCTTATGAGTTTGCGCATACGTATGTTGACAAAAACATTTGTAAAAACTATAATGGTAATATAAAATAAAGCGAGGCGCAAAATGGTAGTCGGTAGGCTTATAAACAAGGTCATCAACGTATTTACGGGGTTGTTCGGTATGGCGACGCTCGTGCTTATGCTGATAATTTATCTCAATAACGCGATAGGCGGGTTTATCCCGTCGGCGGCGGCGCAAAACATAGCGGTCGCGCGCGATTATTGTACGCTTGCTACCGTGTTTTGCGCGGGAATAGAGTTTACGCTCAAACGTAACGTCATACTCGCGGTCGTGTTTGCGGGACTTATAGTCGCCGTCGCGACGTTTATGCTGTATACCGATCTCGCGCCGTTGTTTACCGCGGCATAAGGCTTTAAATGCGCATATGCGAATATGCGACTGTCATTTGTTTTCGGTCAAAGCTTTTGCAATAAACATGTCGGCGGCTTTGTCTATGTCGCCCGCGCCCATAAATATGACCGCTTTTTCTTTGAGCGATCTGCAATATTCCGTAATTTCCGAAAAGGTGTCGAAGCAGTACGCCTTTTCTTTTTTCTCGACGATCTTTCGGCAAAGCGCTTGCGACGATACGCCGACTATCGGCTTTTCGCGCGCCGAAAATACGGGCGCAAGCACGATCGTATCCGCGAGCGACAGCGCGTCGGCAAAGTCGGGCATAAGGCTTTGCGTGCGAGTGTATGTATGCGGTTGGAAAACCACAGCGACCGACGGAAAGATCTCGCGCGCGGTGCGTATGGTCGCGGCGATCTCGGTCGGGTGGTGCGCGTAATCGGTGAATACCGATTTGCCGTACGCGATCCCTTTGCGCTCGAACCGTCGCGATATTCCGCCGAACTTGCCGAGCCGCGGCAATATTTCGGCGAGCGGCAGACCGCTTTCGCACGCCGCCGCGATAGCCGCAAGCGCATTGTAAACGTTGTGTTCGCCCGCGACGGACAGCTTGACGCGCGCATGACGCTTGCCGTCGAGAGTAAAGCCGCGAAAACCGTTTTGCGCGGTGGTCTCGCTCGCTCGATAATCGCAGTTTTTGCCGAGTCCGAAAGTGACCGCATTGCGCGACAGCTCGGCGCAAAGCGGATCGTCGCCGTTGACGATGACTTTTTTGCAATTATCGCAAAACTTTTTGTACGCATCCCATAACGCCGCCTCGGTCTTGTAATAGTCGGGGTGGTCGTATTGCACGTTCAGCACTACGCCTATATCGGGCGTCAGGTGCAAAAAGCTCGCGCGGTATTCGCACGCTTCGGTTATGAAATATTTGTCCGAGCCCGCTTTAGATCCGCCCGCCACGCCGACGTGCACGGTCGCATTGCGCCCGCCGAACGTCGCGCCGAGCATAGCCGTCGTCGTGCTTTTGCCGTGACAGCCCGCAACGGCGATCACCGTCCCGTAAGTTTTGGACAGCTCGCCGAGATACGTCGCGCGTTCGACGAGCGGTATTCCCAATTGTTTGGCGCGCACGAGTTCGCAGTTGTCCTGCGGCACGGCGTTGGTATACACTACGAGATCGCAACCGTCCACGTTTTTCGCGTCGTGCCCGCCGAGCGCGTTGTCCGAGCCCGTGACGTCGTGTCCGCGCGACGCCGCGGCGTCCGCGAGCGCGCGCATGGATACGCCGGAAATTCCTACAAAATGAATTCTCATACTTTTAAATATGCGGTCGGAGCGATCGACGTGCCGCGACGATGGGGGATATATGTCACATTATTGCGCGGCGCAAAAAAAATTGTCGAAAAACTATTGATTTTGCGTTCGATTTATGTTAAACTATTTACGGTCGCAATTTAAGTCTGGAGGAAAATTGTGGAAATCACCGAGGTAAGACTTCGCCTCGTAAAAGAACCCGGCAAACTCAAAGCGGCGGCATCGATAACAATAGACGAGTGCTTTGTCGTTCATGATTTGCGAGTTGTAGAAACCGAAACGGGGCTCTTTGTCGCAATGCCCAACAAGCGTATGGGCACGGGCGAATTCCGCGACGTCGCTCACCCTATAAACAACGACACGCGTGATTACATTTCCAAACTCGTGATTGATAAGTACCAAGAAGAACTCTCCCACATCTCTGCTCCACAAGAATAATAATTGGTTCGTGTCAAGCCGATAATTTCTTTTTCGCTCGCAACTTGTTACGTGTTTCGAGTGCTTTATCATTGCCGTTATTGACCGAAGCTCTTCGATATGCGATAGGGCGTTCGGTGTTTTTGCATTGAATAAACCGTAATAACGTATCGATATGTGCGCATGTATCGATCCCATGCCGTTGCCGTCGATGTATGCGCATATGCGCATACCGAAAAAACATGAAAATATTTTTCCAAACGCCTATAAAATAATTGACATATATGTCGATTTACTATATAATCATTTTCGGTTTACTAAATGTAAACAAAAAGTTTAGATAAAATTAACTTTGAAATTTAAGGAAGTGCAAGGTGAACGACGGAAAGGAAGGAACGATAGGCGCTAAATTGCGCGACCTGCGGCTAAAAAACGGACTCACGCAAGAGGAGCTTGCAGACCGCGCGGAGCTGACTAAGGGGTATATAAGTCAGTTGGAAAACGACTTGACTTCGCCGTCCATAGCGACGCTCATAGACATACTGACGCTTTTGGGATCGAGCTTGGGCAAGTTTTTTTCGGACTTCGACGATACGCCTGTCGCGTTTACTCCCGATGACTATTTCGAGAAGGATTACGGCGACGAGAAGATCGTTTGGATAGTTCCTACGGCGCAAAAGAACGAAATGGAACCCGTGATACTCGAATTAAAGGTCGGCGCGTCGACCGATGCGGATATCCCGCACGAGGGCGAGGAATTCGGTTACGTGCTGGACGGCGAGATCGAAGTGACGGTCGGCGAGCGTACGGCGCGCGCCAAACAAGGCGATACGTTTTATTTTTCGTCCGACCGACGGCATTTGATAAAAAACGTCGGCAACAAAACATGCAAGGTGCTTTGGGTGTCATGCCCGCCGAGCTTTTAGCCGAATTCGCGATCTTTATGCTTGATGCGTAAGGTATACCCTTGCGGGGCGATCGTCGAGTACGATCCGTAACGCATCGAAGGAGCTACTATGGCAACAGCCGCAAGAGAAAAGTTCGATAATATTATCGAGATCAAAAACGTAACCAAGGTGTTTGACGGCATCACCGCCGTGGACAATGTAAACCTTGCCGTCAGGCGCGGTGAGTTTGTCACGCTGTTGGGTCCGTCGGGCTGCGGCAAAACCACGTTGCTCCGCATGATAGCGGGCTTCGAGATGCCTACTTCGGGCACGATCATGCTCGAAAAACAGGACGTGACGGTAATGCCGCCGCACATGCGCCCCATAAATACGGTGTTTCAAAAGTATGCGTTGTTCCCGCATCTCAACGTGTTCAAGAACATAGCGTTCGGGTTGAAGCTGAAACGCATACCTACGGGCGAGCTCGACAAAAAGGGCAGACCGATATATCGCAAGTTTACAAAAAACGAGATAGCCGAAAAGGTCGAGCGGGTCTTAAAGCTTGTCAATCTCGAATCGTACGGACATCGCGACGTGACGGGATTATCGGGCGGACAGCAGCAGCGCGTCGCGATAGCGCGAGCGATCGTTTGCGAGCCGAAGGTCTTGTTGCTGGACGAGCCGCTCGGCGCGCTCGATCTTAAAATGCGCAAAGAAATGCAGCTCGAGCTGGCGGCTATGCACAAAAATATCGGCATTACGTTCATATACGTCACGCACGACCAAGAGGAAGCGCTCACTATGTCCGATAAGGTGGTCGTCATGACGGACGGCGCGGTACAGCAGTACGGCACGCCCAAAAAGATATACGACGAGCCCGCCAACGCGTTTGTTGCCGACTTTATAGGCGAAAGCAATATTTTATCGGGCGTTATGAAAAGCGATTTTCTCGTCGAGTTTTGCGATACTAAGTTCAAGTGTCTCGACAAAGGCTTCGGCAAGGACGAGCGCGTCGACCTTGTCGTGCGACCCGAGGACATATTTATCGACGGTAAAAAGGGCGCGCTCGAAGGCGAAGTCGTGTCCACGGTGTTCAAGGGCACGTATTACGAAATGGAGATACTCGCCAAGGGCTATCAGTTCACCGTTCAAAACACGGTGGAACGAGCGGTCGGCGAAAAAGTCTTTTTGTCTATCGAGCCCGACGGCATACACATAATGAAAAAGCTGAAAACCGTCAACGAGTTTGCTGGCGAGATCATCGACGAAAGCACGGTTGCGTTCGGCGGCGGCAAGTTCGAGTTCGTCAATTCCGAAAATCTCGAAAAAGGCACGGACGTGACGGTCAGGATACCGTTTGACAAAGTCGAGCTCACCGACGACGAAGACGACGGCGCGGTCGGCGCAAACGTAACGCAAACGCTGTATAAGGGAAGCTACTATCAAGTGCAGGTGTATACCGACGACGATATCGACTTTTTCGTAGATACCGTAGACGAATGGGATCTCGGCGATCGCGTGGGCATAAGCATAAAGCCCGAGGACATAGCGGTAACGCTTCGCGATAATACGGACGACGGCGATGAAAACGCGCATACCACGGAGGAAAACGTCGATGAACGATAACGTAAGCGTTGCCGCCGCGCCCGAACCGAACGGCGCAAACAGAAAAACGGGCAAGCGCAAAATACGCGGCGTCAAGCGGTCGGCGTTTGCATTCCCGTATTTGGCGTTGAGCATAATTTTCGTCGTAGCGCCGCTCGTCATCATGCTGTATTATGCGTTCACGGACAGCGCGACGGGCGAGTTTACCGGTAAGAATTTCGCTATGTTTTTTAACAGTGCGAGCGCGTGGATGACGTTGGGCAAATCGTTGTTGACCGCGCTGGTCACAACCGTTATCTGCTTTTTGTTGGCGTACCCGCTCGCGCTTGCGTTGAGCTCGTCCGCGCTCAACAAAAAATTCATACTGGTCATGCTGTTTATACTGCCGATGTGGATAAACTCGCTGTTGCGCACGTATGCGATAAAAATAGTGCTTTCCATACTCAACGTTCCCGAAACGGGGTTTGCCGTGTGGGTACGCGTCACCGTCGGCATGGTATATGACTTTTTTCCGTTTATGCTTATGCCGCTGTACTCGGTGCTTGCGGGTATGGACAGATCGCTCGCGGAAGCGTCGCAAGATCTTGGCGCGTCGCCCGTAAAAACTTTGTTCAAGGTAACATTGCCGCTGTCCTTGCCGGGGATAGTGTCGGGCATATTGATGGTGTTCATGCCGACGGTGTCCACGTTTGCCATTGTGGATATTTTGGGCAATACCGATACGTATATGTTCGGAAACATAATCAATCAATGGTTCAACAGCAGTAGCGGCTGGAATATAGGTTCGGCGTATTCGTTTATCCTGTTGGTGATAATAGCGGTTACGGTGCTCATAGCCAATCTGATAACGAAAGGCAAGACCGAAGTGGGAGGTGTGCTGTGAACAAACGCGTCAAGACGGGCGTTATTTGGGCGTTTGTCGCGCTCATGCTCGTGTTTATGTACTTGCCTATAATCATACTTATAGTGTTTTCGTTTACCGATGCGCGCGCGCTCGGCGTGTGGAGCGGGTTTTCCTTGGAGCTGTATGCCGATCTTTTCAACAACGCGCAGGTAATGGTCGCGCTCGGCAATTCGCTCATACTCGCTTTTGTTTCCGCCGTGCTTGCGACCGTGCTCGGAACAGCCGCCGCCATAGGCATATTCCACATGCGCAAGTGGAAAAAGCATACAGCCGATTTCGTTGCGAACATAACCATGGAGAATGCCGAGATCGTTACGGGCGTGGCGTTTATGATATTCTTTTTGGCGGTGCGTCTGCCTAACGGCTGGGCTACGCTTATCATAGCGCATACCATGATAACCGTGCCGTACGTGATACTTTCGGTCACGCCGCGGCTGTCGCAGTTGAACCCCAATCTTTACGAAGCGGGGCTCGATCTGGGCGCGTCGCCCGTAAAGTCTATGTTCAAGGTGATCGTGCCGCAATTGATATCCGGCATGATAAGCGGATTTATAATGGCGTTTACGCTGTCGCTCGACGATTTTATAGTCAGCAAGTTCATTAACGGCAACGTTACGACGATCCCCATCTACCTTTACAATGCGCTAGCCAAAAAAGGCGTAGACCCCACGCTTCGCGCGTTGTCCGCCGTATTGTTTGTCGTCGTATTGTCCGTTCTTATAGCGATGAACGTCGTTTCGGCAAAGCGCAGAAAAAAACAACCCGTATAAAATCACATTCATATCTTACAAGGAGAAAGAAATGAAAAAATCGAGAAGAATCCTATCCGTATTGACCGCGTCGGCTATCGCCGTAACGAGCGCATCGATGGCGGTCGCTTGCACGCCGCGAAGCGAAATACTGCGCATTTATAATTGGGGCGACTACATGGACGAAAGCCTTAAAAGCGAGTTTGAAAAATGGTACGCGCAAGAAACGGGTAAAAACATCAAGGTGCAATACAATACCTTCGATACCAACGAGGACATGATAACGCATATAGAAGTGCGGCATGAGGATTACGATCTTGTTTGTCCGTCCGACTATATGGCGGAGCGCATGATAAAAGACGGGCTCGTGCAAAAGGTGAATACCGAGATATTCGATACGTTCGACGCCGACCTGTTTTACGACGGGCTTGCGGAAATGATCTCTCCGTTCGATAAGAACAACGAGTATTTCGTGCCGTACATTTGGGGCACTTTCGGGATAATGTACGACGTGAACAAAATAGATGCGGGCTCGGACGCCATGAAGTCGTGGTCGGCGCTTTGGTCGCAAGACTACAACAAACATATCCTCATGAAGGACAGTGTGCGCGACGCATATTCCGTTGCGCGTATTTACGGCAATCGCGACAAGCTTTCGGAGCTTTCCGACGGGTTTACCGATTACAACGAAGCGTACCGTGCCGAGCTTGTCAAGTATTTTTCGGAGATCGATCAAACGCTCGTCAACGAAGCCAAGACCACGCTTTTGCAACAGCGTCCCGTGCTGTTGAAGTACGAGGTGGACGACGGCAAAAACGATATGCTCGCAGGAACCACCGAAGCGTGGCTCGGCTTGTTCTGGTCGTGCGACAGCGGGCTTATTATGCAAGAGGACGGCGGCGATCATTTTTACTACG
Organism: uncultured Clostridia bacterium; assembly: GCA_947384195.1. Lineage (GTDB taxonomy): Bacteria > Bacillota > Clostridia > Christensenellales > Pumilibacteraceae > Anaerocaecibacter. Next base: position 8,093 of record CANDGE010000065.1, read on the forward strand.
AAGTTCCGAAAGAGGGTAGCAACGTGTGGGTAGACGGCTGGCTCATACCCGCGTATTCGGCAAACCCCGATGCGGCAAACTACTTTTTGAAGTTTATCAATATGCACGAATATGCGCGTATAAACTACGACTATTTGGGCAACACGCTCGCCGTCAAGAGCGTTATGGACGAAGTCAAAGCGGAGCTCGAATCGGACGAGGACGGGTTTTTTGCGGATACCTACGACGGGTTTAAGCAAATGTATATCGATATGATGTTCCCGTCGGAAAGCGTTTTGGCGCGTTGCGGCGTCATGCGCGACTTCGGAAAAGCGATGAATACCGCGCTCGACAGCATGTGGATCGACGTCCGCGCGGGGCACTGATCGGTTTTGTATGTATCGCCGAAAAACGCCGTTTTTTTACCGAAACGGTGTTTTTTGTTTGCGTGCGCTTGCAATCGGATATGGCAATGTGCTAAAATATGACCTGTCATGAACATGATCTACTATGACGCAATAGTAATAGGCGCGGGGCACGCGGGGATAGAAGCGGCGCTCGCGCTCGCGCGCACGGGCGTTAAAACACTCGTTACGTCGATTACGCCCGATAACATCGGATATATGGCGTGCAATCCGTCGATAGGCGGAACGGGCAAGGGGCATCTCGTGCGCGAGCTGGACGCGCTCGGCGGGCTCATGGGCATTGCCGCCGACGCTTGCGCTACGCAGATACGAATGCTCAATTCGAGCAAGGGACTGGCGGTGCGCAGTTTGCGCGCGCAGGAAGATAAATACAAATACCACGCTTTTACAAAACGCGCGATAGAAAACGCCGACGGCTTGACTATGCGTCAGGACGAAGTAAAAAGTATAGTAGTAAACAACGGCGGCGATTTTACCGTCGAGTGCGTCACCGGTAACGTGTATTGCTGTAAAGCGGTCGTCGTTGCGTCGGGCGTGTATATGGACAGCTCCATCATTTGCGGTCGATCGGTGCAAAAGCGCGGACCGGTTTGTTTTTCGCGCAGCGATCATTTGGCGGACAGCCTGCGCGCGCTCGGTTTCGGTTTGCGTCGGTTCAAGACGGGCACGCCCGCGCGGCTCGCGGGCAAGACCATTGATTTTTCGCGGCTCGAAGTGCAATGCGGCGACGAAGTGCCGTACACTTTTTCCGCGCTCACGAAAAAGCGCCCGAAAAACACTTCGGTGTGCTATCTCGGTTATACCAACGAAAAAACGCACGACATCATTCGTGCCGCCTTGGGCGATTCGCCGCGCAAGCTCGGACTGATAACGGGTACGGGCGCGCGCTATTGCCCGTCGATCGAGGACAAGATAGTGCGGTTTGCGGACAAACCGCGTCATACGTTTTTTCTCGAACCGGAAGGCGACGGTACGGACGAGTGGTATATCCAGGGCATATCCACGTCGCTCCCGCCCGACGTTCAGCGCGAAATGTACAGGTCTATCGTCGGGCTGGAAAACGTGTCGGTCGTGCGCGACGCATATGCGATAGAATACGAGTGCATCGACGCGCGCGAGCTGTTTCCGAGCCTTATGTCCAAACGCATTGCGGGGTTGTTTTTTGCGGGGCAGGTCAACGGCACGAGCGGATACGAAGAAGCCGCGGCGCAAGGACTGTTGGCGGGTATAAACGCTTCGGCGTACATACGCGGAATAGAGCCGCTCGTTTTGGACAGGACCAACAGTTATATCGGCGTCATGACCGACGATCTTGTTACGGTCGGCAGCGACGAGCCGTACCGTATGCTTACGGGCAGAGCCGAGTGCAGGCTCAGTCTGCGTCAGGACAACGCCGATCTGCGATTGACCGAGCTTGCATATAAGTACGGAACCGTGACAGCCGAGCGTAAAAAGCTTTTGGAACGCAAAAAAACGCAGATAAAAAAATGCGAGCGACTCGCGACGACGATGTTGCCCGTCGATAAGGTAAAAGAAATATTCGGCGCGGCGGGCGAGGAGAACGCCAAGCCTATGAGCGTTTGCGACGTGTTAAAACGTCCGTGCGTCACGTTGGATATATTCGACGCGCATTGCGATCTGTTTAAGGGCGTCATGCCGTCCGCTAAGCTCGAAGTGTATGCGGCTATCCGTTACGACAGCTATTTAAAACGGCAAAGCGCCGAGCTCAAAGAAAAGTCGCGGCTGGAAAATATGCGGCTTTCCGCCGAACTCGATTATTCGACGGTGGACGGCTTGCGGCTGGAAGCGCGCGAAAAGCTCAACGCCGCCAAACCGCTTTCGATAGGACAGGCGTCGCGCGTCGCGGGCGTTACCCCCGCAGACGTGTGGGTGTTGATAAGCAAATTCAGAAATTAGCAGTACGCAATTATTGTCTGAAAATAATATTCGTACTTAGGTCGCGCGATTGATAATGCGCGATCTTTCTGTTTAAATTGGGTATTGACACCGTGTAGATAATATGGTATAATAAACTATAACGATCGGGAGGAGCAAGCGAAATGAAAGTCGAGAATTTATGCAAGACGTATAAGCATAAGAGCGGCGAAGTAAAAGCGTTGAACGACATAAG
>CANDGE010000066.1 GCA_947384195.1 uncultured Clostridia bacterium
AGATTGACCTTAGTGACTGGAGTTCAGACGTGTGCTCTTCCGATCTACTTCGCCGCCGAGCACGTCGTATTTTACGCCTTTGTTGTTGTATATTCTGTAAACCTTTTTAAGACGGGAGTCGGACGCATCCGCAACGCTTGCGTTGGGGATAGTGAACGTTTTGTCAGCCGCCGAGATATAATCGGGAACGGTGACTTCCGCCGTCGTAGGCGCAGCCGAATCGGTATACGTATCCTGCAACGTTACGGTAAACGTTCTCGACGACGTGTTGTTAGCCTTATCGCGCGCACGGTACAAAACGGTATACGTGCCGGGCTTGGCTTGATTCTCGCCGGACGAATTGGTCTTATTGTAAAGATTGAAGTCGAAGGTAAAAGGATTCTCTTTATTGAATGTTACCTTTTCGCCTTTTTGTTCCTTATTGTACGTATCGGTATACGTGAATTTGCTGTCGTTGCTGTCGTTGCCCGCCAAGATGTTGGTGAATTCGACTATCGTCTTGGAGTTGTCCGAATCGGTGATACGGAAATACAGCGAGATAAGATCTTTGTCGTCAGTGCTCGTCGCCTCTGCGTGGTCCTTGTTGTCTACGACGTCGGGAACGGTAAACGTTATCTTTCCGCCGTTTGCGACGAGATCGTCGTCGGCGTTTTTAACGGTCATGCCCCACGTTTCGGGAATGCGCCACTCTTCCACGTTTTTGAATACGGGCGCGACGAGATCGGAAACCGTCATATAGTATTCGCGAGTGCTCGACTTACCTACCGAGTTGGAGCCGTTGGGATCGTACGCATCGCTGTAAGCGGTATACGTCACCTTGTATGTGCCCGTTTGAAGCGGATAGAACGTCATGGCGCGGTCGTTGTCGAACAACACTTCCGCATAAGTTTTGCCGCTCTCCTGATAGGCATAGCCGTTATCGTCGAGATCGACGTTTTTGACTTTGTTGCCCGAAGGATCGGTAACTTCGATAACTACTTTGACGTTGTCGTCATAGGTGTCGGTCGCAGTCGCTTTGGGAAGCGTGACCGCACGATTGATAGAAACGTCCTTTTGCACGCCCGAAACGGTGAGCGTCGGCGTGCCCGAATTGTTGACCTGGCTTTGTACGTTTACGCCGAACGTCGAGCTGAAATGCTTGGCGCCGTCGGCAGACGCGCCGTCGCCTATCCCGCCGAGCCGAGCGTCGTACGTGATAAATACTTTGCCCGTCGTGTTGCCCGCTTCAAACGTATTGTTGTCCGCGGTGTCGAAGTACGTATTGCCGCGCGAGTCGGTAGCCGTTACGACATACTTGCCGGGATATTCCTGCAAAATGTTGTTGTCGTCGTAGTACATGACCTTTGCCGACGGCAAAGTAAACGACTTGCCCGTTTGAACGAGCGACGGGATATCCGCGCCGTTGTAATCGACTTTAAGGAAAAACTCCTCGTCCAGTCTTACGCGTACATAAAAATCGTATGCGACTTTATCCCCGCTATCCTTAAAAGATACTTTATAATTGCCGACCTGCAACGCTTCGACGTCGCTACCCGTCTGAGGCGTAGCGTCCGTACCGTCGGGCGCGGTAACGGTAGCGCCTGCGGGAACGGTAAACGTCTTGCCGTAAACGCAACTTTCGGGAACGTTTACGTTTTTCACAACATCCAACGACTCGACCGTTACCGTCGTTACGTCGGCGGACGCCGATTTGACCGAAGGCACGGCGAGCGAAAGGCAGGTTGCCGAAGTTGCAAGGCACAGCAACCCTGCGGTTGCGCCGATGCCTATCTTTTTGATTAGACTGCGATTTTTCATTTATTCGACCATCTCCTAGTAGATGCTTTTGTACATATACTGTAAAAGTATACTATTATGCGCAAAATTTGTCAAACATTTTGACGCCCTTATCGAAAATAGTTTTGCCGTTTTTACGGTCGTTTTCGGACGTAAAATACGTTACTGTACTATTATGAGAAAAGGCGAAAATATTTATGCTTAATACCGTTCACCGTTTCACACGGACAACACATGCGCAAACCGAGACCGTCGTTTAGATTAAGTATTTTCGATTTGAATTGCGCATTCGGCATTCTCGATCGACCGCCCGCGCCGAATTCCGCATTGCGATCCCGAATGCTCACAGCACTCTTATCATCGCGTCGATACTTCCGACCGAGCCGAGCTTGCTTATGGTATCGAGCGAGCGCATCACGGCGTGCTCGCGCGCGGCGTGCGTCAAAAACACGAGCGTTGCCGCATCGTCCGCGCACGGGCGTTGTATAGCCGATCTTATGCTGACGCCGTTGTCGCCGAAAACCGTGGCTACTCGGCTGAGCACGCCCGCCTTATCTTCCACCGTCATTCCTATATAGTATTTGCTCGTAAAATCGCCTACCGCATTTATCGCGCCGTCGATCTTGCCGTCGTTGCGGAAATCGCAGTATGTCGGCGGAGCGGACAACGCGCGCACTACGTCCGAAACGATCGCACTGCCCGTGGGGTGTGCGCCGGCGCCCGCGCCGTAAAACATGAGATCGCCGACGTGATCGCCGTTGAGATAGACCGCGTTGTACGCGCCGGATACCGATGCGAGCGGATGATCCTTCGGAACAAACAACGGGTGCACGCGCGCTTCCACGTCATCGCCGTCGCGCGCGCCTATCGCAATGAGCTTTATCTCGTAACCGAGCTCGTGCGCATTGGCGATATCGCGCGCCGTCACTTTTGTTATGCCTTCGCGGAATATGCTCGTATACGGAATGCACGTGTGAAAAGCGAGCGACGCGAGTATAGACAGCTTGTACGCCGCGTCATAACCTTCGACGTCGGACGTAGGATCGGCTTCGGCAAAGCCTTTTTCCTGCGCCTGTGCGAGCGCCTGCTCGTAGCTCAGTCCCGCACTGCTCATTTTACTCAGTATATAATTGGTCGTACCGTTGATTATACCGTAAAGCCGCTTTACCTTATCGCCCTGAAAGCTCTCGCCGAGCGCGCGTATTATCGGCACGCCGCCCACACAGCTCGCCTCGAAAAACAGCCCGCAACCGTGGGCTCGGGCTATCGGTTCGAGCTCGCTCCAATGCTTTGCCAAAAGCTCCTTGTTAGCCGTAACGACCGATTTTCCCGCCGTCAACAGCTTGACAATAAAGTCTTTGGTCGGGCGCACTCCGCCCATCGTTTCTATGACGAGCTCTATATCGGGATCCGCCGCGAGCGCGTCGACGCTATCGCAAAACAAGTTTTCGGACACGCCGCGCTTTTTAAGCGGTTCGACCGAGCGGTCGAGTATCGCCGCGATCTCTATATCGAGTCCCTGCGTAGACCGTATGTGATCGGCATTGCCCGTAAGTATATCGTACGCACCGCCGCCGACCGTGCCGAAGCCCATTATCGCTATTTTATGCTTTTTCATTGCGCTATGCCCTTGCGTTGTTATTCAGTTTGTAAAGAATGTTGAGCCCGCGGAGCGTCAGCGTCCTGTCCACCACGTCGATGACAGACACGCAACCGTTGACCAAGTCCGATATCCCGCCCGTCGCTATGACCTTTGCGTCGCGCAAACCGGTTTCCGCCTTGATGCGTTCGACCATGGCTTCCACCATGCCCGAATATCCGTAAATTATGCCCGACTGCATGTTGGTTATAGTCGTTTTGCCCACCGCGGTCTTGGGCACGGCAAGCTCGACCTTAGGCAATCGCGCCGCGCTCGCCGACAGCGATTCCGCCGCCGCTTTCAGCCCGAAAGATATCGCGCCGCCGAGGAGCTCCCCGCCCGCCGTAACGACGTTGAACGTGGTCGCAGTGCCGCAGTCTATGACTATGCACGGTCCGCCGTACAGCTTGTACGCGCCCACACAGCCCGCTACGCGATCCGCACCGAGCTCTTTGGGATTATCGTACTTGATGTACAGTCCCGTTTTCAGTCCCGCGCCGACCGTCATCGGCTTAAAGCCGAAATAGCTTTCTATCATATGCTCGAACGTATAATTGAGATTGGGATTGACAGAGCTTACTATCGCCCCGACGACGTCGCTCGGCGCGATATGCTTTACTTCGAGCATGTCTTTGACGAGCAACCAGTACTCGTCGCCCGTTTTGTTGCTCGACGCCATGCGCAACGTGTCGACAAGCTCGTCGCCGTCGAACACGCCCATTTTGATATTCGTGTTGCCTATATCGAAAACAAGTATCATTCGCTTTGTTCTCCGTTGTCGTTTTTATCGTCGGACGCGACGGGCGTTTTTTCGGGCGCAAGCCTGCCCGTTCCGCGCTTGAACACGACCTTGTCGAGCGTGAGCGTTACGGGCGGTGCGAGCGCCGCCATGCACGCGCATTCTATCGCGCCGTTTATGAGCATTGTCGGGATAGCGACCCAAACGGTAGTCGCGCCCGCCGTCAAGTCGGGCAACACGAGCGCAAACAGCCCCACGACAAACACAGTGTTCAAGATACTGCCTACCGCCGCCGCGCCCGATACGCACGCAAACTTAGCCGCATAGCGTTGCGGTTTTGCAAGCCGCGTCAACAGTCGATAAAACCCGATACAGCCGAGCGCCGCCGCCACTCGCGGCAGGATAGCTATATACGGCGCTTCTATAAACGCCGCCGCTACGAACGACGTCGGCATGAGAAAACTGTACGCTATGCTCACCGCGCCGAACGCAAGCCCGACAAACGCCGTTATCCCGACCGACAGCGTCGTTGCCGCCACCGCGACCGGCAAAAAGAATACGTACGGCAACAACCCCGTAACACAGCAAAGCGCGGCGAGCGTCGCCGCAAGCGTTATGGAACGCGTGTTTATTTTCATGAATCACCACCGTTGGACTTCCGCCTATGCGAATAGCCCACGACCTTATAATACGGGCGCGCGGTATGCTTTCGCCCGTCTGTTATATTTTAGCACAGCGCGAAAAAATACGCAAACAAACAATTAAAGTTTTTTGCACACAACTCCGAAAATACCATACACTGATTGTAGATAGACGTCTATGACCAAAGAAAAACCTTAGCCGAACGGACGCGTATCCGCGGACGCGTGCGACGGCGACGGCAAACGACTATTATTTCAAGGAGGAACGCGAAATGTTTAACGGTGGCGGAAACTGCTGCGATATACTCATGCTGTTGTTGCTTTGCAGCTGCTGCGGCGGACACGGTTGCGGTTGCGACTGCGGCTGCAAGAAAGGCTGCGATTGCAACGACATACTCATGTTATACATTCTTATGTGCTGCTGCGGCGGCAAAGATAAATGCTGCTGCTAATTTAAAGTACATAAGCGTGCGGGTCGTGTGCCCGTACGTCATACCGAAAAGCAAAAAAAGAGCCGTCCGAAAATTTCGCGCGGCTCCTTTTTGTTGCGGGATCGAAGATAATACTGTGTCAAACCGCGATCATTCATACGGCTTACACCGCTTTTGAATACCCGTTGTTTTTATCGATCAACTTTTCGATATCTGCGATAAACTTTTCTATATATTCGTTTTTGTTTAGTGAACCGAAAAATGCGTCGTGGATCTCTTTTATTTGTAATTGCTTGAACAACTCGTCTATAAATTCGCGCACTTTCATTTTTGCGCCTGTTTCGTTTTCGATGTATTTTTCTATGTATTTGTAATGTCCGCCGTTATCGCTCATTTCTATACTGAGTATCGAATTCGGCTTAAACGCTCTGTAACAATTGACTATAAAATCGATTATAGTGCCCGTATCGTCGTAAAACTCCGATTCGCTGCCGAACCATAACGTAGGGTTTTTCCAATACTGTTCGCAAATCAAAAACATCTCTTGCATGTACTTGCCTTTAAGCTCGCCGCTGTCAACGATCTTGAAAAGCTCGTAATACGACAGAAGCGCGCGCAGGAAATTGGGAACGCTATTGGCTACTACGGCGTTTTTCCCCACCGCAATAGATTCGTCGACATAATACTTGATCGAATTTTCGTCGGCGGCATCGAGAACTACCGCAAAATTGCAGTCTTTATCTTTTTGATCGGCGCATATCAACGATTTTATCACTACGAACAGCGACGGTATGTATAAAAATTTGATGTTGACGTTATTATCGCCGTATGTGCCTTTTTCCTGACTGTATATCCAATATGCGTTCTTGATGTATTCTTCCGCTTTGTACAAATAGTAGCTATTACCTTTATTTCCTTTCAAATATTTTCGCAAATACAAATGCGCGCATTGCGCCGCAAGCATAGGATCGCACGGCGCGAGCTGATATCCGTACTGCGCGGCATATTCGGCATTATCGAGTTGCCCTAACTTTTTGTAAATTTCCGACAATTCGAGATAATACTTCGGATCGCGCTTGGATTTGATAAGCGTGTCGATAAGCTCTTTTGCCGTTTGAAGTAACTTCGGCGCCCTATCCTTGTCGAAGTCATAGCTCAATTTTTCCAAGGTTTTTGCGACCGAAAATCTGCAACCGCTGATCAAAACTTTGTCTATTTCCGAATCGGCATACTCGATAGCCTCACACTCCGTCGACTTCAAAAATTCGCTTGCTTCGACGGCATTACGCTCGGAATCGTTTCTGTACCGCTCTTTTTTGCGCTCGCCTTTTTTGCGTGTATTTTCACCCGATGCGTCTGCGTCGCCGCTGTTTCGGTTAGACGAATAGCGCGCCGCCATTTGATAAGCCCGCGCCCTTATAGACGCCGACAGTTTCTTGCCGAAAGTATTATTCGCCGCCGACGCTATCTTTTCGCTGAGTTCGTTGATCTCACCGACAAAAACGGCTATCGATTTCGCATCGTTTATCTTGGACGTATTCGCCGCTTTTTCGATCTCGTCCATTTTCGTTCTCGCCAATGTATAGTACAATACTATACAAGTTTTGCTTTGCGCGCCGTCGGGCTGTTTTTCGAGAGAGTTTTTCGCCTTTAACAGATCGATGAATATGCCGCCGAAATCGCGAGTGCGTCCCGCAACATGCCTGTAAAGATTGAATATTTTATAAGTCAACAATGCCAACCGCTCGTCATGCGGTTTTGTTTCGGTGTTCGAGTCGCAAAAACATTTTTTGTAAAGCTCGTTCAAATCGTCCAATATGCCTTTTTGAAGCTTTTGCTTACAACCGAAATAATCCCCGCGATCGTAATATAGCGACGCATTTATGTAACCTATATTTACTTTGGTTTCCGTATCGTCGGAATCACTCGCGTGTACGGTGTAATCGTTGACTATGCTCTCGGCAAGGTCGGAATAACGACTGTCGAACAACGCTCTATGTTCGGTTATCTTGCTTTGTACGTTAGCGCCTATTTCCGCGATCTCGCCCTTGCTTTTGTCTATTATTTGCTCGACGTCTTTTTTATTTTTATAAAGCTCTTGACGCACGTTTCGTTCTGCTTTTTCAAAGTCTTTTCTATTAAGCATGTACGACGATATCGGTACTATGACCGCTATCATCGTTATCAGTATAGAAAAAATAGATATGAACACCGATAGATCGTTACCCGACGACGGGCGAACTACCGCAATGGCGATAGCGAGACCGATCACAGCCAAAACGAACACGACAAAAAGTCCCACAAATATCCACAATATCGCATTGTTGGGTTTTGTGCTTTTATCGACGCCGTCAAGCATAGGGTCTTGCACTTCTTCGCTTCTTTTGTCTTTCATCTTTTTCTCCCTTTGTAAGATATTTTACGGATATATTTTACGCCCGATGTTTCTCGGGAAAGGTATCGCGTCGCGCACGTGCCCCAGATCGAACAAGCACATTATCAACCGCTCCAAGCCCATGCCCATGCCGCAGTGCGGAACGGTGCCGTACCGCCTGAGATCGGCAAACCAATCGTATGCGGGATCTTTGTCCTTGCCTTTTTCGGCAAGCCGAGCGCGCAATTCGTCATGATCTGTTATTTTTTCGGCAATGCCCAAAAGCTCGCCGTGTCCGTTGTGCCATATGAGATCTGCCGTCATGGTCAAACGTTTATCGTCCTCGCAATACCTGTACGGGAAGCCTTCCACGCTCACGGGATTGCGCGTCACCCACACCGGCGCGCCGAAATGCTCCGCCAAACACGCTTCGCCGCGCGCGTTAAGGCTTTTCCCGAACGGTATTTCTATACCGTTTCGTTTAAGCAATTCCAACGTGTCGATATACGTTATGCGTTGAAACGGCGTTTTGAGCGCCGCATCGTCGAACTTTGTTCCGAGCACGGCGCAAAGCTCTGCGGCATACGGCTCGACCTGTTTAGTAACAAACGCGAGCAAGCTCTCGACCACCGAAAAGAATTCGTCGTACGCGCAAAATGCGTGCTCCGATTTGACGTGCCAATATTCGTTTAAATGCCGTTTGCTCGACGTTTCTTTGGCGCGAAAACTCGGACCTATATTATATACCTTTTCCAATGCGTGCACGGCGCTTTCCAGATAAAAGCCTACGCACTGCGTCAAAAACACATTGCCGCCGTCGTTTTCGAGCTCGGCTTTTATCGCCGTTTCCTCGTCGTAAAGTATAACGGGACAAAGTATAGGCGCGGTCACTTCGTAATACCCCGCCTGCTCGAACCACTTGCGCACCGCGCCCGTAACCGCGTTACGCGCCTTCATGGCGGCGATAAGCTTTTCGTTGCGTATGTACAAATGCCGATTGGAAAGAACGTTATCCGCATTATCCGACGAAAACACATTGAATTTTCCGCGCGGCGACGGGTCGAGCTGAAAATCGACCTTGCCTATCGTTTTAACGTCGTCGGCTACGATCTCCGACTTGCCGTTATACGCGCGCAAAGTGCCGCTTACGCAAACCGATTCTTCTTTTTTGCAACCGAAATCGACGTCTGCGACTACCTGCACCCTGCCCGTCGAATCCACAACGTCAAAAAACGTCTTTGTCTTTTCGCAGCGTATAGACGCTATCCAACCGTAGACCGTGACCGCAGTATCCGCGGGAACATTATTCAAATCGGCAATAAACAGTGTTTTCATGATGATATTACGGTTATATGTTAACATTTACCGTAACTTTTGTCAATGCTTTAACGCGCTTTGCTACGCTTTATGATTTATTCCCGCAAACCGAATTATCGCATGACCGTATCAAGATCATGCGATAATTCGTTACAAATCGAGTATATAAATAACGCTTATATGTAAATGTTTTTATTCAGTCTGCGCTCTCGCGATAAAGCTTGACGTTGATCTCGATAGTTTGCGAGTGATCGTCACCGTACAATTGCATATCGGTATAACGCCGCAATTCGTCGAACATTCTTTTATATTCGGGATCGTCAAAAAGCTGTTGCGCGCTCACTTCCAAGCCGTCCAAATATGCGTCGACGACTACCCAGCCGACATCACATTCCGTTTCACTTATGTCGGGCATTTTAACGTCCGATAAAATTGCTTTTTTCATTTTAAATTCTCCTTAGTGTATTTTGGAAATATCACACACAAAACGTGTTGACATGCAATTTTACTCGATAATTGAGTAGAATAATTTTGAGTTAAACATGAAATCAATCGGTAAATTAAACAAGTTAGGCGAGAAATTGAATTATTACCTAACCCTTAAAGGTTGGTCGCAACAAAATTTGGCGGACAAACTTGGCACAACTCAGCAGTCTATCAGTAGATGGGTCAACGGACAAACGGAACCCGAACTCGATGACTTGCTTTTAGCTTGCTATCTATTGGACGAAGATCCTAACGAGTTTTTAGGTTTTAACGATATATCTCCGAATGAGTTTGCTGAATTTGTTAATTTGCGTAAACGCAAATAATCAAGTTTAGCTTAAACATTGTATCACACAAAATATGTGTATGTCAACTATTTTACACATTTTTTGTGTTTTGCCTTGTTATGGCAATACAAAAATAATTAAAAATACTCTGTTTTATCATTACGAACAAGTTTTGCGCCGTTCGGTCACGGGTCGGCATAGAGATAGTTGAAATACGAATGCGCTACACCGTTAGCCACGCTATCTACAAAAATGTAAAGTAAAAGGCACTCTGATCGACTTAGAGTGTCTTTTAATGAAAGCGAAAAGTTACACGCACGGACAAAAAAATACTCCCTAACATAGTTAGAGTGTATTTAATGAAATGCGGCAGACTACACGCTCTCGGAAACAAAAAAATACACCCTAACATAGTTAGAGTGTATTTAATGAAATGCGGCAGGTTACACGCTCTCGGAAACAAAAAAATACACCTTAACATAGTTAGAGTGTATTTAATGAAATGCGGCAGACTACACGCTCTCGGAAATAAAAATCCACCGGCTAAGCCGGTGGTTTTTCATATGCGGGCAAAGCCCTAATATTACTTGCCGCTACTAAA
>CANDGE010000067.1 GCA_947384195.1 uncultured Clostridia bacterium
AAGGCGGCGACGGCGGTACCGTGACCCCGCCCGATCAAGGCGGCGACGGCGGTACTGCGACCCCGCCCGAGCAGAGCGGCGACGGCGGTACTGCGACCCCGCCCGAGCAGAGCGGCGACGGCGGTACTGCGACCCCGCCCGATCAAGGCGGCGACGGCGGTACTGCAACTCCGCCCGAGCAGAGCGGCGACGATTAGAATAGCACAACAAAATACCGCGTTCGCGCGGTTTTTGTTTGCCCGAAAAACGATTCGATGCGTGCAAACAGTCGTTTCCGTATGCGGGCGGGGCGTTCTATTGACAATAATCGTGATGCGTATCATAAAAGCGGCAAAACACGGCATACATTATAGGGTATTATTGTATTGATCGGGCGGTGCGATGGTATCGCGGTGCGGTCAACGGACAAGGTGGAGTTATGCTGTACGAAAAAAAGATGCTTATATTGTCGGGTGACGGTAAGGGCGTAGTGCTCATAGAAAAGAGCGCGCACGGGGTCAAGTTTGCGTTGCGCACTTTCGATATGCCGCCGTGCGCGCCGCTCAAAGCGGGCGTGATAACCAAGACTGCCGTATATGTGCGCGATCTGCCGTATCGCGACGATCCCGCGGCTGTTTTCACGTTGGATATAGACAGGCTGGACGATCTGCATTTTGCGGTGTTCGACAGGGAATTGCGGTTGTACGGATGTATCGGCAAACGCATGTGGGAAGCCAATCTCATGGATCTGTTGAACAAGCACGAGCGTCGCGCGCCCATGCTCGACGGCGTGCCGCACGCCGCTTTGCCGCCTATCGCGCCGCAACCGCGCGTTTTGCCGATGGCGGACGGAACGGGCATACCGCAGTCGCGTCTTTCGGTCTACGGCGACGACGCGCTCGCCGACAACGATTTTTATACGCGCATAGATATGTCCGCGCGTATGCCCGTAGTGGACAGCTTTCTTTCCGCTCCGCGCGTGCTCGACGGACTTGCTCCGCGCGTTCGACCGCGCGCGCTCGACGAGAGCGCCGACGATCGCGCCGCGCAGGCGGAAACGGCGACCGTCGACGTCGAAATATCCGACGGCGCGGAAACATCGTCCGTCGCGCCCGAACCCGAGATCGCGCCCGAGCAGCCCGATCCCGTCGCGTCGTCCGCAAAAGCTTCCGAACCCGAAAGCGATGCGGAAAGCGATCGAGCCGCGGATGCGAGCGTCGTAGCCGACGAGTATTCCGCCGAGCTTGGCGAGCTCGAAGAAGATATCGTTACGTCAAGCGCCGCCGAGGGCGTTTTCGCCGAGCCCGCAAACGGTGCGGAAGCCGCGCCCGCGCTTACGGAAACGGTCGACGACGGCGCGGACGTGCAAGCCGCAGTCGCCGCAACGGCGGAAATGCCATGGGAACAAACGGCGCGGTGGATCAAAAAACGCGGCGGCAGAGATCTCGCGGTGCGGCGTCCGCACGTCAGGCAGTTGACCGCCGCCGACAAAGTCAAGCATTTGCGGTCGACGGAATTTTTCGAGCGGGCGCGGCACGATATAGACGTGTTGTTCGCATCGGCGCAAAAGGACGAATCGCTTGTCGGTATGCTCGACGACGTCGAATGGGTAAAGGTGGACGTGGACGGCAATACCATTTCGGTGGGGCGCAGCGGCAACGTGTTTTTATGCTATGCCGTGGCGGGCATGTACGAAAGCGTGCCGCCGCTCGGCGACGAGTCGCAATGGTTGCCCGTCGATAAAAGCATGCCTACGGGCAAGGGGTATTGGCTCGTATTTCAAAATATGCAAACGGGCGAGATAATCAAAAGCTGACATCGGCGGCCGATGACGGCCGAACGTGTATCGCGAGAGATCGTTTGTTTGCTTTGCGTAAAATCTCAATATTACAAAAAACGCGCTGATTTGCTTGCAATTTCGGCGGCATATTGTTATAATGACAATATGAGAAGTGTCGACTTAAATCTCAATTGGAGCGTTGTTTTAGGCGACGAGCGTTATGAGTGCGATTTGCCGCACGACGCGACGGCTAACGCCGCACGCGATTTTGCGTGCGCGTTCGGCGAGTTCAACGGCTACGTTCCCGCGGCGCGCGCCGTTTTTACAAAGGCGTTGCCGCAGGTCAAGCACGGGTTTGTCACACTTGTAATTTCGGGCGCATGCGGGCGCGGCGTCGTATTCGTCAACGATCAAAGGATAGGCGAGCTCGATGATCGGGCGCCCAAATCTTTTTCCGTTTACGGTATGCTTACGGGCTTGCACAACGAACTGCGCATAGAAATGTATGCCGCACCGGGCATGTCCGATAAATACACGGGGCTCGGCATTGCGGGCGGAGCCAAGCTCGTTATAGCCGACGAACGCGTCGATATAGAAGAGGATTCGCTGTTCGTCAAGACCGCGGTCGCGGGCGATAAAACGTACGCCGACGTCGAGCTCGGCGTTTACAATTGCTCGGACGAGCCCGTCAAGCTTTTGCTCGAATGCACGGCGCTCAATGCGCGCGGCAAACGCGCAGGCAAAAAGCAACGCAAGATCGTGTTGCGCGCGGGGCAGAGCAAACCGCTGTCCGTGCGCGTGCGCATAAACAATCCTTACGAATGGTCGCCGTCCGACCCGTATAAATATACGATGGTCGCGCGGCTCATACTGCCCGACGGCACGGTGTGCGAACAATCGACGGTATTCGGTATCGTTTCGCGCGCGCTGTATCCCACGCGCGGGTTGTATATCAACGGAAACAACACGTTGCTTTTCGGCGCGTATGTTTCGCATGCGGACGCCGCGCTCGGCGGCGTGTCGCTGTACTCCAACGAAAAGCGTCGGTTGTCCGCGCTCAAAGCGCTCGGCTACAACGCGGTGCATTTTGTGGAATGCCCGACGGACGCCGCGCTCGACGCGTGCGACGACGTCGGTATGTTCGCGTTTGTCGATCTGCATTCGGGGTTGGGCATAAGCAAAGCGCCGTTGTGCGCCGCCGAGAGCTATTCGGTCGATGCGGTCAAGACGTTGCGCAACCACCCGTCGGTCACGGTTTACGGCGTGGCGGACGACGTGCCCGAATGCTACGGGCGGCACGGCGGGCACGGGCTTATCGGCGCGATAGCCGCCGATATACGCGCGCTGGACGATACCCGTCCCGTAACGGTATCGACGCGCGAGCTCGCTCCGACGGTCAAAGAGCTGGAAAATGCCGGCGTAAGAAAGCTGTTTTACGAAAGCGAGACCGCCGCGATAAACGCCGCGCGCGAAAAGAATCTGTTCGATGCGCTCACCGAAGGCGCGTTTGCCGCGGTGGACGTTTGCGGGTTCGATTACCTGTATCCGCTGTACGAAACGGAAAAGCTCAAACGCGACAGACTGGTCATCGGCGCGCGGACGAGCTCCGAGCGCGCGTTCGAGAGCCTTGACGCGACCGAAAAGAACGGGCACGTGATAGGCGATTTCAACGACTGCGGGATAGACTATCCCGGCGGCGGCAAGCTTAACGAGATAATCACCGCTACGGGCGATCTCGACGCGACATGCGTCGAAAAACCGCAGGCGGTATACAAGCGCATACTGTTGGGCGAGCGCAACATAGCATATATCGCGGTGTCCGATCCGGACGGCGGCGAGCCCGTTAATATGTGGAATTGGCCGCGTTATCTCGGGCAAAAGATAACGGTCGACGTTTACACATCGGGCGACGTAGTGGCGCTGTATCTCGACGGGCGGCTCGTGGGCAGAAAGCTTGCGGGCAAGGTCAACAAGCATATCGCGACATTCGACGTGGATTATTATCCGGGCACGCTCGAGGCCGTGGCGTATTTCAAGGGCGTCGAATGCGCGCGGACAAAGCTCAAATCGGCAGGCTCGCCAAAAGCGATAAGGCTGTCGGCGTTCGAGAAAAACCTTTCGGTATCGCGCGGCGACGTCGGGTTCGTATACATAGACGTATGCGACCGCGACGGGGAGCTCGTGCCGTACGCCATGCGCGAGCTGACCGCAACGGTGATCGGCGGCACGCTTGTCGGGTTTATCAATGCCGATCCCATGTTGCGCAAAAACGCATTCGACCGCTGTCCCGCTTACAACGGCAGAGCGCTCGCGGTAGTCAAGCCCGACCCTGCGGAAGCAAAGGTCGTCGTCAAGATAACGGGCGACGGGCTGTTGTCGTCCAAAATGTCGTTCAAGATAAAAAATTGACCGCTCGGCGGTTATGCAATAAATAAACAGGATATAATCATTTAACGGAGCAATTATGAAAAAACGTAAAATCGCCATGTCCATAGCGCTTGCCGCAGTGCTCGCCGCATCTCCCGCGGCGCTTACGGCGTGCTCGGGCGATCACTATTCGGAAGTCAAGTTCGCCGCACAAGATACGTCGTACGTCGTGACCAGTCAGGGCGGGTCTGCCGTTTCCTACGGTAATTACGTGTATTTTATAAACGGCACTCGCGGCTACGACGATACGGAAGGCACAGCCAACGTTTGGGATAAAGCGGTCAAGGGCGGACTTTACCGCGCCGAGCTCAACGGCAGTAAGCAAGCTTTCGACGGCGCGGACGGGATAAACGCTTTTGCGCCCGTTGCGGACGGCGAAGGCATCGAGTTTAAATACACGGTGGGCGAGGACTACTTCGGCAAGCCGTTGAACGTCGTCGACGTCGATAAGATAGCGGCAAAGACGGTCGGCACGACGGGGTATTCGCGCGGCGGCATTTTCGTGTACGACAACGCCGTATACTTCGCGTCGCCCAACAACGAAAAAAATTCGACGGGCGCCGTCCAAGCGACGCGTACGGACTTTTTCATGATGCCGCTTTCGGGCGGCAAGCCGACCAAGCTGTATACTACGAGCGAGGGCGTCGATACTTCGTCCGCGCCGTATGCGTTCTATAAGTACGGCGACAACGTTTATCTTACCGTCAAGGAAGATACGAATATCGTTTCGGTCAAGATAAACCCCGCAAAGGCTCGCGCCGACAAGCCCGTAAAGTTCGAGGTAAATGCGACAAGCGTGTATTTCCCCGTGCGCGATACGTATTACAACGGGATAAGCACCGATACGCCCGAGGACTTTATCTATTTTGTGCGCGCGGTCGACAGCGACGACATGCAACGTGCGGGCACCGTTATAGAAGCCATGCGTCCCGACGGCAGCGAAAACTTCGTCGTTTCCATGAACGGAAACACGGAAACGATCGAGGCCGTGCGCGACGGCGTTTTGTTCTATCGCACGACCGATATCAACGGCAGTACGGTAATAGCATACGACAGCTTGCACAATGCGCTTACCGAAAATTCCCCGTCGTATAAGTCCGAGCAGGACAAGCTTTCCGCAGACGAACAAAACAAGCAGATAAACGGACAGTTTTCGACGGCTGTAACGAGCAGTATCACGTCGACGTACGCTTTCCGTGCCGATATGCAATCCAATACCGTTTACTTTATCGGCGTTACGAGTTCGGCTATCAATCTTTACAGCAATTCCGCGAGCGAGCCCATGGTCGGAACGATAAGCACTACTTCGGGCACGCCGTTGTTTATTCAAAACAATTACTTGTACTTCTCCGGTTCGAGCTCCGACTTTTACCGTGCGCCGTTGTTCTCGCACATGGACGGGTACGGCGAGGCGGAACGCATTGCGACCGAAACCACGTCGGCGGGCATTTCCTGCGATTATGCGGCAGGATACTTCACGTACTTTGCCAAGGTCGATCAGTGGGCGAGCGGGTATACGTACTTTGCCAAGGTCGACGGCTTGCAGGGCTTGGAACCGCAGTTTGTGGGTCAGCGCGGCGAAGAGGATATCCCGACCGAAGAACAGATCGAAAACGTGAGCGGCGGTAGCAGCAGCTCCGACTGACGAATAGACCGTGATCTCCGCCCCGATAGCCGACCGCGCTATCGGGGCGGATCTTTATTTTGACGAATAAACTCGGAAAGCGTTATTTACGCCAATGTAAAATGCGGGGGCGAGTTTTTTGTTAAAATGACCCGTGATCGTTTTGTTCGACAAAAAGATCTTGACCGCGCTCATTCGGGTCGAGACGATGCGGCAAAAAGAAACGGCATAAAACTATGACGTGCTTGCTATTTTTTACATTATGTGATATAATAGAAAAAGAACGATATTGTTTGCCGATGTTTTTTTCGGCGGATATCGGTACGGTCCGCGCACAGTCGACGGCTGTAATATAAGGGAAATGTATATTATGAATACCGCTTACGTTTATATTTTATCGGCGATATCGTCGCAACCGCTTGCCGTCGCGACAGACGTATTGTTTTACGTCAATCTCGGCTTGTGCTTTTGCGCGATGACGGCGGCGACAGCGATAGCGGTGTTGTGCAAAAAGACTGCGTGCATGCGCATGTTCGGGCTTGCGGTCGTAGCGGCGTTTGCGGTCGGCGCGGTCGCGTTTTGCGTTCAGCTCGGGCTGTACGTGTACGGCAACGACGGTGCGCCGTATGCGGTAGGACTGTGCACGGGGCTGTTTTATATAGGTTTTATAGTCGGCGGAGCGTATTGCATTATGCTGGCGCATAACTCGCATAAGCGGTTGTGCATTGCCGCGGGCGTGTTTTGTCTTGTGCCGCCGATAGGCGCAGTGCTCGTCGTCGTGCTGTCGTACAAGATCCCGCGCGACACGTCGGTCAAAAAATTCGTGTTCAACGGCTATGCGTACACTTATGCCGCGCTCGAAGCGTTTGCCGACAGAACGCCCGTCGAGCTTATAGATCAGGGCGGGGCGGAAGGTCCGGAATACTTGCCGTTAAAGCGTATCAAACGTCGACTGCGCGTGCTCAAAGCAAAGACTAATACCGCCGCGGGCAAGTTCGATTACGCGACGGCGCTCGTATGGTATGCGCCGTACAAATTCAAAAAGGCGTACAGACTTATGAGCAAGGCGGCTAACGACGGGTATGCCCCCGCGTTGTTCAATCTCGGATATTTTTACGAGATAGGTAAATACGTCAATCGCGATCTCAAAAAAGCGCGCGAATATTATAAGCGCGCGGGCGCGGCGGGCGACGCCGACTCGGCGCTTAGGCTTGCAATAGTCGACATAAAGGACGGCAACGCGCAAGCGGGACTGAGCGTGCTCAACGAGCGCGCGGAGTTCGGCGATCTGTACGCCAAGTACGATATCGGCGTTTGCAACGAGCTCGGCTTGGGCATGGAAAAGAACATCGACAAGGCGTTCGATATATATACCGAATGCGCCAACATAGGCATGTATGTAGCGCAGGCGCGTATATTCGCCGCCGCATGCAAGGATATACCGTCGGCGCAAAACGGCGATTTTTTTCGGCGTATCACCGACCGCAAGTTCGACGGCGCGTTCGCCGTGATGATCGACGGACTGATCGAAATAAAAAAGCGTCATGCCGCCGACGCGTCCGAAAAATTTTTGCAGGCGGTCAAAATGCGCGACAAGTGGGAAGGCGTCGCGCGCTGTCTTGTGGGCACGCTGTACATCGATCGCGGCAAGCTTCCGCAGGACAGGTACAACGGCGTAGAATATATCGGGTCGGCGCTCGATCTGTGGAGCGGAGCAAAGGATATCTATGCGGTACTGCCTAAGATAAAAGTCAAATAGCTTTTGCGAACATACCGCGGTCGGCTTTTATGTCGACCGTTTTTCGTATGCGAAAAAAACGAGCGTCGTTGCTTTGGCGCTTGCGCGGTGCAAGCTTTGTCGAATAGCTCGTCGTAACGATATGCGCGAGCGGATCGCGTCGGCGCGCAAAATCGCGCAAATGCAAAACGGTTGGTATTTCTACCAACCGTCCCGCTATATGATAAGGGGGAAAATGATGAGCTGATTAAGTGTTTGCAATCGTTTAGCACAACAGCATCACGTTGATTGCACGTTCATTATATAATATGTGCGAGCGGTTGTCAAGCGTTTTAATGCGGTTTTTTAAAAAATTTTTAAAAATTTTTTTACGCCCCACACTTTAATTATATGCGCGATCTCGTAAAAAGTGATAAGTACGGCAAAAAATCCGTATAATATTTTTGCCTGTGCGCAAAAGCGTTTTCGCCGCGCATGTCGCCGCGCTCGCTTGACAAATGTCGGCGGTCGGTGTTATACTGAAAAAAAGGAGATATATCATGGCAAACAAAGTTACACCCGATATGACTATTTACGACGTTTTGTGTCTTGCGCCCGAAAACGAAAAGGTGGCGCAGGTGTTTTTCGACATGGGGATGCA
The DNA here is from genome assembly GCA_947384195.1 of uncultured Clostridia bacterium. Taxonomy (GTDB): domain Bacteria; phylum Bacillota; class Clostridia; order Christensenellales; family Pumilibacteraceae; genus Anaerocaecibacter. Next base: position 8,189 of record CANDGE010000067.1, read on the forward strand.
CTGCTTGGGCTGTCCCATTTCGCGCGGCGAAACTGTCGCAGAGGCGGCGGAAGCGCACGGCAACGACGTAAACGAGCTTGTATCCAAGCTCAATGCGGTCATCGATTAGCATAATATGAAGTTAGTCGTCGGTCTGGGCAATCCGGGCAACGAGTATAAGGACACGTATCACAACGTAGGGTTCATCGCGCTCGACAGGCTCGCGTCGCGGCTCGTCGCGCCCGATTTTGCGTTCGACAAAAAAAGCGATTCGCTGTTGTCGGACGTTGTCGTCTGCGGCGAAAAAGTATTGCTTTGCAAGCCGCAAACGTTTATGAATCTTTCGGGCGACGCCGTGTCGCGGTTATCGCGGTATTACAAGATCGCGCCGCGGGATATACTCGTTATGTACGACGATATAGATATAGCGATAGGCACCGTGCGTGCGCGAGAGAGCGGATCCGCGGGCACGCATAACGGTATGCGCGACATAGTGGGCAAGCTCGGTTCTACCGATTTTGCGCGCGTGCGCATAGGGATAGGGTTTCGCCCGTCGTTTATGTCGCTTGCCGAATACGTGCTGTCGCGCTTTACGTCGGTCGAGCGTTCGGTGCTCGAAGATGCGTGCGCCGTTGCGTGCGATTATGCGCAAGATCGGTTGTGCGGCAAGCCGTGGCAGGAGCTGACGGTCAACGTCAAGAAGTAGAGCGTATGCGTAACATACGGCAGGTAATAAACTCGCTGGGCGGCGTCGTAGGCGACGCGATCGCGGCGGTCAAGAGCGGAAAAAAGACGTCCGTATTCGGGATGACCGTATCGGACGCGCTTTTGTTTTGCTGTGCTTTCGATAGGTTCATGCTTGTTTGCGCCGACGTTTTGTCTGCGCGCAAAGCGTATACCGAGCTGTCCATGCACTATGACGGCGCGGAGTTGCTGTTGCCCAAAAACAACGTATTGCTCGTTGCGGGCAACGACAGGTCGGGCGTTCGCGCTCGCGCGTTGTACAATATCGCGTCCGGCAAAGCGCCCGTGGTGGTAACCACTGCCGAAACGCTGATGCAAATACTCCCGCGCCCCGAAAGCATAGCGGGCGCGGCTGTCGAGTTTGCAGTCGGCAACAAGTACAAGACCGCCGAGATAACGAACAAGCTGACGGCGGCGGGATATACGCGGTGCGGGCATGTCGACGAGCCCGGGCAGTTTTCGGTGCGCGGCGATATATTGGATATTTGCGCGCCTTGCGGCGAAGCCGCGCGCATCGAATTTTTCGGATACGAGTGCGACGGCATACGCGCATTGGACATAGGTTCGCAGAGCGCGGGCGATAAGTTGGATAATTTCGTAGCGTATCCCGTTGCCGAGAACGTATTTACCGATAGGTCGGACGCGATCTCCGCGCTTATTGCGGCGGGCGAAAAGCGCAATATCGTCGGCGTGCCCGTCGAGCACCGTTTGGCGGAGCGGCTCGAAACGGGCGACAGCGACGGCGAGCAAACGGTGATGTCGCTGTTTCCGCACACTACGCTCGACAGGTTTTGCGGGCTTCCGATCGTTATCGCCGACGCCAAATCGGTATACGACGGGTGCGTGTTTGCCTATCGCGAGCACGTTTCGCGCGCAAAGCGATTGATCGAGGCGGGCGAAGCGCCGTTTTGCGCGCGCGACAATCTTGTCGACATACCGCCGAGCTTCGGGTGTATGCTGTGCTTTCACAAGATAGACAGCAACAACAGATTTTTCGCGCCCGACGCCGTCTTTAAATTCAAAAGCTTGGATCTGCCGCTGTACGGCAAAAACTTCGCGGGGCTCGGATCGGATATTGCGGCATGGCGGTCGCGCGGTATATCGGTTTCGATCGCCGCCGACATAAAGGACGCGCTCGCCGAACTCGATTGTTTCGACGTCGAGTATATCGAGCCGACGGCGGACGGCGGTGTGTTTTTCGACGAGATCGGAAGAGCGTCGTGTAGGGAAAGAGTGTCTACGACAGTGTA
>CANDGE010000068.1 GCA_947384195.1 uncultured Clostridia bacterium
GCGGTCGCCGTCACGTGCGCGATCTGCATGGATAAGATCGCTTCACCGTCGTCGGTGGACGGCGTCGGATCGGGCGATGTAAGTACAAGTACATCGTATACTAATGTAACAGGAAGCTATGTCACTACGGCAAAAAACGGTGATACATTTACGTATACCGGTCAAACTATTTATAGTTTGACATTGCCTAAGGGCAAATATACTTTTGCGGTATACGGCGCGCAAGGCTCTACTAATTCTTCGCAGAGTATTTCGGGTGGTTTGGGCGGCAGCGCAACGGGAACATATACTATCACGGCGGCTTCACAAACGATATATATTTGCGTTGGCGGGCAAAGTGGATACAATTGCGGTGGAGGCTCTGCATATCCGGGCGGCGGTGCAACGCATATTGCCACAGCCAGCGGAACTTTGAATTCCGTAAAAAGCAGTGCGATCATAGTCGCGGGCGGCGGCGGTGGTGCCGGCGCGAATAAAGGCGGTGCGGGCGGAGCCGGCGGTGGCGCTAACGGTACCGCCGGAGCTGCGAGTAGCTGGGCAAAGGGCGGTGCCGCCGGAACTACAACTGCGGCAGGTGCGGGCGGAGCCGGGTACAGCAGCGAAGCTGCGGGTAATGCCGGTAGCGGAGCGCAGGGCGGTAGTAGTAGCACGACTAATACGCGCGGCGGCGGCGGCGGCGGCGGTTGGTTCGGCGGCGGAGCCGGCGGAAATGATATATCGAATTCAAGCGCTACTTCTTGCGGAGCAGGCGGCGGCGGCGGCGGATCCGGTTATATCGGGGGCGTTACAGGCGGATCTACGGGATCCGGAACTCAATCCGGTAACGGAAAAGCTGTTATTACCGTTGTATCTGCCAATGAAAATAAAGCCCCTACTTCTAAAAATGCTACCATTAGTTCGGGAAGAGCACGCGGATCGAGCGGTACGACGAGTATTGCAGTCACATCGATAGCGTCCGACCCCGATTCAGGTCAATCCGTTTATTATTCTGCCGGATCTTCGAGTAATTATGAAACATTGCCTGCGGCTAATGCCGGGTTGTTTTTGAATTCTGCATGTACGACGCTTGCCACAAATTATTTGACGTGGTCTTGGGGAAGCACAACATCACTCAATATAACAGCATTTAAACGTTATCCGCGCAACGGATTTGACGGTTGTACATCTAACGGACGGCTCACACTGTATGTTCGAGTTCGTGACAGTTATGGATCGGCAACGCAACATGCTTGTTCTGTCGTAATGTTTTATTTGAATTTCGGCACTAATACTGTGTCCACTAAGACTGCCAATGTGTCGACAACTATCAGTGGCGCTACGAAAAACTATGTTTTGGGCATGTCAACGACAAATGTAAAGCCAAACGGACAATATAGCCCCACGACTACTAATATTTATAATCCTAACGGTACGGGACGCTATACTGCTGTCATGCCCGAGCCCATAAAAGTCAACGAGTCATTTTTGATTAAAGCAACCGATTTGCTTAACGGTGTTTGTACTTATGACCAAACGGTAATAGGATTAAACAGCACATCAAATATTGCAAGCGGTGTTGCCGGCAGGAAGTATAAGATCAATGAATTAGATGCGAGTAGCAATAAAGTTACTTCTTATAATGTTAATAAGGCGGCTTTAAGTAATATATTCAGTCAATTGACGGTTACTTGTTTAAATCCGGATTCGGAATATCAAGTATTGACGGTCACATTGCGCGTTGTAGAAAAAGTTACGGCGTTTGGTACATCTTATCCAAATGCCGAAACAAATGTCTCTACCGTATCGCTCGATATAGTTTTTAAAACACAGAACTCCCGTCCCGTTGTCGGAACGGTCAGTAATATAGTCGACGTTGCGGTGGGGGAAACGCGAAATCTTTCATTGAGTAGCTACTTTAATGATGTTGATGGTGCGATATCGAGCGCGACGCATTCCATAACGGGCGTTGCAGTTCCGTCCAAAGAATTCGTACAACTCAATGCCGATGCGGGCGTAGTTGCTCAAAGCGGCATCAACGCCGGTTTTTACAACATCGGCGCGGGCAGTTATACAGTGTCGTCTGCCGAGTATACGACCACGGCAACAACGGCTACTTCGACCGGTTTTAACTCGGCTATTGCATACAATTCCACTTCGACGAGCGCGAACGGAAGTAATACGACGCGCGAGGCGTTTATGCGCTATTCGTACGCCAACGACGTATTGACTGTCGTCGGATTGCGGTCGAGTTTTTCGCAGTATGCGTCCAACAGGTCGAGTAAGCCGGGGCATTTCTATTTATTATTGCACATTCAGGATAAACGCGATACGGCGGACAACGGAATATGGTTGCCGCTGGCTTTCCGCGTAGGATATTCCACGTCGTATACGCCTGTTGCGACAGTGACTGCGCCTAATACCGGAACGACGGCATCCAACCTGACCGAGCAATCGGCTGTTTCGACGTTCCCGACGGCGGCGGGAAGCGTTGGACAAAGCTTCTATTTCGCGCCGATGGCGGTCAATTACGGCGGTTCGCACGCTGTGGGACAGTACTTAAAGGACGGCGTTCTCACTTCGGACGGATTACAGCCGCTTGCGATAGACGGCGATAACTATTCTACGACAAACGGACTCGCGGCGCGAAGCAATAAGCTGAACGAATTTTTGCGGCTTTCCGACGGCGTTACTGCGGAAAGCATAGTGCGCAGTGTCAGCGACGTCGGGGTGTCCGTAGTTGACGGCGTAGCCGAAAACAGATACATTAAAGCCGAGATAATAGATATTTATCTGCCGAAGTCGTATTTTGCGACTGCGGCGTATCAGGGCGGACGCGTTATCGCGGGAAGCGGAACCGCGGATGCCAACGGATTCAAGTACGTTGCTCTTGCCGTCAAGAGCGTGGGCGGCGTGGATTATTACGTTACTAACGGCATTAAGATAACCTTGAAATCCGCTACAATGAATAGGTATTTCTATGCCAACACGACGGTCACGGACGTGACAGGCAAAACGAGTTCGGCGATTGATATCGCTTTGCGCGTAAATAATACCGCGCCTGTACCGACGACCGACGAAAGCTCGGTAGCGACGTTCAGCGATCAGTTCGGCGAATCGTACAGCACGTATAAATACGATCCCGATAACGGCGTAGCAACGCCTACGTTTACTTTTAAGGTGCCGCTCGGCAATAGATTTATAATCACGCCGTACGACTTTGTTTCCGATTATAACCTGACGAACATGGGCGTTTCGTCACCGACGGGCGGATTTACGCTCAACGGCTTGAACGGCGTTTACGATCCCGCGACGGGCACTTTGTCCGATTCCGATGCAAAGACCGACGCGAATATGGCGTTTAACGGTTTGTTCGGTACGAGCTACGGTTCTACGGCGTATGTCGATTCGCTGAGATCCATGCTCGGTATCGTGAATAGTACGACTGCGGTCAAAAAGGTGAGCGCGTCGACGGCGGGCACAGCCGCAGGCTCTTCTACCGTAGCTAATCAAAGCGTGTTTAACGATAAGCTGTTTTTCGCTCGCTCGGGCGACGGTAACGACGCTTACACATTCGATCCCGCTACTTTCGACAATTTCGCCGTTTCGGCGATAGATACGTCGAGCTATTTGACGTATAACACGGGTAATAAGGTAAAGCTCGGTCAAACGACTTACGGCGTTGACTTTATTATGATAACGGCGGTCAGTCGCTCGACGCGTCCCGCGTATTTGGATCTTACCGTGCGCGACCGTTACGGTAATTCGGCGGACGGAAACGCAAGCTTTACAGTGCGTATAGCAATAGAAGTAGTCAATACCGCGCCGTCCGTCAAGGACGTCAACCGCTATCAGGAGCTTGCCTCATCGCCGATCGATTCGCAGGGCAACGTCATTTTGTCGTCCGTCACGTTCTCGTCGAACGGTAACGGCGACGCAGTCGGGTTGATGAAAGATCTCGATAACGATATCCCCGAGTTTCTCATGTCGAGCGGCGTTATTTTGACCAACTCCGTAGCGAACATACAATCGATCATCGGGCATAACGCCACGTCGTTCGACGAGATAATCGAAAATCATAAATACCTGCTCACGGATGACGGCACCGTCGGCGGCAGAGCGCTGAGCGAATACTTGACGGCGTCGCTCGTCAATCCTTACGAACTGTACGTAACCGCAAAGAGCTCGACGAAGGCGATAGCGGGCGGCGTGTACGTATGTTTTCTCGCAAACGACGGAAACGGAAGTACCGTGCTCGGCTATGTGCGTATCGAGGTCGTCGATTCCGCGCCCGTATTCAATACTTCGACGGAAAACGGATTCGATCGCAACGATCCGCTGTGGGCTGTCAAGACAACGAGTAATGCGGATATTTCGCGCGACCGTTATATAGTCGGATCGACGTACTCGGCGGAACAGCTCAAAAGCGTGCGCGGCGCAGTCGATAGCGATATAAGGCTTATAGCGACCGACGACGACGCGTTGCACGGCAAGCTGTTGCTTTCGCGTCGTGTAGACAACGGCAACGGTTTCGATTACGTCAATTTGGTTGTACCTAACGATAATACTTCGGTAATACTTGCCGAAGCATTCGATCGCGCGGTTCCCAATGTATCTGTTGCCACAGGCTTCGGCGCGGACGTAAATGCGGCGGTGCTCGTATTTATGCGCACGCTCGGCGCGAACGGTTCGGTATCCGACGAGGCGATCGTGCCCAACAGGTTCGTCGCGGAAGTCATGTTCTTTGTAGACGGCGAATGGATTTCGCGCGATACGCTTATAACCGAACATCTCGCAAATAAAACGATAGGCGAAGTAGATATGTTCTTCGATCCTTTCGGTCGGTTTATCTATCCCGATTGGGCGGTGCATATCCATGCGACCGAGGGCTTCGAGAGCAACGTGCGTTTGGGCATAACGATGTCTGTACGCGATATGGCGGAACTCGGCGGCGATACCGCGGGACTCGAAACCGCATACGATTCGGACAGGAGAAACGGCAATGCGGTCGTCGAAGGTTATATGCTTGCGACGGTTTATCACTCCATTTCCAAGACCGGTATTCGCACGAAAGACGAGTATTCGGGCAATTATGCCGATAACTATGTCGTAGAGTATACCGATGCGACCAATACGACGGTAGCGTATGTTCCTACGTACGACGGCAATACGAACAGCGTTTATCCCGACGGCAGTTTGGGAAACATCACGTATAACGTTAATGACGGCAATAACTGGCTCGCGCCTAACGGCGACGGCACGCACACGCTGAAAGCTCGCGCTCAGGGGCAAGCGGATAACACGCTGGCGGGCGTAAATGCGGGCGCGCTGTACAATGTGAATAATATAGACGCGCTTGACGGTGTGTACACGTATCCGTCGGTCATAGAAATACCTGCCGACGGTTCGGAAGTTTATGTTCCGATGAGTTATTTCGGATTGTTGCAAAGCCTTGTTGCGAGCGCGGACGAGGACGGTAGTTTCGATTATCTCCAAGAATACGTCGGTTACGACATCGGTACGAACGATACGGTATATTCGCGTGACAATATCGCCCACATTGCCAAAGCGATAACGCTTTCCGACGGCAATTCGTCTTGGAGCGGCGCGACGCTCAACGAAAACCCGTATTTAGCCATCGATGCGTTCGATATGTATTCGGCTGACGGCAGTACGAGCAGTGCGAGCTTGTTCCTTAACGAAAACAATAAGCCGTATTACAATAACAGGCTTGCCGTCGTTACGATAGATAAAGACGGGCAGCTCATAGGCTATGAGCGCTATGCGGCAAACCGCGACAGCTTTATCGGCAACGGATCGCTCATGTATCTCGAAGAGCAAGCCGTTAAACTGCAAGAGCACAATTTCGGGCTTGTGTTCAATAAGACCGAAATGCGTACGGGCGTGAATACCTTGACGCTCACTATCGAGCTTGCCAAGTCCGAAGCGGGCAAGAACGCGGTGGAGGACGCCGAGACCGACCGTCGTTCGGTATCGGTAAACATCCATATAGGCAACTCCAAGATCGATCTTTCCGCAGACGGTGCGACGGGCGACGTCACGGGCACTGAATACGACGAAGAAAAGGGCACGTACTATGTCGACCTTACAATGCCGTCCGCTACGTCTAAGTCGTTTGCGCTTTCGCGGCGCGACGACGATACCGGGGCGGTGGAAACGATATCTCCCGACTATTCGTTGATAGATAAGATAGCTTATACCGACGCCGATTATCGTGCGGGAACTTCGTATCGCGACAGAGCGTACTTCTATCCCGATTCGTTCAACGAGCTTTCGTCGTGGTCGTCCGGTGCGTCGGCATACGGCAGGGTTTTGGCGCTCGACAGCGGCAAAACGGCGTTTGCCAATACCGCCGCTTCTGCGCGCGCTCAAAGCTCGATACGCAATTATTTCGGAGTGAGCGACATGTCGGAGATTTCCGATATCGATGCTTCGTATCAACCTAACAGCGGAAAATACGGTTCTAATATTTACGGCGAGAGCGGTATAGACGGATACGGCAGTTATTTCAATGCGTCGCTTTCGGAGGCAGGACGCGTGATCAACATCACCGCGAGCCGTAAGACGTCCATCAACGAAGTCGCGCTTAAAGAAGCATTCGGCAATACTCCGCTTACTCAACAGAACGTGACGGCGTACTATGCCGAGCGCGGGCTCGTGGCCGAATATGCCGACGGTTCTGTCGACCCCGCCGAGCCTACGCGCGTCTATTATCCGTTCAAGACGCTCGTATACGACAGTTGCGGCGCTGGTTGGATGGACGCGTCGTATGTTGCGCTCGAATTCCGTATAGAGATCACCAATGCCGATCCGACGCTCAAAAACGTCGGTACGGCTGTATACGATCAAAACGAATATGTAGTTGGTCGCGAATACAGACTCAATCTCGCGGTCGGCAACAGCGTTACCGTCAATCTTTACGACTTGGTATCCGATTCCGATATGTTTATACAACAGATCGGCAACAATTACGCGCTTGCAACGAAGGCGTACTTCGAGAACACGGCGAAAGAGCTCGATCTCGAAACGGGCGACTACTTGGATTCGCCGTTTGCGCACGATATCTATCTGGGCGGAACGCCGTACGATCCGCAAAACTATGTGCGAAAGGACGACGGATCGTACTATCGCAACGGCGGCGGGCTTACCTTTATGGGCTCTACCGATAGGGACGTGACGATGTGGATGGAAACGGCGGCGAGCGTAACGAGCCTTTCGACGTCGACCGTTCCGCTCACTAACAGCCTGTCGTTTTCTGTCAATCGCCGTACTACGGCTACGGTAGTCGAAGACGGCGTAAGTCGAAGCGTTCCCATCAATGAATATCGTTTTACTGTCGTGTTCTACGACAGCTACGAGCGTCCGACGCTCCCGTTCACTTTTATAATCAATATCACCAACCAAGCGCCTACGATCACGGCGACCGAGCGGCACTTCACGATGCACTCGGGCGACGATCTGACTATTCTCACAACATATTTCGATACGTTTATAGGCGGCATTGCGGGTGGTTCGATCGCATATAACAATTCGCTTACCAAAAAACTGTACGATGCGCGTACGTCCGCAGACGGTTACGGCGTGACGCACGGCGACGGAAGCAACAATGCGACGGGCAACGGCTATTGGTCGTTCCGCGATATCGACAGTTCGTATAAAGACGACGTCGTTTACGACAGCACCGTCGGACAGACCGAAAGCGGCGGAAAGCATTTAGGCTACTTGGGATTGGCGAACGACGATACGCCGTGGACGTTGCGTATATCTTCGGTTTCTTATTTTACCGGTGTCGGCGCAAGCTTGTGGGTAGAGCAGAATATGTTTATGCTCGGTGCTGAAAGCGCGCATACGACCGAGTCGATGTCTATGTCGTTGAATATCCGAGCATTGTCCGCGTGCGTTAACGAGCCTATAACAATAACTCTTACCGACGGTGAGGACGGTTTTGTATCGTGCACGCTGTACATCACGGTAATAAGTTCCGCTCCGACCGCGCTCGATTATGCCGATCCGAGTGACCGCAGGCTCATAGAATCTGCGGGGCTCGAGGGCGAAACTTCCGGCGGCGACGGATATTTGTCGGGTACGTACCGTATGTTCACCGTGCCCGCCGGCGAGATTGCATGTGAGGTCGAAGGCTTTACGGGTACAAAGACGGCTAAGCAAAACTATGTTATCGATATGACTTCGGTGGCAAAGGATCCCGACGGAGATCGCGAAACGTCCAATATGACGCTGTACGGCGACGGAAACTTTACCGTCAACGACGTTGCGCTCGTTCGCGGCATCGACGGCGTTTACAGGTCGGATTACTTCGACATACGCGTAACGTCCGGCGGACGCGCGTTCTCGCTGACGGCGACAGGCTTTAATCCGAGCACGACGACGGGCTACGAGAAGCTTACGTTCCGTGTCGCCGACTACGGTAACGGAAGCTATGAAAACTCGATAGAAATAACTATTCACGTGTACACGCTTTACGGCGATATGATCAACAGCTCGGTCGCCGAAAAGACAAATACACAGTATACCGATTATCTGCGCGGCGGCGACAAGGTGCACGTCAAATCATACGATGAGTTTTACGGCGCGGTCGAGTCTGTTACGTCCGATTATGCGTTTGTAGCCCAAAAGGGCAATGTAGGAAACGACGGGAACACGGCGTCGCCGATAGTCGACAAGGATGTCGACGTTACGGATAAGCAAAGCTATACCGCACGGTTGTACGCGTTTATCGACGCGGACGAAGCGGGCGATTGGCACGCGCTGTCCGACACCAAGCTCAAAGAAATGTTCGCCGTCGACAGTACGGCAAAGACGTTTGCGCTCAAACCGAGTTCGGACAATAATGCGTACTTCATAGGCGGCGTTACATACGACGGCACTATACTTCCCGCAAACGGCGGTGCGACCGACCGACTCAGCGCAGTCAATCGCTATGTCGATTTCGAGTTCGATAACGGCGGTACGGCGATACGCTTTGTGCCCAATGCGTCCACTCTCGACAACAATAACATTTTACTGTATGTGGAAGCAGAAAAGCACGTCGACACTTCCCGTGCGTTCATGCGCAAAGGCGCCGCGCTTTCAGCGGGAACGTTATTCCGATTGGAAGTGGAAGATTCCGCACCTGCGCCCGTGACGGATGCCGACATGGAGGACGGCGTCAACTTTGCGGCGGCTGGGTATAAGGGTGACGTGGTTTCGTTTAAGATCCACGATGCCGACAATCCGTTCGGCGCGTTGTTTACGGATGCGGACTTCGGCGATAAGGTGACGATCAAGCCGTTTACCGACGCCGATTACGAAGCCGCGTTGGCGCCCGCTTTGCTCGTCGACCCCGATCTCGATTGGGCGGCGAAGGACGGCAAGCCGCGCGCGTTTACCGTTAACGTAGACGAGAGCTCCAATACGTTGTCGATAACCATAAACAGGCGTATGGACAGCTTTAACAACGATAAGTTTGCCGAAAGCGTCAGCTTCCCGATAGTTTTCGAGGGCGTGGATATAGCGGGCAAAACAGCTAAGACGGTCATAATGCTCACTGTCGGCAACCGCGGTGTTACCGCACGCGAAAACATATCGCCGAAATACGATGCCAATACCGGCATTGGATATTCGTACTTCATCGGCGATGATGGCAATTATGTGATCGACGCACAAATCAGATATAGTCATGAGCTTACGATCGATCTTATTGATTTGTTGCAAGATCCGGATTATATTTCAGCAAGCGTCGACGGAGATTCGTACAGATTCGATACATCGTCGATATCGCATTATCCGTACGAGTATTTGACAGACACGACTCAAAACGTATACTGGTACGAAACGTACGACAACGGTCAGATCAATCCCGACAGACGCAAACTGCTTGCCACGGTCGAGCCGATAGGCGTTGATAAGTGGCATAGGACGGCGATAAGGATATCCGCTGCCGATACGACGCGTACGCTCAGCGCCAAAACGTATTTGCGTGTGCTCGACAGGTCAACCGATAAAAACGATGTGGATGCGGGCGTGTACATCACTCTAGATCGGAAGAGCGTCGTGTAGGGAAAGAGTGTCTACGACAGTGTA
>CANDGE010000069.1 GCA_947384195.1 uncultured Clostridia bacterium
CATATAACGGAATAAGACCGTTATTAGTAAATGCGAAATTTGACGGTTTAGAACATAAAAGAGGAAATAAACGCTTATGGATTACATTTTTTCGTTTTATTCGAGAAACAGCGCGTTCAGGTTTGCCGACGCCGTCACGGCGGTAGGCGGACGCGCCAAGATCGTCAATTCGCCCATACGCAGCGGTTCGGGCTGCGGTTTGGCGGTCGATTGCGACGATTACGAGCTTTGCCAAAGCGTGCTTAATTGCGGGCATTACGCCAATCTTCGAGCCGTGTATTCGTTTGACGGAGAAAAGTACAAACAAATTTACGAAAACGATTAAACCCGCAGGCGGGGTCGTTTACGCACAATAAAAACAGAGAAGCGCAATTGTACATATTGACAATGCGTTTTTGTTGTGGTATAATACAAGCGAAAAAGCGTGCTTGCAATGGCTTTTTCGCGCCGTATTTCAACTAACGGTCGTTGTTTGCGTTTAGCGAACAAAGTTGCGACAGCAACACAAAAACAAAATTTTTGTAAGCCGTTCAACGTTATAATACAAGCAAATTTGCGCCGTATTCCGACATGACTGCGTGTTTGGGAAAGAAATCGCGAGCGGCAACGCAAAAGCTCGATTTTGACGCACTTAACGTTACGATACGGATAAATTTACGAAAGGATCACAAATACGCAGCTTTTTGTAAGCTGTTTAACGTTAAGCGTCAAGGCGGGTGAATAATGTTCAACATAGCGATAGTCGAAGACGAAAAGAAAGCGCAGGATCTGCTCGCCGACTACTTCGGAAGATATACCGCCGAAAAGGGAGAGCAATTTCGCATTGTTTGCTTCGATAATCCGATAAATTTTTTAACGGGTTATAAATCCAATTTCGATATCGTGTTCATGGATATCGAATTGCCGGGCATGGACGGTATAGAGACGTCGCGCAAATTGCGCGAGATGGACAGGGTCGTTACGCTTGTTTTCGTTACCAATATGTCGCAGTTTGCCGTAAAAGGATACGAAGTGGATGCGTTCGATTACATGGTAAAGCCCGTGTCGTATTACGACTTCGCGCTCAAACTCGAACGCGCCATAAGACGCATAAATCTCGACGGCACGGTAAAGATAAACGTGCCGCAAAAGGACGGCGTGATTTGCATAAAGGCGTCCGATCTCATGTACGTGGAAACCGTCAATCACAAACTCGTGTTTCACACCGTAAACGGAAATTTTACCGCAACGGGCAAGCTTAAATCGTTGGAGCAAGAACTTTGCGAAGGGGGGGGGTATGCGCGTTGTAATAGTTGCTACTTGGTAAATTTACGGTACGTTACGGGTATGAAAGGATATACCGTGACGGTGGGCGGCGACGAGCTTTTGGTAAGTCATCCCAAGCGTAAAGAATTTCGGCGCATGTTGAACGACTATTTGGGTGAAAAGTTTTAATGACTCAGCTCGAATTTTACAAGTCGTTTCAATTTATGATCGAGTTGATACTTGCCGAGGCGCTGTTTTTAAAAAACCTTTGCAGGCGGGAATATTTTATACTGCGGCTTATAGCGAGCTTGGCGGTAATATTTTCCGTTTCGTTTTTATTCCCGCTCGCTTCTTACGGTGCGATATACATATCGTTTATGTTTTTCGTGCTGTTTGCCGTAACGCTGTTTGCGTCGTGGTTTTTATTTAAAGAGTCGTTTCTTAAAATACTGTTTTGTTGTATCGCGGGGTATACGGTCCAACATCTTTCGTACGAATTGTACAATCTCGTGCTTAATGTAATGGGTGTCGACGTCAGCTCGTTTATAATGTACGGCAGTCAGTCGGCGGTCGTATTCCCCAATGCGTTCGTGGCGATAGTATATTTTTACGTATATATAGTGATATACTTTTTTTGCTGTTTTTTCTTCGGCGGGCTTATATGCAAAAACGAAAAGTTGCAAATAAAGAGCACGTTTATATTCGTATTGGTCGGCGTTTTGCTCGCCGTCGACATAATACTCAATGCGTTTGTGGTAAGCGTTATCGCGCCGGACGCCAACAAGATTTATTTGATAATAGTAGGGCTTTACAATATAATAAGTTGCGTGATAGCGCTGTTTTTGCAATTTCAAGTAACGCTCAGATATAAGCTCGAAGAATCGCTCAACACGATAATGCTCATTCGCCGTAAGGAAAAGGAGCAGTATGCGTACACAAAGGAAACCATCGAGCTGATAAATTTAAAGTGTCACGATTTAAAGCACCAAATCCGCAATATGGGCGACGGTTTGTCGATCAACGAAGAGAGTACGCGCAAGTTGGAGAACCTTATATCCATTTACGATTCGACCGTGCGCACGGATAACGAAGCGCTCGACACGATACTCACGGAAAAGCGGCTTATATGCAATCAAAAGGGCATAAAGCTAAGCTGTATTGCAGACGGCAAGCAGCTCGACTTTATGGTGGAGGAAGACATATATTCGCTTTTCGGCAACATTTTGGATAATGCCGTGGAAGCGGTGCAATCGCTCGATGCCGATAAGCGTATAATAAGCTTGCGCGTGCGCGCCGTTGGCAATATCGTTTCGGTCAACGTGCATAATTATTACGAAAAAAAGCTTGCTTTCGAGGACGGCATCCCGCAAACCACCAAGCCCGATAAAAGATTTCACGGTTACGGACTGAAAAGCGTCAAGTACGTTTGCGATAAGTACGGCGGCGATTTTTCCATAAACACCGACAACAATCTGTTCGTCATAAATATACTGTTTTCGCCTGACGAGTACACGGAGTAAAAGCATGGCGAAAGACCGATGTCGTATCCTTTTGCCCGAGCGCGTTGCGGATGATTTCACGCAGGCGCTTTTTGCGTTCCGCAGAGCATGGTTAACGTAAAAATGCAAGATTAGTCGTATAAAATGTAAGGTTAGTAATTACGTATTGAATATTTTCGAGCGGTATTGTACACTGCGTTTAAGCTTCATAGCGGGGTATCCGCTTGAAAATATTTTCGGTAAGGAGAGAATAATGAAAAAATGTTCGCTTAAACGTATGTTAACGGCTTTGCTGTTGACTATTGCGTTGACTTTCGGCTCGATAGGAGCGTTTATCGGATGCGGATCGCCGACCGTTCCGCCGGCTCCGCCCGCCGCCACTTTGGAAGATATCGAACTCGATACTTCCGCAGTCAAAACCACTTTCGCTTTTGCGGAAAAATTCACTTACGACGGTTTAAAGGTCAAAGCCGTTATGAGCGACGACAGCAAAAAAGACGTGCCGCTCACCGATTGTAGAATATCCGAACCCAATATGGAGATGGAGGGCAAGCGCAACGTAACGGTCACTTATTCCGGCAAGACGGCGCGCTACGCGATAACCGTGAATCCGCGCGTGTTTCCCGAGATAACGGGCGATCCCCTTCTTACCATAGCGGAGGAAAATGCGAGCAAAGCGTTCCGCGTAGAAGCGGAAGATATAGATATGACGGGCGTCGTTAAAGCGAACGGCGTAACTTCGTTCGTAGCCGACGCTCCCGTTGAGTCCGAGCCCGTCGCGCCCGAAACTCCCGAAGCGACAGCCGACGAAGGAACGGAAGAGGGCGGCGAGCAGCCCGATGACGGATCCGAAGCGCCTGCGTACGGCATAACGAGCGGCGGCAAGTATCTTACCGGCTTCGGCGTGCGTTTCAACTACTTCGGCTTCAAAGTCGAAGCGGCGCAGGAGTTTACGGGCGTGACCATGGTCATGCGGCTTGCCAACAGCGGCGAGAGCAATATACAAAATTTGAGCGAGTCGGTAAATATCTTCCTTAACCGTTCCGTAAACGAGGACGGCGATGTGGAGGGACTGCTCGAAAGCACCGCCACCATAGACGCGGGCTTGTGCGATTGGCGCGACATCGTGATCCGCAATCTTACACTCGACGAAGGCGTCAACTATTTTACTTTCGACGTTCTCGGCAGTCAAGTACCCGATATCGATTACATCGACTTTTATGTGGGAATGCGCTATATATCCACCGTGTTTGAATTTTCGGAAACGGGCGAGAAGTTCGTCGATCTCGAGGACTTCGATACCGAAAAAGCGGGTACGCGACCCGATTGGGCGGCGGCACATCCCGATAAGATCGTCAACGGTCTCGGGCTCGAACCCGTAACGAAAGAATCGGAAGGGAAAACGACCGGGCGCGGCACGAGCATAGCCGCATTGATGGGCGGATCCGAATTGTCCACGACGCTTCGCCTTGCGCAAAATTCCACCGTTAAATTAAGCTTTAAAGCCGCCAAGGTCGACAGCTATTACGTCGACGCGAATTGGGATTTCAGTATCGGCGGTTACAAGCTTCGATTTGTCGAGCATCTCGATATAAAAGGCGGTAATCCGGGCGCGGGCATGTATTGGGATTGGTTCGAGACCGATCTCGGCACGTATAATATCCCCGCGGGCGATCATCTGTTCACCGTAAAAAACACGGGATCGGACTGCAATATCGACGGAATAACTTTCGAGATCCTTGCGGTGGGCGAGTATGACGTAAGCGGTATCCCGCTCGACGATCAAGAAACTTATCTCCCGCATAACTGTTCCAACGTATGTATGTACTGCGACGGTTGCACCGATCTCGAATGCGAACGTGAAGAGTGCGCAAACAAATGCTCGTCTCAGCACATAGTAATGGAAGCGGAAGCTCTCGACGGCACTACCGCAGTCAAAAGAGACGATTTCGGCGGCGGCACCGGATTCAATATCGGCAACAACAATGCCGCAAGCGGCGGTCAATCTACTTACGCCTTTACCAAAGGCTCGATATTCGCGATAAAGTTGACCGTCACCGAAGCGTGTGCGATCGATATTTGGGTCAGGTTGTACAGCGACAAGACCGAAACGTTCGAGCAAAACTTTGTGTTCAAAATGGACGGTGTAGTTCTTACGCAGGCGAATCCCGATGCCGTCATGACGCCCAATCAACAATGGCACAACGTATGCGTAGCGAAGGGCGTGCAACTTACGGAAGGCGAACACGTATTCGTAATGGAAGTTGTTGCCAGTCACTTCGACTTCGATTGCGTTTCGTTCAACGCTTCCGAAGGCGCTGCTACTCCGCTCACCGTAGCCGCCATGGCGTATACGCCGGAAGCGACGGAACCCGAAGGACCTGCGACGCCGATCGATCCGGAGGCGTAACTGCAACTTCAAATATCAACAGCCGTTCAAAAGAACTCTCGGCGAGTTCCGAGAGTTCTTTTGCCGACGGACGAAAATCAAAAAGGAACTATTATTTATGGCAAATATCAAAAAGTTGATTCATCCGATAATAGCGAGCATCGTATGCGTGGCAGTGGCGGTCGCGCTCATTGTCGGCAACGCTATGTGTTTTATAAACTTTAACGTGGTCACGGCGTTCATGTGCGGTTTCGGCTTTAACGACGACAGCCAAGAAGCGCTCGCGGCGCGCGAAAGCGGCAAAGCGCTCGCGGAGGACGTAGAAGAAGGCGGCGCGGTGCTGCTCAAAAACAACGGCGTGCTTCCGCTTGCAAACAAAAAGGTAAACGTATTCGGATGGACGAGCAGCGACGGCGGATTTATTCCGCAGGGCACCGGTTCGGGCACGGGCTCGCGCAACGATCTGGTAACGTTTCTCGGCGGGCTTAAAGAAGCCGGCATAGAGTACAATACCGAACTCGCCGACGCATATAACGATCTCGGTTGGGCGCGCGTCGAGGGCGGCTCGTACGTTATAGAGGCGTATACCGAAGACCTTTACGATAAATATTACGGCGTTACCGAAGCGCCTAAATCGTTCTACACCGAAAAACGCATGAACAATGCGAAAGCTTATTCCGATACGGCTATCGTAGTGCTGGGCAGAATTTTGGGCGAGGGCAACGACTACTCCAAAAAGCAGTACATAAACAAGGGCGACGATAATGCCGACAGAAAGCTTCAAAGCATTTCGCCGCTTGAAGAGTACATGCTCGATCAAGTAACGTCCAACTTTGAAAACGTAATAATCGTTACCAACACGACCAATCCCATGGAGCTCGGCTTTGCCGACGACGACAAGATAGACGCGGTGTTGCATATGGGCACTCCCGGCACTCGCGGCACGATAGGTCTTGCCAATTTGCTTGCGGGCAAAGCGAATCCGTCGGGCAGACTCGCCGACACGTGGGCATACGATCTTTCCACGGCGGCGTCGTATGCGACGTCGGGCAGAGAGGGTTTGGGAAGCTATCTCGATATAAGCACGGATACTACGTTGGGCAGCAGACAAAACAAGTATTCCGAATATCGCGAAGATATTTATACCGGTTATTTTTGGTATGAAACGGCGGACGCCGAAGGCTTTTGGGAAACCGATTACGCCAAAAACCGTTGGGGAATAAAGAACGGTTACGAGGACGTAGTCCAATATCCGTTCGGCTACGGGCTTTCGTACACGAAATTCAGCTGGGTGGTCAGTAAGTCGAATATACAAAACGGGACCGTGCTTGCCAAAGACGGCAAGATCGAAATGGAAGTCACCGTTACCAATACGGGCGACGTTGCGGGTCGCGACGTGGTGGAGCTTTACTATTCCGCGCCGTATACCAAAGGCGGCATAGAAAAGTCGGCGATCAAGCTCGGCGCGTTTGCGAAAACGGCGGAACTCAAACCCGGTCAGTACGAAGTGGTCAAGCTTTCCATGGACGTGGAGGATATGAAGTCTTACGACTGCTACGACAAGAACAACAACGGCTTTATGGGTTACGAGCTCGAAAAGGGCGACTATACGATCAGCTTGCGCACCGACGTACACACGCTAAAATCGACGCTCGACAGCGTTAACAGCTATACCGTAAAGGTAAGCGATGATATTCGTTACGAAGAGGATAAAGCGACGGGTGAAAAGGTGGAAAATCAATTCACCACGTATACGAACGCCGCATCGGGCGCGACCAGCAAAATAAACGAACCGTTCTCTGTAAAACCCCATTCCATAGACGGATCGGAAAATACGGGCGGACCCGTATCGTATATGACGCGCGAAAACTTCGTTACGACTTTCCCCGAAGATAAGGGCGAAAACAGAAACGCCGGATCGATCAGATACGACGTACACGGGTTGCCGTCAAGTCCGATAGCCGATCCCGACGCGGTCGCGCCCAAGTTCAATTCCAAAGATACGCAATGGACCATACAGGATCTTTACGGCGTGGATTACAAAGACGACATGTGGGACGAACTTGTAAGTCAGATCGACTTCGATACGGCGAGCCTTCTCGTTGCGCAGGCGGGCTTCAAAACGATCGCAATAGACAAGATCGATAAGCCCGTAACAAAGGAAACGGACGGTCCGAGCGGCTTTAACACCAACGTTTTGGGCGGCAATAACCTTAAAGCGGTTTGTTATCCCAGCTCGACCGTGCTCGCTCAGACTTGGGATTGGTACATGGCTTACCAAGTGGGCGTAGCGATAGGCATAGAAGCCAATGCGCTCGGCATAGAAGGTTGGTACGGCCCGGGCGCCAACCTGCACCGTTCGCCTCTCGGCGGAAGAAACTTCGAGTATTACAGCGAGGACCCGCAGCTCGCCGGGATCATGTGCGCGTACCACGTGCTCGGCGCTAAGGAAAAGGGCGTGCTTGCGTATATCAAACACATAGGACCCAACGAACAGGATTCGGGCAGAAACGGCGCGTATAAATGGTTGACCGAACAGAGCCTGCGCGAAAACTATCTTCGTCCGTTCGAGCTTGCCGTAAAAGTGGGCGGCAGCAACGGTCTTATGGCGTCCGTCGATCGCGTGGGCGGCGCGCGCTGTTCGGGTTCTTACGCATTGCTCACGGCAGTCGTTCGTGACGAGTGGGGCTTCCGCGGCACCGTTATTACGGACTATTATCAGAGCGGTATAGTAAACGATATAGACGAAGGCATACGTTGCGGTAACAGTCAAATGCTTCATCCCGATGCGGGCTTGGGCTTATACGACGATCGTTCGAGCGACACCGCCAAGTACTATATCCACAAGAGCGCCAAGGACATTCTTTACGCTTACGCCGAAACAAAGCATTTTGCCGAAACGTCGCAAGGACTCGATAAAGGCTCGCTCATCGGTACGGCGCGCGACGTATTCCCTTGGTGGGTGCCCGTGCTTATCGTTATCGACGTGACCGCGGCGGGGATAATGGCGTTTTGGCTGTTGATCGCCTGGAAGCCCGGTATATTAAAACGCAAAAAGAAAGCGGCGACAGCCGACGGGCAGTCGCTCGAACTCAACGAAAACGCGGACGATAACGACGTCGGCAAAACCGAATAAACATCGGCGGCGAGATCGGACGGCGCGTAAATAATTCGATCGTCAAAAGCGTCCTTCGGGGCGCTTTTGACTTGCCGATTTTAATCGGGTTTGCTTGTCGGCGCGACACAGCCCTTGACTTTTTATCGGCGTTGTGTTAAACTGTTTTGTATGGAGCTTCTCGACCGTCTTAAAAACACTTATCCCTATGCGGCGTGTGAGTTGGAGTACGGCACCGACTTCGAGCTTTTGATCTCGGTCATACTCAGCGCGCAGTGCACGGACAAGCGCGTCAATATCGTCACGCGCGAGCTTTTTCGCGTTGCGGATACGCCGCAGGCGTTTTGCGATATGGAAATTTCCGAGCTCGAAGCGCGTATCAAAAGTTGCGGACTGTATAAAAACAAGGCGCAAAACATCAAGGCGTGCTGTCAAAGATTGGTCGACGAGTTCGGCGGAGTTGTGCCGCGCACCATGGACGAGCTTACGAGCTTGCCGGGGGTGGGACGCAAAACGGCGAACGTAATGCTTAGCGTCGCGTTCGACGTCCCCGCGATAGCGGTGGACACCCATGTTTTTCGCGTGTCGCACAGGCTCGGGCTGTCGGACGGGAAAACGCCCGACGAAGTTGAGCGCGATCTTTGTGCGGCGTTCGAGCCGAGCGATTACCGCGACGTTCATTTTTTGCTTATTCGGCACGGGCGCGATCGCTGTAACGCGCGCAGACCCGATTGCGAAAATTGCGCGGTCAATACGTTGTGCAGGGAATATATAGCATCTCGGGAGCGCGGAAGCCGACCGTAATATCGACGATCGTATCGAATCATCATCGATCGCGCCGATGCGATAACACCGTTAGGATTTTTATGTTTACAGACAGAGCTAAAATTTATATAAAAGCGGGCGACGGCGGCGACGGCTGTACGTCGTTCTATACCGAAAAGTACGTGCCCAACGGCGGACCGGACGGCGGCGACGGCGGCGACGGCGGTAACGTCGTGTTCAAGGTCAACGCCAACGCATCGTCGTTGTCCGAATTTCGTTTCGGCAAGCATTACCGCGCCGAAAACGGCGGCAACGGCTCGGGCAAAAACCGTCACGGCAAGACGGGCGCCGATCTTGTGCTTACGGTGCCGCGCGGCACGGTCATACGCGATGCGGAAAGCGGCGGGATAATTGCCGATATGTATTATCCCGACGACGAGGCGGTAGTGCTTCGCGGCGGGATAGGCGGCAAGGGCAACGCGCGGTTCAAATCGTCGCGCCGACAAGCGCCCGGATTCAGTCAAAAGGGCGAGCCCGTAAAGGAACGCGCCGTCGTGCTCGAACTCAAAACGATAGCCGACGTCGGGCTCGTAGGGCTTCCCAATGCGGGGAAATCGACGCTGTTGTCGGTGCTCACGCGCGCCAATCCCAAGATAGCCGACTATCCGTTTACAACGCTTTCGCCCAATCTGGGCGTGTGCTACACGGATGACGGGTCGTTTACCATCGCCGATATTCCCGGGCTCATAGAGGGTGCGGCGGACGGCGCGGGGCTCGGTCACAGGTTTTTGCGGCATATCGACAGGACGCGGCTCATAGTGCACGTAGTGGACGTTGCGACGTCGGACGACGCGGTGCGCGATCACAAAACCGTCAATGCCGAGCTGTTCAGATACAACAAGGAGCTCGCGGAC
>CANDGE010000070.1 GCA_947384195.1 uncultured Clostridia bacterium
CGGCGATCAACGACGCGAAAAACGCTTTTTCCATAGGCGAGAACGGCAGGATACAGTCGACCAATAAAAAATCGGATTCGAGATCGATATTTACCGTGCGCATTATGCGCTCTTGCGACGTGCAGTTCATGTACGGCGTTTCGTCGGAGATCGGTTGCGATAAGTTTACGATCGCGCTCAACGGCGTTACGCTCGACGAGATATCGGGCGCTGTCAACGGACTGTTCATGAGAGCGACGCTCAAATCGGGCGACGTATTGACTTTTGCTTATACTAAGGACGCGAGCGTTTCGAGCGGCGACGATTGCGGCTTTATAGATAATTTGACGCTCATTTCGACGGAGGGCGCGCTATGAACGAGATCGAACATACCGAGATAGTAAGCAGGCTGACCGAGGAGCAAAAGATAGCGCTCGTCGCCGATATCGCCGTTGCCGCGAACGATGCGTTCAACGCCGCGGGCGTGCCGCATTTGGAACGGGCGAGCTTGGACGAGCTCAACGTCGAATACGGCGGCGCGGCGGAGTGCCCCGAGTTTTCCGATCTTGCATGCTCGTGGGATATTAAGCTGATAGAGCAAGCGGCGAGCGACGTCGTTTTGCGCGCCGATACGTCTCGGTACGATCTTGTGTCGACGCCGTCGGTGGCGTTGCGCACGGGCGCGCGTGCCGTCGGCATGTCGGAGGATCCGTATTTAAACGCGAAAATAGCCGACGCGTGCGTTTCCGCTATCGACGGCGCGGGCGCGGCGGCGTGCCTGGTCGGGTGCGGCGTGCGTGCGATAGATACGGAGTATTTGGATGCAAAGCTCGATCTGCGCGCGGTCGGCAACGTGCTCGCCCGCGCGACGGAAGCTGTTTTGCGCACGAAAAAACCCACGGCGGCGGAGTTTGTATATGCGCGGCTCCGCGGCGATTACAAAGACGTCAATGCGCGCATAGTATCTCGGCTGCTTGCGAGCGCGCACGTTAAAGCGGCGCTTGCCGTCGACGCGCCCGAGGAGATATTCCGTTCGGGCATAAACGACGGCGCGATGTATTTTGCGGGCGCGCCCGCAACGGCATTGCGGTCGGCGCTCAAAAATTACAGGCGCATGAAAGAGGACGTCGAGCACGGCGCGATAGGTGCGGAAGAGCTCGATAAAGCGGTCGAACACGGCACCGCATTGAGCGATGAAGCGCTCGACCGTGCCGTTGACAAAGTGCTCGATCTTATAGTATCGATCGCGTCGCGCACGGGTAAGCGCGCGGCGCGGGCGCGCGAAGCGCAAGAGCGGGTCGCGCTCGACGCGGCGCGAGAGAGCATAGTTATGCTCAAAAACGCGAACGGCGCGTTGCCGCTTGCTTCTGCCGTCAAGCTAGCGGTCATAGGCGAGCACGCGGGCGCATCGGCGGGATTGGACGATGCGGCAAAAAGCGCGTGCGCGGCGCACGGCGGACAGTATTCGGGGCGCGTCGACGGCTATAAAGCGTTTGCGGAGCGAAACGACGAGCTTATCGCCGAGGCTGTCGAGCTCGTGCGAAGATCGGACGTCGCGCTCGTTTTCGTCGGGCACGGAAAGCAACGCGGCGAGCGGTTTACCGGCGGGGAGTCGCTCGATCTGCCCGCCGCTCAGGCGGCGCTCATCGATGCGCTCGCAAAAACGGGCAAAAAGATAATAGCCGCGGTCGTCGGCAACGTTTTGCCCAATATGAGCTTTGACGGAAAAGTCGCGGGCGTTTTGCTCGTGCCCGTCGGCGGCGCGCAAACGGCGCGGGCGTTGTTTGAAATTTTGTTCGGCGACGTTTCGCCGTCCGGCAAGCTGACGGCAACGGCATACTCGAACGCCGACGAATACTTCGGCAAACAAAAAGCGGCGATAGCGGCGGGACGGTATAAAGCGGGCGAATTCATCGGCTACCGCCGATACGTGTCCGAAAACGTCAAGGTCGGGTACCCGTTCGGGCACGGCTTGACGTACGGTAAGTTTGTATATTGCAATCTCAAAGCGCTTGTCGACAGCGTGGAAGTGACTGTCAAAAACGTGGGATCGCATACCGCGGCGGAGATCGCGCAGTTGTATGTGGGTAAAAAAGATTCGGCGGTCGTTCGTCCCGCGCGCGAGCTCAAAGGCTTTGCGCGGGTCGTAATAGAGCCCGGGCAGTCGATGCAGATCAAATTCCCCGTAAACGCCGCAATGCTCGAAATTTCGGATAAGTCGGGCGGAAAGCGCAGGACCGAGAACGGCGTTTACGAAGTGTACGTCGGCGCGTCGGCGGAGGATATTCGCTTGACCGGCGCTATCACCGTCAACGGCGAAAGCTTTGCGCGCGGCGACGACAGGCTTGCCGATTATTTGCCGTCGCTTTCCAATATATTGAACGACGGCTACCGCATGTCGGCGTTGACTGCCGACAGCGCGGGCGGCGCGTTTAAGTCCGCGCGCCCGTCGGACGGATCACCGTCGCTCGAAAAGCTGTTCGCCGACGAGTTCGGCGCGGACGATGGCGACGACGGAAACGCAGAGCAAGAACTCGCCGACGACGAGATACTCGAATACTTGGACGATTCGGTGACGGTCAAGACCATCGCCGACGGGTTTACGGCGTTTGCGCTTGCGATCGGGATAAATGTAGAACGTTCGACGGCGTACGAGCTTATCGCGGCGTTTGCCGCGTCGCGCGCGGTGCTTTTGCGTTGCGGCAAGGCGGAATTCGATATGCTCGTCATGCTGTTGAGCGAATACTTTGCATGTCCTGCGAGCGTCGACGACGCGCGCGGTTACGCCGGACGCGACGATATTTTCGGCGGCGGCGATTGTGCGCTCGTTCGCGCGGCGGAGTTTGCGGCGCAACACCGCGAGCGCGTGACCGTTGCGGCGCTCGATAACGTGCGCGGCGCTATGCTCGGCAAAATTTTTACGCCGTTCATACGCTATGCGACGTCGCCCGACGATATCCGTATAGCTTACGGCGCGAGCAAGCGCGAGCTTTGTTTTCCGCATAACATATGGTTCGTCATGCGGCTTGCCGACGAAAAGTGCGACGTTCCCGCTTTTGTCGCGGACATGTCGACGGTCGTTTTTCCCAAGCTGTCCGTCGCCAAACCCGTCGATCGCGATAAACGCCCGACCGCGCCCAACTGTTATCAGTTGACCGCGGCTTGCCGCCGCGCCGAGCGCGATCGCGAGCTCGACGAAGAGCATTGGAAAAAGATCGATCGGTTGGAAAGATTCGTGTCCGCTCGCACGCCGTACGTCATAGGCAACAAGCTGTGCGTTCAAATGGAAAAGTTTATCGCCGTGCTGTTGGAGTGCGGTTGCGATCAGATCGAAACGCTCGACCGTACCGTAGCGGCAAAGCTCGTTCCGCATACGGCTACGGCGCTCGCCGATAAGCTGACGGCCGACGACGGCGGGCTTAGCGCCGTGTTCTGCGGGATATTCGGCGACGATACAACGCCGCGGATCAAGGCGGCGGTGCGCGGATTGTCGGCATTAAAGGAGGGCGTATGACGGAAGTTTATGCTCAAAACTTTATCGGCGGTATGCGCGAGATATGGAATTATTTGTCGTCGGGCTATGCGATACTCGCATACGCCGTGATAATAATAGTGCTCGTCGCGTTGTTGATAGTGTCCGTGCTTATTTCCGATAACAAGTCGAAGATAGTCATCGACAAAGCGGAAACGTCGCGGGACGACGAAAGCGTGGCGTTGCGTGACGACGGCGAGCGAAAGGTCGAAAAGAAAGAGAAAGCGAGCGGGAAGCGGTTTCCGACGCTGAGCAGGATCGATGCGGAGCGGAGCAGGTACGAGCGAAGCGACTACGACGACGGGATAACGCTGAAAACGCTGTGCGAGAATTTGCGGAACTATGCGGCTAATCAGTCGCTGTATTACGACATAGAAGACATGCGACGGTTCATAGCGGGGCTGAGCGTGTCGCACACGATGATCCTGCAAGGGATGTCGGGTACTGGCAAAACGTCGCTGGCATACGTGTTCGGGAAGTTTTTGGACAATCCGTCGACGGTCATACCTGTACAGCCGATGTGGAAAGAGCGCACGGATCTGTTGGGATATTACAACGAGTTCACGAAACAGTTCAACGAAACCGTGTTGCTGGAAAAGATGTACGAAGCCAATTACAGCAAAGACATGTACGTGACGGTGCTGGACGAAATGAACATCGCGCGGGTGGAATATTACTTTGCGGAGTTTCTGTCGATGCTGGAAATACCCGATGCGGAAAAGCGGTACTTGACGGTGGTGAGCAATCGGTGGGATAGCGATCCGAAGCAGTTGCGCGACGGGAAGATCAAGTTACCCGAAAACATGTGGTTCATAGGAACTGCGAACAACGACGACAGCACGTTTGCGATATCCGATAAGGTGTACGACAGAGCGATGGTAATGGATCTGGACAGCAAAGCGGAGCCGTTTATAGCGGCGAAGGAAAAGCCCGTGCATATATCGTACGAACGGTTCGAGCAGTTGGCGAAGAACGCGCGGAAGGAATACCGCATGACGAAACGTAACGCGCGGCGGTTGGAGAAGCTGGACGCGTACATGATAGAACACTTTCGGATAACGTTCGGGAACAGGATAATGAACCAAATACGAAACTATATTCCCGTATATGTGGCGTGCGGCGGCGACGAGCTGTCGGCATTGGACGACATACTGAGCAAGAAGGTGTTGAGGAAAGCGGAGACGCAAAACCCTATATATGTAAAGAATGCCGCGGACGGGTTTTGCTTGTATCTGGACGAGTTGTTCGGAGAAAACAAGATGCCGCAATGCAAGAAGCTCATGCAAAAGCTTGCCAAGAGCGTGTAGGGAATGCGGCAAGCGGATCTGCCGCTACGGGGCGAGCGGATCGCGATAAGAACAGATCATTAATATTAACGGCTGTTTACCGCAATGATCCGACTTATATCTTACGCCGATCGTTATGATCGATTTTTAAAGTTACTTCTATCTATCGGGATATCAAATGAACTACTTGGACGTACTTTATCGGGCGTTTCTCGATTACCGCGAACAGACCGCGAACGATCGAGAATGCGCCGTACAGCGCAACACCGTTGCAAAGGCCGACGTTGAAAACGACAACGTCACGGTCACGCGTGTCGTGTGCGAGATAGAGAACGACTGGATAGACGCGATACAGGAAGGGTTGACGTATGTCGAAAGAGCGCTCGCGCAGGAACGGCAGTTTATCCGCGCCGACGGCGAGATAGTGCCTATCGAAAAGGTCAAGCGCGTTTCGCGGGATTCCGTCGAGCATTTGTCCAAGCACAGCAATCTTATCACAAAGGAATTCGACGGCGACGAGCTCATGCCCGAACAGCTTTATACCGTGGAGCGGCTCAACGATTACGCGGTGTACGAAAACAGATTTTTGTATATGCTGTTGTCGTATTTGAGCGAGTTTATAGGCATGAGATACTCCAAGATCGTCGACCTTACCGAAACGTATCACGGCGCGGCGAAGTTTAAAAAAACGGTCAAATCGCGGCGCAGCGAAATAACGTTCGATTTCGAGCTGGACGAAAAACGGCGCGACGACCCCGTTATGCGCGAGATCAATCCGTGCCGCTCCGCGCTCGACCGCATAAGCATGCTGCTCAAAACGGTCGATCATTTTTTGGCGACCCCGCTCATGGAAGAGGTCGGCAAGGCGGCGCGGCTCAAACCGCCGATCACAAAGACCAACGTCCTTAAAATAGATAAGGATTTTAAAGGCGCCGTTGCGCTTTACGAGTTTATAGCGGCGTACGACGGAGACGGATATTCCGTCAAGACTGTTACTAAACGCATGGCGATATCCGAGCTTGTAGCAGACGAGTTTGCCGAAGTGTATGCGCTCGCGTCGTTCCTTACATACGAATACGGCATGGGCATAAAAAGCGTGTTGAAGTCGCACTACGACGAAGAGGAGAAACGGCGCAAGTATGTTGCCGAACAGCAACAGCTGGATCGGCTCAAAATGTTGCGTAAGCGCATAGCCGAGTCGGGCGAGAGTCCCGAAAGCTACATGCTGTTATTGGAAAAACAGTTACGTACGTACGAAGGCATTTATTCGCGGCTTGACGAAGCGACGGAAGAGATCAAACGCTTGACCGATCGGACGATCGAGCTGAACAATACGATAACGACGCTCAACGATACGATAGCTGCGCAAGCCGCCGAGTACGCTCGGCTCGAACAAAAGTACGCCGACGATACCGAAGCGATGCGCGTCGCGCACGAAAACGAGCTTGCGGAGCTTCGCGCCGCGCATTCCGATGCGGTCGCGGCGCTCAACGAGAGTTGGCAGGCGCAGGTGGACGGCGTGACCGAACAGTGCCGCAACGAGATATCCGAACTGCGCGAGCACAACGAGCGCAAGCTCGCCGCACTCAAAGAAAAACACGAAGCCGAGCTCGAAGAGCTCGCCGACGAGTACGAAAGCACGATCGAAGAAAACGCCGCCGAGTTATCCGCGCTTAAAAAGGAAAACGCCGATGCGGCGGCAAAGCACCGCGCCGAAACGGACGCGCTTATCGCGGAGCACGCGCGCGAAAAGTCCGAGCTCATGGTCGAAATGGATAAAAAGGCGCAGGCGGTACTCGATATCAAAGAGGAAAATCGTTTGCTCGAAGACCTTAAACGGTTGTCCGACGGGCGTTTGAACGCACTACGGCATCAGTACGGGCTGATGACCGATGCGGACGATTTTACCGACGAGAACGCTTTTAACGAGATAGAAAACCAATACAACGCTTTCCGTCGGTTCTTTAAAGGCGAGTGGCGCAAAGCGAAAAAAAGGATACGCGACGAACTGTTGCGCGCGCACCGTATCGACGGCGCAAGCAAAACTTCGGACAGCGTAACGGCGGGCACGCCCGTCGCCGACGAAAAGTCGGACGCTGCCCAAACGCCCGCCGATAAGTCAAACGGCGGCGATATCGCCGTAAGCGAAAGCAAGACGGGAAAGCCCGACCGTGCGAAACAAAAACGCGGCGGCGATAAAGCGGACAGCGTGATAGTGACCGATATTTCGCCCGTCAGATCTACGATAGATCTTTTGCCGTCTGATGACGATAAGGAGTAGAATGCAAAAGCGAAGGCTCGTAAAATACATCGTCTGCTTTGCGACGCTTGTCATAGTCGGCGGGTTGCTTATAGGCGCGTTATGCGCGTATATCGCAAAGCCCGACGCGTTTGAGTTCGGGCTCGTGCGGTCGGAAACGATGTACGTTATAGTTACGCTTGCCGTTATATTGCCCGTGCTTTTAACTGTGTTTATATTCGTCAATCTCGGGCGCAAGACGCATATAACAACCGTCATTGACAAAGCGGAAACGTCGCGGGACGACGAAAGCGTGGCGTTGCGTGACGACGGCGAGCGAAAGGTCGAAAAGAAAGAGAAAGCGAGCGGGAAGCGGTTTCCGACGCTGAGCAGGATCGATGCGGAGCGGAGCAGGTACGAGCGAAGCGACTACGACGACGGGATAACGCTGAAAACGCTGTGCGAGAATTTGCGGAACTATGCGGCTAATCAGTCGCTGTATTACGACATAGAAGACATGCGACGGTTCATAGCGGGGCTGAGCGTGTCGCACACGATGATCCTGCAAGGGATGTCGGGTACTGGCAAAACGTCGCTGGCATACGTGTTCGGGAAGTTTTTGGACAATCCGTCGACGGTCATACCTGTACAGCCGATGTGGAAAGAGCGCACGGATCTGTTGGGATATTACAACGAGTTCACGAAACAGTTCAACGAAACCGTGTTGCTGGAAAAGATGTACGAAGCCAATTACAGCAAAGACATGTACGTGACGGTGCTGGACGAAATGAACATCGCGCGGGTGGAATATTACTTTGCGGAGTTTCTGTCGATGCTGGAAATACCCGATGCGGAAAAGCGGTACTTGACGGTGGTGAGCAATCGGTGGGATAGCGATCCGAAGCAGTTGCGCGACGGGAAGATCAAGTTACCCGAAAACATGTGGTTCATAGGAACTGCGAACAACGACGACAGCACGTTTGCGATATCCGATAAGGTGTACGACAGAGCGATGGTAATGGATCTGGACAGCAAAGCGGAGCCGTTTATAGCGGCGAAGGAAAAGCCCGTGCATATATCGTACGAACGGTTCGAGCAGTTGGCGAAGAACGCGCGGAAGGAATACCGCATGACGAAACGTAACGCGCGGCGGTTGGAGAAGCTGGACGCGTACATGATAGAACACTTTCGGATAACGTTCGGGAACAGGATAATGAACCAAATACGAAACTATATTCCCGTATATGTGGCGTGCGGCGGCGACGAGCTGTCGGCATTGGACGACATACTGAGCAAGAAGGTGTTGAGGAAAGCGGAGACGCAAAACCCTATATATGTAAAGAATGCCGCGGACGGGTTTTGCTTGTATCTGGACGAGTTGTTCGGAGAAAACAAGATGCCGCAATGCAAGAAGATCATGCAAAAGCTTGCCAAGAGCATGTAGGGAATGCGGCAAGCGGATCTGCCGCTACGGGCGAGCGGATCGCGATAAGAAACAGATCCTTAATATTAACGGCTGTTTACCGCAATGATCCGACCTATATCTTACGCTCTTTACTTTTATACGCTACTTCTATCAACAAGGAGGTTCACCGTGAAGGACAATGTTAAAAAATCGAGATCGATATACGTCATCGGCGCGATAACCATCGCCATTATCGCACTGCTTGCGGTGTACTTTATACTTATCGCGACGGGCGTTATTTCCGCCGAACCGACGAGATTGGTCTTGACTTCGGCGTCGCGTACCGCCGAATATAACGGCGTGGGACTGACCGACGACGAATGGCGGCTGGAAGAGGGCGAGCTCAAAGACGGACACGTTTTGTCTGTTACCGTGACGGGAACGCGCACCGATGTCGGCGAGAGCGATAACGTTTTTTCGGCGCTTGTGTATGACGAGAACGGTTACGACGTAACGGACAGCTACGGCATAGTATACAAGCCGGGCAAGCTGACGGTCACGCCGCGCAAGCTGATAGTCGCGTCGGCGAGCGCAGAAAAAACATACGACGGCGAGCCTTTGACCGCGCGGAGCTGTGCGGTTTTCGACGGGTCGCTCGTCGACGGACACGAGATCGAATATCATGTGAACGGCTCGCTCACTGCGTCGGGCAAGACAGAGAACACGTTTGTGGCGACGGTCACCGACGGCGAGCGCGACGTGTCCGCAAACTATTCCTTAGAGTATTTGTACGGCACTCTGTACGTGCACGGCGAAATGCTTAACATTGTCACCGATTCGGCGAACAAGGTGTACGACGGGACTTCGCTCACCGCCGAAAGGTGGACGCTCACGAGCGGCAGGCTTGCGCAAGGGCACACGCTTTTTGTCACGGTTTTGGGCGAGCAAAAGGATATAGGCAGTTCGGATAACGTCGCTACGTGCGTTGTAACGGCATCCGACGGCTCGAACGTCACGGACATGTACGAGCCTGTGTTCACATTCGGCACGCTCACGGTGACGCCCGTCACCGTTATTATCGAGACGTGTCCCGCCTATAAGATATACGACGGCACGCCGCTCGTTTGCGATGCGTGGCGGGTCGTTAACGACGACACGTTGGCGAACGATACGTGGTATGCGTCCGGCAGAACGATAGCGGTCGGCGAATATTCGGTGACTGCGAGCGTGATAGGTTCCGTCACCGACGTGGGCACTGTCGACAATACCGCCGTGTTCGTCGCGGTCACAAAGGACGGCGAGCCTGCGCAGGGCGTGGGCGTGGAGTACCGCTTGGGCGCGCTTACCGTTGCGCCGCGCAACCTGACCGTGCGGTCGGGCACGGCGGGCAAGCGATACGACGGCACTCCGCTCACGTGCGGCGATTACGATATAGTTTCGGCGACGCAGGTCGTCGACG
>CANDGE010000071.1 GCA_947384195.1 uncultured Clostridia bacterium
AGTGAAATATCCAATGCACTTTTTTGTATCGCGATGATAAATCCAAAGTCGCTAACAGAGAAAATAGCGGTTAATATCAACGTAGACAATCCCGACAACGACCGTCGGGATTTTTCTTTGCCCGAAAACTATTTTATATCCGTTACGAGCCGTTATATTATTGCGGCGAAGAAGATTGCGTTACGATAGCAAACTCACTGTAAAAGCAAAAACACGCCGTTATACAGCGTGCTTTACAAAAGAAAACACCCAATCAAACCGTAAAAGGTTCGACTGGGTGGGTCTTGGTGGGCAATACAGGGTTCGAACCTGTGACTTCTACCATGTGAAGGTAGCACTCTCCCGCTGAGTTAATTGCCCGAATATTCGCGGAGCCGCGCGGCTTGCCGTGTATAAAATATTTTATCATGATATTGCGCTCGTGTCAAGCGAATTCGCGTGCTGCGTATCGATGAATATGCGGCATTGCGCATTTGCGCGTAGCGGCGAGCTTTTTGTGCGCGCGATCCTTTTGTTTGCTTGCAAAAGCACGGGGTTTGTGATATGATATAAACGAATCCAAACACGAGGACAAACAAATGCTTCACGAAGAATGCGGAGTTATGGGCGCATACGATTTCGACGGCGGCGACGTAGCGATCGATATCTATCACGGGCTGTATACTTTACAGCACCGCGGGCAAGAGAGTTGCGGTATAGTGACCAACGACTATGTCAAGCTGTACACCATTAAGAACAAGGGCTTGGTCAACGAAGTTTTCACCAAGGACAATCTCGGAACGCTCAAAGGCAAGATCGGCGTTGGACACGTGCTTTACGGTTATACGGGCGAAGAGAACGACGGCATACAGCCGATCGTTTCGCGCTATTGCAAGGGCACTATGACAATAGCCATGAACGGCACGATCACCAATTACGACGCATTGCGTTCCGAACTCGAACACCGCGGCGCGATATTCCAGTCGTCCAGCCATGCGGAAATGGTCATGAACATGGTAGCCGTCGCGCGCACGCAAACGCACAGCGCGGAAGAAGCTTTGGCGGCGACTGCCGCTCGGCTCGAAGGCTCGTTTTCCATTGTGCTAATGAGCCCCAAAAAGCTTATCGCGGTGCGCGACAGATACGGGTTTAAACCGCTGTCGCTCGGCAAGCGCGGGAATTGCTATTTCTTCGCGTCCGAAACGGCGGCGTTCGACGTTATCCGTGCGCGCACGGTGTGCGACGTCAAGCCCGGGGAGCTTGTCAAGATAGACGAAACGGGCGTAACGCATTACGACGACGGAGTAGGCAAGGTGACTCCCGCGCAGTGTATTTTCGAGTATGTGTATTTCGCGCGACCCGATTCGTACATAGACGGAAAGAGCGTATATCAAACGCGTATCGATATAGGTCGAGAGCTTTACAAGGCGTGTCCCGCCGAAGCCGACGTCGTAGTCGGCGTGCCGAGTTCGGGCTTGCATTTCGCGCTCGGCTATGCGTACGAGAGCGGGATACGATACGCCGACGGCTTGGTCAAAAATTCATACGTCGGCAGGACGTTCATAAAGGGCACGGACGAAGTTCGGCGCGAAGCCGTTTCGGTCAAGCTCAACGCGTTGCGCGGCGCGATAGACGGTAAGGACGTAGTGCTCGTCGACGATTCGATCGTGCGCGGCACGACAAGCGCCAATCTTATTAGGCTCATGAAGGACGGGGGAGCGCGCAAGGTGCACATGCGCATAGCGTCGCCGCCGTTCATATATTCCTGTCCGTACGGCACGGACATACCCGATCGCAAATACCTTGCCGCGGTGCGCATGACGATCGACGAGATCTGCGCGGACATAGGCGCGGACTCGCTCGGATACTTACCGATGACGGCGTTCGAGCGCGTGGGCTTGTGCGGGCGGTATTGCGATGCGTGCTTTACGGGCAACTATCCCGATGCGGCGGAGCGCAAAAACAAGTGACGGACAAAGCAAACGCGCATGACGGCGGCGCGGACGGCGCGCTCGACGAGTATTCGCAGATACTCGAAGCGCGCGCGGCGGCGATCAAGTCGGTGCGCAACGATATATTCAATACCAAATGGTGGCAGCTCGCACTCAATTTTTTGTTGGGCGGCGCGGCGGTCGCGGGGCTTATCGTGTCTATGACGGTCGAAGGCACTGTCGGCACGGTGTGCACGATTGTCGGCGTGGCGCTGATAATAATTTTCGTCGTTTATAACTTTGCGTTGCGTACGGTCGCGCCGATGAGCATTATGCAATATACGCGCATAGAAAACGGGAAGCGTTATTGTTTTCAGATCCTGTCAAAAACGCGTTCGGCGTTTTCGGACGGGACCGATCATATCGAAACGGAACGCGGTAACGTGGCGCGGTTGCGCGCATTGACGTGTTCGCAGTATTCGTTCGATTTTTTCGCGCATATGCGAGTGCGAACGCGCGTCGTCGACGGAAATATCGAAACGTTTACGGGCGTTTACGACCGAAACGGCAAGCGTTACAAATGCAAGATCGTGTTCGACGGCGATAAACCGTTATACGGCAATATCGGCGGCGGACGCATAAAGTATTTCGACGTCAACGACGACAAAACCAAATTTTTCGTACCGACCGAGCTCGTTCGCGCGGTCAAAAGCGTCGACGTCGTTTTTCCCAAGCTTGCGAGCGTGCGGGTTCGCGACGATATAGAGCCGAGAGCGAAAAGCAAATAGCGATCGTTTAACGTCGGTTATACGATACGGAGAGAAACAAAGCATGATACCAAAGCTGATTTCGGGCGATATAACACGAGTCGATGCGGACGCCGTAGTCAATGCCGCCAACAGCACGCTTCTGGGCGGGGGCGGAGTCGACGGCGCTATACACCGTGCCGCAGGTCCGTTGCTTTTGGCGGAATGCCGCACGCTCGGCGGATGCGTCCCCGGCGACGTCAAGATAACCAAGGGCTACGACCTGCCCGCAAAGTACGTGATCCACACCGTCGGTCCCGTATGGCGCGGCGGCGCGCACGGCGAACGCCGAACGTTGGAAAGCTGTTACCGTAAGGCGGCCGGGCTTGCGATGGAGCACGGACTTAAAAGCATTGCGTTCCCGCTTATTTCGTCGGGCGTGTACGGATATCCAATAGAGCAAGCGATACGAGTTGCGCTGTCGACGCTAAAAGAGTTTGAGAGCGCGGATATCGAAATATACGTAGTCGTATTCGACGATCGTTTTTTTGCGACTGCGCGTGAGATCTATGCGGAAATATTCGGAGTGCGGGCGTAAAACGCTTGCATACGGAGTGCGGGTGTGGTATAATTCGGTTATCGAATACGAAAGGTGTAAAATGAGAAAATTTACTTGCAAATAAGAATATTGCGCGACAGCGGGGTTTCCGTCGGTCTTTGCGCGCTTTGCAAGTAAGTGTTTGAATAAAACGTCGGCTTTTGCGGATACGGTTTTCCAACGGGCTGTGAGTTTATTTACTCACCGCTCGTTTTTTGTTGCAGGCAAAGCGAAAGACTGCGGCGGTACGCACGGCCGCGCACGGTCTTCGGCGCGGGCTGTCCGCGCAAACTGCCCGAAATAAGCGGGCAAAAGGAGGTTATGTATGTCATTGATAGATATTAACGGATTGACTTTTTCGTACGACGGCGGGAGCTTTGTTTTTCACAATGCGAGCTTTGCATTGGATACCGACTGGCGGACGGGACTTATCGGGCGCAACGGCAGGGGCAAGACGACGCTGTTGAAGCTGTTGGCGGGCGAGTACGGATATAAGGGCAGGATATCCGCGAGCGTGAAATTTACTTATTTCCCGTTTGCGGTCAAGGACGGAACGCGTACTGTCGGCGAGATATTGGCGGAAGTCTGTCCCGATGCGGCAGAGTGGGCGATAGTTCGCGAGTTGACGTTGATGAAAACGAACGAAGGTATTTTATACATGCCGTTCGATTCTCTGTCGGGCGGCGAACGCACCAAGGCGTTGCTTGCGGGACTGTTTGCGGCGGACGGCGGATTTTTGCTTATAGACGAGCCGACCGATCATTTGGACGCAACGGGGCGCGATGCGGTCGCACGGTATTTGAAAAGCAAAAAGGGTTTTATTCTCGTTTCGCACGACCGAGCGTTTTTGGACGGTTGCGTCGATCATATCGTTTCCATAGGCAAAAACGATATAGAAGTCCAAAGCGGAAATTTTTCGTCTTGGCATGAGAATTACGAGCGGCGCATGTCGTACGAAACGACGCAAAGCGAGCGGCTTAAAAAGGATATAGCACGGCTCGCCGAGGCGGAAAAGCGCGCGGCGGCGTGGGCGGATAAGACCGAGCGTTCCAAGTACGGCAAGGCGAGTTCGGGACTGAAACAGGACAAAGGCTATGTCGGGCATAAAGCGGCAAAGCTTATGGCGCGCGCGAAAGCGGTCGGGGCGCGACGCAGTGCGGCGATCGAACAAAAGTCCGAGCTTTTATCGAACGAAGAAAAAACCGCCGAGTTGAAGTTGCGCCCGCTCGTTTGTCGCGCCGAACGGCTTGTGACTTTGACAGACGTCGAGATTTTTTACGGCGATAAAAAAGCTTGCGCGCCGATAAGTTTGGAGATAGTCCGCGGCGAGCGCGTCGCGCTAAACGGCGGAAACGGTTGCGGCAAGAGCAGTATTTTAAAGCTTGTAGCGGGCGATGCCTTGCGTTACGACGGAACGATAAGGCTCGCGTCCGAGCTTGTCGTCTCGTATGTGCCGCAGTCTGTCGACGGGCTGCGCGGCAGGCTTGCCGAGTACGCGAAAAATCGCGGGATCGACGAATGCTTGTTAAAGACGGTTCTGCGCAAGCTCGATTTTCGCAGGGACGATCTCGACGGCGACGTTTCCGCATTTTCGGCAGGGCGCAAAAAGAAGGTCGCGCTCGCCGCGAGCCTGTG
Organism: uncultured Clostridia bacterium; assembly: GCA_947384195.1. GTDB lineage: Bacteria > Bacillota > Clostridia > Christensenellales > Pumilibacteraceae > Anaerocaecibacter. The sequence continues at coordinate 4,890 of CANDGE010000071.1, forward strand.
CGAAAGGGCGCACTTGTATATTTGGGATGAGCCGCTTAATTATATCGATGTTTATTCGCGCATGCAGTTGGAAAACCTGTTAAACGAATTTTCGCCGACGATGCTGTTCGTAGAACACGATAAAGCGTTCCGTGCGAAGATAGCGACGCGCACGGTAGAGCTGTGAGAAAATAAAACCGCTCGAACGTATTGGGCGGGGGATCGAATTATTTGTCGTTGAGAATATCGGCAAACGTTTGCAACAGGAGTTGGACGTCGAGCGGTTTGGTGAGATGCGCGTCCATGCCCGCTTCCGTCGACAGGCGTTTGTCGCTTTCAAACGCATTTGCCGACAGCGCGACGATGGGGATATCCGCGAGCGTGCGGTCGGGCAGCTTGCGTATCTCTTCCGTCGCTTGTCTGCCGTCCATGACCGGCATTTGTATGTCCATCAATACGAGCGCGTAATCGTTCGGCGCGGAAGCTTTTATTTTTTCGACGGCGAGCTTGCCGTTTGACGCCGTGTCTACGTCTATCCCGAGCCCTTGCAGGATCTCGGTTATTATTTCGAGATTGATCTCGTTGTCTTCCGCTACGAGTATCTTTTTGTTCGCCATTGCGTCGAGCGCGTTTTCGGCATTGTATTTGTTTGCGCGTTGCGGCGCGCGTCTGACGCGCAGGCGCACCGTGACCGTAAACGTACTGCCTTTGCCGAGTTCGCTTTGCACGTCGATCGTGCCGCCCATCATCTCGACTATGTTTTTGGCTATGGTCAGCCCGAGCCCCGTGCCGTAAACGCCGCTTGCCGTGGTATTTTGCAGGCGCGCAAACGGCGAGAATATATGTTTGAGCGCGCGTTTTTCCATGCCTATGCCCGTGTCGGCGACGGAAAAACGGTATGTGGCGTACTCGCCGACGTAGCCCGTTTCGCTGACGGTGATGTAAACTTTGCCGCCGGGCTCTGTGTATTTGACGGCGTTTCCCGCGATGTATTGAAGCGCCTGACCGAGCTTGCTCTCGTCTGCGTAAACGTTGCTGTGCGCTATGCCGTCGTAACGCAGAGTGCAGGTTATGTTTTTTCGCGCCGCGCGTTCGCTGGCGAAATCGTTGAGCTCGGTCGCGATAGCGTAAACGTCGCAGTCGTTTTCGCTCAATTTAAGCTCGTTGGCTTCGATATACGAAAGCTCCAAAACCTTTTCTATCAGTTCGAGCATTTGCTTGCCCGCGACGTCGATCTTGTCGAGATATTCGTCTACGGCTTTACCGTCGGCGACGCGCGTTTTGGCGAGCGCGGTATAGCCGAATATGGCGTTTAACGGCGTGCGCAGATCGTGCGACATGTTGGACAAAAACGTGTTTTTTGCGACGTCCGCTTGCTTGGCGGTGCGCAAAGCGTCTTCGAGCGCTTGCAACTGTTGCATTTCGTGCCGAACTTCCTCGTCGACGTTGCGGTAGCCTATTACGACCTGCGAAACGTGGTCGCTCGACCCGACGTTGACCATGCGGATCTGCAAGTACTGTATTTCGCCGTTTATGCCGCCGCGGTAGTTTGCATAATACGTTTTTATCTCGGCGAGTTTTTTGCGCATATATTCGGGGCGCAAAATGCCGAGGATCCGCTCGCGGTCCTCGGAACAAACGACGTGTTCCACATAGTCGGTTATATACCAGTCGAACTTGCGCGGGCGAAACTTGCCGTTGAACTGACGGTAAACGCGGTTGCCTTGCCTATACGGCAAAACGGTATCCGCGTCGAGATCGACGTAGAGTATGGTGTCGTAATTGACGCTCAGCCCTTCTATTACCTCCAAACGGCGCAGATGTTCGCGGTTTATCAGTTGACGTTCGCGGTCGTATTCTTCGACGAGCGTTTTTATCTTTTGCTCGGTTTCGGCGTTTTGGCGTATGAGCTCCGCTTTTTCGGACAGTTCCCGCTCTTTTTTATCGGTCACGTCGGTCATGAACACGTAAAAAATGTTGCCCAGCCCGCTGTTTTTGATATAGTGCCCGTAGTCCTCTATCCACCGCACCGCGCCGTCCTTGCGGATTATACGATATTCTACGTAGTCGAGATCGAACTGACTGTCGAATATCTGTTCTTTTATGCTCGCTTCCACTTGCTCGACGTCGTCGGGGTGGACGAGCCCTTTGAACGAATTGTTTGTGTATTGCTTGAATTCGCGCAAAGTCTCGCAACCGAAAATACGCAACAGCGCGGTGTTGGCGTACAGTATTTCTTCGTCGCCGTCGGCGTAGTATATCAAAAATCCGCCGGGGATCTCGTCCAAAAAGTTTTGGATCTCGTACGCGGTTTCCAAGCAAGCCGCAGTTTCCGCTTTGCTCAAAGTCGATTGTCCGCCCGATGCGCTCAAAAGAGTGATGACGTATTCTATTATATTATGCTTTGTCCGCAGCCCACTCATTTGAGATTCCCTTTGCAATGATATGATTATTTTACCACATTGTGAGATATTTGTCAATTATATGATAAAGCTTGTCACGAACGGCAAAAAAAGCCCCCGACCTTTAAGTCGGGGGGGGGTAACGATATCATACGATCGGGGACGCGATCATTTTATAAATGCCGAAAACGCTTTGTGCGCTTGGTAAACATCGACCTTGGACACGAGCTCGCACGGCGCGTGCATAGACAGCACGGGTACGCCCATATCTACGGTGTCGATGTTCATTTTGGAGATGTATTTGGCTACCGTACCGCCGCCGCCGAGATCGACTCTGCCGAGTTCGCCGGTCTGCCAGATAACGCCGTCTTTTTCAAACGCGGCGCGCAACCGCGCTATGTATTCCGCGGAGGCGTCGTTGGATCCGGACTTGCCGCGCGCGCCCGTATATTTGTTCATCGCAACGCCGTAGCCGACCTTGCCGACGTTGTTTTCCTCGAACGCCGACGCATAAGCGGGGTCGTAGGCGGCGGTCACGTCCGCGGATATGCACTGCGACTTGGCGCGGAGCGCGGCGGGGTTGACGCCGTAGCTTGCGGCGACAGCGTCGAGTATGTCGGAAATGAGCACGCACTGCATACCCGTATTGCCCTCGGAGCCTATCTCTTCTTTATCGGCGAGCACGGTGAGAACGGTTTGATCGGTATCGGTTTGAAGCGTTGCGGTTATCTCGGGATATGCGCAAACGCGGTCGTCGTGGCCGTAGCTCGATATAAAAGCGCGGTCTATGCCGACGTCGCGCGCCTTGACGGCGGGCACAGCTTCGAGCTCGGCGGACAAGAAGTCCTCTTCGGTAATGCCGTATTTTTCGTTGAGCAACGCCATCACGCCTTTTTTGACGGCGTCCTTATCTTCGCCGCGAGCGGGGATGCCGCCTATCACGAGATTGAGATTTTCCGCTTGAAAGCCTTCCGCGATCGTCTTCGAGTTTATCTCCTGCGAAAGGTGCGGCAACAGATCGGTTATGTAAAACACGGGGTCGGAGTCTTTTTCGCCGATCGCGACGTTTACCGTTTTTCCGCTTTTGAGCGCGACCACGCCGTGCAACGCGAGCGGGATGGTGAGCCACTGATATTTTTTGATGCCGCCGTAATAATGCGTTTTCAGATAAGCGATATCCGATTTTTCAAACAGCGGTACTTGCTTTAAGTCGAGTCGCGGGCTGTCGACGTGCGCGACCAAAATACGGACGCCGTTTTTTGCGATGTCCGCCGTGCCGGCACGCAAAACGAACAGGCTTTTGCCGCGGTTGTCGTAGTAGAGCTTTGCGCCCTTGGCGATCTTGTCGCCCAGCGCGTACGGCTTGTAGCCTGCGGCGGCTACGAGCTTTATCGTTTCGGCTACCGTTTCGCGCTCGGTCTTGCCGTTGTCGAGAAATTTTTTATAGCCTTCGCAATACTCGGTTATGCGCGCGAGTTCGGCGGAGTCCGCCGCGGCGTAGGCGTTTTTCTTTTTGTACATGATATCCATAATAAAAGCTCCTTTTATATATTTTAGCAGTTTTATCGCGAAAAAGCAAGTGAACGAACGGCGTTGCGCGTTCGTTCGGTCGCGCGGGAGATTTTGCGCGCGTCTGCGAAAAAGCAAGATATTGCGCTATACGCCGCACAAACGTTTGCGCATACGCAGACTTCATGGTATAATTGAATCGCGAACAAAAACAAAGGAGGAGCATGGAGTGAAGATAGCAAAAGCGCACCGCGAACATCTTGCGTCGCGTTGCCGAAAATCATACGGATCGCGCAGGGGGTATCGTGCGGCATGAAAAAGTTTACCAAATTTTTAAAGCGCGCGATCGGGAATTTTTGGGTGCGGCTTATATTCATGCTTTGCTGCGTCGCCGTGATATTCGCGATAAGCGGCGTGTTCAAGCCGTCGTCGTCATCGGTATTCAGCAAGATCGTAGATATAATCACGAGCCCCGACACCCTGTCCGTGTTTTTGGCGGCTATACTGTCGCTCATCTTGGTCGACGCGTCGCTCAGGTTAAAGGTCGCGCTCGAAGAATCGTTAAAGATAGAGGACGACCACCACAAGATCGTCTGTAAGTACAGCGGGCACAGATCGGGCGACGAGCATGTTTTCGATGATATCGCCGACGATTATTGCAATAAGAACGGCGAGCTCATGTATTTAAAGCGCGTGCCCGATAAGCGCGAGCGAGCGGACAATCCCGAGCCCGATAAATATTCGGACGAATACGCCGCGCGCGAAAACGATATAAACGATTACATAACGAACGGCAAGCTGTACTTGCCGAGCGCGTGCGTTTATGCAAATATCACGGGCAACGCGCGCGTTGTTTTTCAAGACAGCGACAACGATTTCGCGCTCCCGACGTTTGTCAAAGAAAACATGTTGAAACTGATGGAGGCGCACCAAACGTCCAATAT
>CANDGE010000072.1 GCA_947384195.1 uncultured Clostridia bacterium
CTGCGCGAAACGGTGCGCTTGGGTCCCTTGCGGGTGCGCGCGTTCTGCTTGGTGTTCTGACCGCGAACGGGCAGGTTTTTACGGTGCCGAACGCCGCGATAGCAGCCTATGTCTTTAAGACGTTTGATGTTTAGCTCGACTTCGCGGTGAAGATCGCCTTCCGTCTTGATATTCTTGTCGATATAAGTACGGAGCGCGTTTTCTTGCTCGCCGGTCAGATCCTTTACCCGAACGTCGGGGCTGATGCCCGTCGCTTCCAGAATTTTATTCGCCGTGGGACGACCGATACCGAAGATGTACGTCAAGCCGATCTCGATGCGTTTTTCCTTAGGCAAATCTATACCTGCAATTCTTGCCACTTTTAAAACTCCTTGATGGTTGGTTGGTGATTTGATATTTGTGTTCGCGGTAGACCCGACGTGTGGAATGTCGCGCCGCGCCCATCGCGGTTGTTTTTAGCCCTGTCTTTGTTTATGGCTCGGGTTCTTACTGCAAATGACCATCACTTTGCCGTGACGGCGGATGACCTTGCATTTGTCGCACATGGGTTTTACGGAAGACCTTACTTTCATGATTACTCCTTTTGAAATTCGGAATTCGGAATGCGGAATTCGGAATTAATCGTTGTTTTTCGGTTTCTAACGGTCGATCTCTCTACCGTTAATCGAGATTTATATGCAATTGCATCGAACTGATTTGCGTACACAGCCGTTGCAGAACGTATGTGAGAGTGCGGTGATGCGAGTTAGGCAAGGAAAGGTCGAATTTGCGACGGAGAGCGTACTTCGCGTACGTGACCCGAGAAAATTCGACACTGACGCCGCATATACGCGCTCGAACTCAGCTTTTGCTGCGGAAAGTGATTATACCTTTGGTAATATCATACGGCGAGATCGCCACTTTGACACGGTCGCCCAACAACACCTTGATGTAGTTGACGCGCATCTTGCCCGCGATCGTGCACAGCACCGTTGCGCCGTTATCGAGCTTGACCTTGAACTTAGTGCCCGGCAAGCACTCTTCTACGGTGCCTTCGGTTTCGATATTGTCACTTCTCGGCATACGTCCTCCTGTCCGAAATAAATTGTTTGATGCGCTTTTTAAGCGCCGCGTTTGTCGGGTCGGTGATGCCGCTTTGCGCCGCGACCCGTAAATGCCGTATTCGTTTGAGCTTGGGACTGTCTACGCCCCGCGCCTTGCCGTCCGCTATAAGTGCAAAGTCTTTGTTGACCAAAGCCACTACCACGAACGGTTTGCCGATATCGTGCCCGGCAAGACTGATTACTATATCGCCGACTTCCATAACGGGAAGCTCTCCTTGATTGAAGATATCTGTTTGCCGCGATATATTCGCGTCACAGCGTCAGGATCTCGGGCGCGCCGTCGGTGACGATCACCGTGTTCTCATAGTGCGCCGCTCTGCTCCTGTCGGCGGTACGCACCGTCCAACCGTCGCGCTCTATGAACACGCGCCAATCGCCCGCCGTTATCATCGGCTCGACGCATATGCACAGCCCCGCTCTGAGCGGTGCGCCCGTATGCTTTTTGCCGAAGTTGGGCACTTCGGGCGGCTCGTGCATTTTATGCCCTATGCCGTGCCCCGTCAACGCCCGAACGACGCCGTAGCCGTGCAACTCGGTATAGAGTTGGACGGCGCTCGACACGTCGCCCACGCGGTTGCCCGCTTTGACGTATTCCATGCCGGCAAAAAACGCCGCCTGCGCCGTATCGATGAGCTTTTTGTCCGCGTCGCTTATGTTCCCCACGGGGAATGTCCGCGCCGCGTCGCCCTGATATCCGTTTAAAAGTGCGGTAATGTCCACAGACACTATATCGCCGTCCTTGACCGTCTGTAAAGACGGTATTCCGTGGACGACTACGTCGTTGACCGATACACACGATGCGTTGGGATAGCCCTCGAAGCCTTTGGTGGACGGCGTTGCGCCCAAGCTCCGTATGGTTTGTTCGACGACCGCGTCTATCTCCGACGTCGTTACGCCGGGCTTGATAAACTTCTCCGCCGCATCGAGCGCCGCCTTGACCACGCGGCTCGCCGCGCGCATACCTTCGCGCTCTTTGTCGGTCTTTACGATCATTTAAGCGCCGCCTCGATCGCCTTGTTGACGTCGTCTATCGCCTGCATTCCGTCGATGTTTTTCAATAGTCCCGTCGCCTTGTAATAATCGACGAGCGGTGCGGTGTTTTCCGCATATACCTTCAAGCGGTTTTCCACGACCTCGCGCTTGTCGTCGTCGCGAATTATGAGCGTGTCGCCGCACTCCTTGCACTTGCCGTCGGACGCCGCCTGCGCGCTTGTGGAATATCCGCACTTGGGGCACACCCTGCGGCTTGCCATGCGGTCGGCAAGCTTATCGAGATCGGTTTCGAGATTGAGCGCCACATCGATGGAAACTATCTTGCCGAGCGCGTCCGCCTGCGCCTTGGTGCGAGGGAACCCGTCGAGAAGAAAACCGTTTTTGCAATCCGCCTGTTCGATCCTGTCCTTCAACAGCGCGACGACCAGTTCGTCGGGAACAAGCTTGCCCGCGTCCATGAACGCCTTGGCTTGCTTGCCGAGCTCCGTACCGTCCGCAATGTTCTTGCGGAGTATGTCGCCCGTCGAAATGTGCGGAATGTTGTGAGCTTTGCATATGAGCGCCGCTTGCGTGCCTTTGCCGCTGCCCGGCGCGCCCATTATTATGAGATTCATGGTATAACTCCGTTTCTTTAAATTCGGAATTCGTCTTACTTCTTTTGGCAAAGAAGTAAGCAAGAAACCTTTACTTCATTGCCCGGCAAGTTAATTCCGAAACGATTGATTTTGTGGGAACAACGTATGGTGCGTACTTCGCATACGCGATCCGAGAAAATTCGGCACCGACGCCGCTTAACGACGCATATACGCGCTCGGACTATTTCAAGAAGCCTTTATATTGCTTCATCATCAACTGGCTTTGCAACTGCTTGTTGAATTCCAGCGCGACCGAAACTACGATCAACATACCCGTTGCGGAGAACGCATTTACGAGCGATTGGTCGCCGAGCACCGCCGCGAATATGACCGACGGCACGAGCGCGATGAACGCAAGGAATATCGCACCGAACAGCGTCAAACGCTTGCTTATCCGCGAGAGATATTCGGTAGTCGGTTTGCCGGGGCGTATGCCGTTTATGAACCCGCCGTACTGCTGTATGTTGCGCGAAATGTCCTCGGGATTGAATTCGATCTGCGCATAGAAATACGAGAAGAACAGTATCAACAACGCGACGAGTATATAATAGAACGGATACTTACTGCCCGCGCCCAACCATGTCGACCACCAAACATAAAAACTGCTTTCGGGCGCGACGAGCTGTGCTATCATTTGCGGGAACGTGATGAGCGCCGTCGCAAAGATTATGGGCATAACGCCGCTCGCATTGAGCTTGATGGGTATGACCGAGCTCTGTCCGCCGTACTGCTTTCTGCCTTTGATCTGCTTGGCGTACTGCACGGGCACGCGTCGTTCCGAAAGGTCGACGAAAACGATGAGCATGAACACCGCAATGACCATGATAAGAAAGCCCAAAAGCTCCCAAATCGCCGTTTGACTGCCGCCGAACGCTTCTTGGAACTTGGCGATTATCGCAAGTCCCGCCGACGCGATTATACCGACGAATATCAAAAGGCTTATGCCGTTGCCGATGCCGTAATCGGTGATGCGTTCGCCTATCCACATTGTGAGCATCGAACCCATGACCATGAGCACTACGACGAATATCGAAATGACCCATGTCTGCGTCATCGGACCGAATACTTCGGTGGACAGTGCGCCCGCACGCGCGTACGACACCGTAACGCCTATCGCTTGCGCAAGCGCGAGCACGATAGTTATTATGCGCGTGATCTGCGTGATCTTTTTTCTGCCGTCGTCGCCCTGTTTTTGCCATTCTTGCAAACGCGGAATGGCGACCGTCAACAACTGCAATATGATCGAAGCATTGATATACGGCGTTATACCTATCGCAAACAACGCGCCGTTTTGCAACGCGCTACCGGTGATGCCGTTGAGCAGTCCCAAAAGCCCCTGCGTCTGATTGCCGGTAAACGCATTCGGATTGATCCCCGGAATAGGTATCCAGCAACCGAGCCGATAAATAAAGAGCAGTGCGATCGTGATGAGTATCTTGATACGCACGTCCTTATTTTTGAAAGCATTTTTTAGCGTTTCAAACATCAGATAACCTCAGCCGTGCCACCCGCTTTTTCGATCTTCTCTTTTGCGGACGCCGTGAACTTAGCCGCCTTGACGGTCAGTTTCTTGGTAAGCTCGCCGTCGCCGAGCACTTTGAGCCCGTACGCTTCGACCTTTTTTATAACGCCCGTTTCGAGCAACAACGAAAGATCCACGACCGTGCCGTCGTCGAAAGTATTGAGCTTATCGACGTTGACGACCGAGAACACTTTTTGGAACTTATTGTTGAAACCGCGTTTGGGCAGTCTGCGCATGAGCGTGATCTGTCCGCCCTCGAACCCGGGACGAACGCCGCCGCCGCTACGCGCCCACTGACCTTTGTGTCCCTTACCGGACGTTTTGCCCAAGCCCGAGCCGATACCGCGACCCAAGCGTTTCGCCTTGGTGCGCGAGCCGTCCGCCGGCATAAGTGCGTGCATTTTCATAGTAATCTTCTCCTTATTTGGTTTTAACCGCAGAGTCGTGCCGCAGACAGAGAAAGAGCGAATTTGCAATGGGGAACGTACTTCGTGTACCCGAACCGAGAAAATTCGACACTGACGCAGTATACGGCGATGAATACGCGGTTAAGCCTCCGTTACGGTTACCAAATGGCTGACCGTTCTTATCATGCCGCGCATTGCGGGGGTATCCTCGACTACGACCGATTGACGAAGCTTTTTGAGCCCTAACGCCTCGACCGTGCGCTGCTGTTTTACCAAGCGTCCCGCCGTGCTCTTGACGAGCGTGACGGTGAGCTTTTTGCTTTCTGCTTTTTCAGCTTTCTTTGCCATTTTGTATCTCCGATTTTACTTACTTCTTTAGGCAAAGAAGCAAGTAAGAAACCTGTACTTCATATGCCTAACAATGCGTTGTGCATTTTATCGTCCGCTTAGCGGTGATCGTTATTTTATACCGCAACATTTAAGCGGTGACCGTTGAAACGATGTACAAGCGTGCTTTTTTTGCGCAGTCGCGGCATAGACAAGGAAAGGGCGAACTTGCGACGGGGAGCGTACTTCGCGTACGTGACCCGAGAAAATTCGGCACTGACGCCGTATATGCCGATGAATGCGCAAAAAAAGTTACAGTATTTCGTCGACGGTCTTGCCGCGTATCGCCGCCACCTGATCGAGCGTACGAAGGGCGGTAAGCGCCTTCATGGTCGCTTTAACTACGTTGATGGGGTTGCGCGAGCCGTAGCATTTGGTGGTGATGTTGTTGATGCCGCAAAGCTCCAACACCGCACGCACGCTGCCGCCGGCGATAACGCCCTTACCTTCGGGAGCGGGACGGAGCAACACCTTGCTGCAAGCGAACTCGCCGACCGTTTCGTGAGGAATAGCCGTACCGTTGAGCGCGATCTTTTTCATATCGCGACGCGCCGCCTGCTCGGCTTTTTTGATGGCCTCGGGAACCTCGGTCGCCTTGCCCATGCCGATACCGACCTTGCCCTTGCCGTCGCCCGCAACGACGAGCGCGGCAAAGCTGCTGTTTCTGCCGCCCTTGACGACCTTGCTTACGCGACGCGTAGTGACGAGCTTGGTCTTGATACCGTCGTCAACGACGTCCTTTTCTCTCTTTTTTCTGAATTCTTCGCGTGCCATGATTCACTCCTAAAATTTAAGCCCCGCGGCACGTGCCGCGTCCGCCAACGCTTTGACTCTGCCGGTATAAAGATATCCGCCGCGATCGAAAACGACTTCGTTGATGCCGCTCGCTTTGGCTTTCGCCGCCACATCGCCGCCGACGAACTCGGCTTGTTGCGTTTTTGTTTTGCCCGACAGATCCGCGCCCTTTACGAGCGTACTGCTGGAAACGAGCGTAACGCCCTTATCGTCGTCTATGACCTGAGCATAGATGTGGCTTGTCGAACGGTACACCGCAAGACGGGGTCGCGCCGCCGTGCCTTTAAGGTCGTGACGCAAACGTGCATGACGCTTTTCGCGTATTTTGTTTTTGTCTATCTTCTTAATCATTAGCCACTCTCCTATTTCTTGCCTGCGGTCTTGGCCTCTTTACGGAGGACAACTTCGGTGCTGTAATGCAGACCGTAACCGTGATAGGGCTCGACGGGACGCTTGGCTTTGATCTGAGCCGCAACTTCGCCGACGAATTCCTTGCTGATACCGCTGACGACTATCGTCAGAGTGTCGGGGCAGGAGATCGTTATCCCTTCCGGTATGGTGTATTCGACGGGCTTGCTGTAACCGATGTTCATGACGAGCTTGTTGCCCGTGACCGCCACCTTGTAACCGACGCCCGATACGATAAGCGTTTTGGTAAACGCCGTCTGCACGCCCGATACCATGTTGGCAATGAGCTGACGGTACAGACCGTGATACGCACGAGTCTGTTTATCGTCGTTGGCGCGCTCTACGTTGACCACGCCCGCGCCGATAACGACGTTGATATCCTTGCACTTGACTTCCTGTTTGAGTTCGCCCAGCTTACCCTTGACGGTGACGACACCGTTCTCGAAGGTGACCGTGACGCCCGCAGGAACGTCGATATGTTTTCTGCCTATACGTGACATACCGCCCTCCTACCATACATAGGCGAGCACTTCGCCGCCTATTTTGAGCGCGCGCGCTTTCTTGTCGGTCATGACGCCGCGCGACGTGGATATTATCGCTATACCGTAGCCGCCGAGCACCTTGGGCAGGTCTTCGCAACCGCAATACACCCTAAGTCCGGGCTTGGATACGCGTTTGAGATTGGTGATGGCATTGGCGTTGCCGCTGTATTTGAGCACGACCTTGATATTGTTGTGCCCTTTTTCCTCAACCAACTCGCCCGACGCGACAAAGCCTTCCTCGACAAGTATGTCGACAATGGATTTTTTCATCTTGGACGCAGGTATCGATACGGTTTCGTGACGCGCCGTGATAGCGTTGCGAATTCTTGTGAGCAAATCCGCGATAGGATCTGTTGTAACCATAACTTATACCTCCTTACCAGCTCGACTTCTTTACGCCGGGGATCTCTCCCTTGTACGCAAGCTCTCGAAAGCAAATCCTGCAAATGCCGTACTTTTTGAGCACGGAATGCGGACGACCGCAAATACTGCAACGCGTATACGCGCGAGTGCTGTACTTGGGCGTTTTTTGCTGTTTGTTTATCATCGCTTTTTTAGCCATAATTATCTCCTAATTAATTCCTGAACGGCATACCGAGCTTGGTAAGAAGAAGCTTGGCTTCTTCGTCCGTTTCGGCGGTCGTGACGATGTCTACGTCGAAACCGCGTATCTTTTCGATAAGCTCATACGAGATCTCGGGGAATATCGTTTGATCCTTGATGCCGAGCGCATAGTTGCCGCGCCCGTCGAACGACTTGCCCGATATACCGCGGAAGTCGCGAACGCGCGGAAGCGCTATGGAAACCAGCCTGTCGAAGAACTCATAAGCCATTTCGCCGCGCAACGTGACTTTGATGGCTATGGACTGACCTTCGCGCAGTTTGAAGTTACTGACCGATTTTTTGGCTTTTACGAGCACGCTCTTTTGCCCTGCGATCGCGTCGAGCTCGCCTTGCGCAAGCTGAATGCTTTTGGAATTGTCCTTTATGTCGCCCAAACGCATGTTCAATACGATCTTGACGAGCTTGGGCACTTGATTGACGTTTTTGTAGCCGCGCTCTTTCATGAGCTGAGGCACTATCTCCGCTTTGAACCGCTTATGGAGCCTGTAACGCTCCGGATTGGTCGTTTTTGCGGGAGCTTCCGCTTTTGCCTTGGCTTTGGTCGCTTTTTCTGCCATTACCGTTTACTCCTTACTCTGTTTTACCGTCCGAAGCTTGTTCGACGGGAACGTTGTTTTCTTCCGCTTTTTCGGCGGCGGGCTTTTTGGCCGCAGGCTTTCTGGCGGGAGCTTTTTTTACGGGTTTTTCGGACGCTTCGGGCGTAGCTTCCGCCTGCTCGACGGGCGTTTCCGCTTTGTCCTTTACCGCTTTCTTCGCTTTCCTGTCGGCTTTCTTCTTGGTCTTGTCGGCTTTTGCCGCTACGTCCAAGCTCGCGCCGCACTTGGCGCAGACGCGCACGTTTTTACCGTCGATCTCCTGATGACGGACGCGCACGTGCCGATCGCACGACGGGCAGATTATCTGCACGTTGCTCACGTCGATGGGCGCTTCGATCGTCTTTTTGCCGCCCTGCTCGGTCGCCGAGCGCGGCTTGACGTGATGCGTTGCCATATTGACGCCTTCCACAAGCACTTTGGCGGTCTTGGGATCGGTCGCTATGACCTTGCCCGTCTTGCCCTTGTCCTTGCCCGCCAAAACTTTTACGTTATCGCCTTTTCTTACATTAAGACTTTTCATGCCGTTCCTCCGTTAAAGTACTTCGGGCGCCAAAGATATGATCTTGGTGAAGTCGCGGTCGCGCAGTTCGCGCGCGATCGGTCCGAATATACGGGTGCCGCGCGGCTGCTTTTGGTTGTCTATGATCACGGCGGCGTTGTCGTCGAACCGAATGTGCGAGCCGTCGGGACGGTTGACGCCCTGATGAGTGCGCACGATAACGGCTTTTACCACGTCGCCTTTTTTAACGGTGCCGCCCGGCTGAGCGGACTTGACCGACGCAGTTATTATGTCGCCGATGTTGCCGCTTCTGCGGAACGAACCGCCCATGACCTGTATACACATTATTTCTTTCGCGCCGGTATTGTCGGCGACTTTGAGATACGATTGGGGTTGTATCATGATTTACTCCTTGACGGCGCTTATCCCGAAAACGGGAAGTACGCCTTTTGCCCTTCTTATTTCGCCTTTTCGACGATCTTGCTTACGCGCCAGCACTTGTCTTTGGAAATGGGTCGGGTCTCGACTATCTCCACTCTGTCGCCCACGCCGCACTCGTTGTTCTCGTCGTGCGCCTTGATGCGCTTTGTGCGCGTGACCGTCTTTTTGTAAAGCGGGTGCTTGTACTTTTCTACGATGGATACGACCACCGTTTTGTTCATTTTATCGGATACGACCAGACCTTCGCGGGTCTTTCTGTCATTGCGTTCTTCGGCAACCATTATTTTGCCTCCTTATTCGCACGGAGCTCGCGCTCTCTTATCACCGTCTTTACGCGCGCTATGTCGCGGCGGACGTTCTGTATCTGCATGGGGTTGGCAAGCTGACCGGTCGCATGTGAAAATCTGAGATTGAACAGTTCCGTTTTGAGCGCCGCGAGCTTTTCCTGCAATTCCTCGTCTCTTAACTCATGAACCTTTTCTTTCATTATTCAACCTCCTTTTCCGTTGCGGCGGGAACGTCCTGTTCCTCGTCGGTATAGCCGGGCTCGCCCTTCTTGGCGATCTTGCAACGCACGGGAAGCTTGTACGACGCAAGTCTGAGCGCTTCGCGCGCGATCGGTTCGGCAACGCCCGCCATTTCAAACATGACCGTGCCGGGCTTGACTACCGCCGCCCAATATTCGGGCGCGCCTTTACCGCTACCCATACGGGTGTCGGCGGGCTTTTTGGAGT
>CANDGE010000073.1 GCA_947384195.1 uncultured Clostridia bacterium
AGATTGACCTTAGTGACTGGAGTTCAGACGTGTGCTCTTCCGATCTCCATCTGCCTATCGCTTGACCGAGTATTATAAACGTAAAGCCGAGATCGGCTATCTGCCAAAAGTTAACGCGTTTGTTTTCGGGTAATTTTTTGCGCGTTTTGATAAAATGAAAGACGAGCGCGCCCAACAACGAGCCGATTATACCGCCGTAAATGGCAAGCCCCGCAAGCCCTTGATACGAGCCGTCCAGACCGAACCCGAAAAACTGCCCGATCGTCCACTTTTCGCCCGACAGCGCGGAAAATACGACGTGATAAGTGCGCGCGCCGATTATAGCGAGCGGCAAACATATAACGATAAGATCTATTACGAGATCGCCTTCGAGTCCGCGACGCTTTGCCGTGAAATACGCGCACGCGACGCACACAACTATTCCGAACGCTATTATAAGCCCATACCAATTCATAGCATGATTATAGCCCTTTTCCACGCGCTTTGTCAAGCGTTTGGTATAAGTCGTTAAAACAGCGGCGCTACTACGGCCGCTACGACTTCACATCGCATCGCATAACGGCTACGGTGCTACGGCTATCACGCGCGGCGTCGACTTATAGTTGTTGGTCCGCACCTTGGCGCGCTTTACGAGTTTACCGTTTTTGTAGTAATTGACGTACGTTTCGCTTATAACGCCGTCCTTGCCCGGAGAAACGAGCAGTCTGTCGCCGCTTTGCGCCGTTGCGTCGAAATACTTGCGCTCGGTATCGACGCTTTCGGTAACTTCGCAAGCGACGGTCTTGACGATGACGCTTTCGGGGACTATTCGGTATTCGGGCGCGCAACCGTATACATCGACGGTCGCTTTATTGCCGTATATCCTTACGGATATTCGCACGGCACGGTCGGTCGTGTTTGTTATTACAAGATCGCTTACCCCGCTGATCATCGCGTCGAGCCCCGGCGGACAGTACGACGGGCATATGGAGTGCGCATTGGCGGCGCAGTTGAGCCCCGCCAAAAGCGCCGCGTTATAAACAGCGGTCGACGCTTGACACACGCCGCCGCCGACGCCGTCGGTATATTTTCCGTCGACTATGATCTTTGCGCTTTTAAACCCGTTGCTCTCCGTTCGCGCCCCGACAAGATCGTTGAACGATACGCTTTCGCCCGCCGCTATCGTCAAACCGTCATACTTGCCGAGCGCCAACGCGACGTTATGCGCTCTCGCCGCCGTGGATGCGGAAAAATCTGTGCAATACCTGCCGCGCAGTATAAGCTCGCTTTTGAGCATATCGCGCGTTGTTTCGGGCATCAGCTTAACCGTCGTAGCCGCGACTTTCCCGCCGCCTGCGAATTTAAGCGTGCAATACAAGCCCGCATACAACCGAGTTTCGTCAAGCGCGCGCCCGCTTTTTTCGGGGCTTACGGTAAATTGTTTATTGTTATACGTAATGCTCGCGTCGATAGGCGCTGCGTACAAAAACTTCGCTATCTCGTCGACCTTGCGCACCAACAACGGAAAACACACGCCGAGCGCCTTTTTATAATCCGCGCCCTTGGAAAGATACAAATCGACGAGCTCCATCTTTTTTTCGAGCGGCGCATTTATCGCACGGCGTTCGATCTGCTCGGCAACCGTAAAATCGGACGGCGCGATCTTTTCATCCCTATATGTAAAACTCTTGCCGTCGGCGACTATCACCAACGCAGGCACGTTTTGCGGATCGGCTTCGTCGGCAAAAGCCGTACCGCCGCCCAACAGCAACGCTACCGCCGCGACCGCGACAAACAACGCCGAAATTATGTACGAACTTTTTATACGCAACTTTTCCATACTCGGTTTAGTATGTCGAATAACGGCGAATTTATTTACCGAACGCGCCGTAAATACCGTTTTTCCGCGCATAAATAAAAAACGCCGCAAACGACTGAAACGTCGATCGCGGCGATATTTTTATTTTTTCGGCTTATCGGGAGTCTTCGGCAAACGCTCCGCGGCTTTAAACAAACGTTCCGCGGTGTTGTTCATCGGATTCACTACGCAATCGTGCCATAAAACTTCGAGCGCCGCCGAAATGGCTTCGTTCTCGAATCCCATATCCGCAAGATCCTTGCCCGATATACGCAACGACCGTTTGAGTATAGGCGTGCCGTCGGCGAGCATTTTATCGCGCACCGTTTCAAATCTGTGCGGCGCGGCGACGTCTTCCGCAGTCGCATAGCCGGTCGCCAACCTATCCGCACGAACGAGCGCGACGAGCTTATCCAAAATATCGTAGTTTTTAGCGACAAACACGCGTATCTTCGATTCGCGCGCCTCGCCGTTCATATCGTACATATGTAACGCGCACAGCCGAACTACCTGTTCTATCACGTCGTTGGGATAACGCAAACGATTGAGTATGACGCGCGCCATTATTGCCGAGCTTTTTTCATGACCGTGGAAGTTGCCGAAATTTTTAAGGCAGTACGGCTTGCCTATATCGTGCATGAGCGCCGCAAGCCTTACGTTGCGTAACGGCGGCGCGTTGAGCACGCACCTGAACGTATGCTCCATAACGTCGAACTTGTGATATTGCTCGGGCTGAGCGACCCCGTCGGCGTCGGCTATCTCGGGGATGAGATTGCGCCACAGATCGAGCTGTTTCAACAATCGCAGTCCGCGGTAGTGCGCATTGGGCACGTCGTTTACCGTGTCCGCATGTAATATCTTATCGAGCTCCATGCGTTTGCGCTCGTTGGTGATATCCGAAAGCTGCGCGCACATTGCTTTTGCCGCGCGCGCCGTTTCGCCTTCTATTTTGAAGTTGAGTTCGGCGGCGAGCCTGACAAGTCGCAAAAGCCGCAATCCGTCGGACTCGAATACGTGCTTGTTACAGCCGCGCAATATTTTTTGCTCCACGTCGCGCACGCCGTTGAGCGGGTCGATTATCTCGTCGCGGCGAACGTCGTAATATATAGCGTTACAACAAAAATCTCGGCGCTCGGCGTCGGCGTTGAGATCGGTGGTAAAGCTGACGCGCGCGGGCGTATGCTCGCCGCCCGGATTATAGACTTCGACGCGGAACGGCGTATATTCGTAACGCACGCCGTCGCATACGAGCTGAGCCGTGCCCATGCGGTGATTGACCATGTTCATGGACGTGTGCGGCGGGAGATTGAGCGCAAGCGCGGGCAACGGCCCCGCAAGATCTATGTCCGTGCATTTATAGCCGCACAAAGAGTTGCGTACATAGCCGCCTACCACGTACACGTTTTCGCCAAGCGCGCTTATAAACTTGGCGGATTTTTCGTCTATTTGTATTTTCATACGGCGATTATAGCACAATAAAACGGTAAAATCAAGGCTTTTGCCATGATTACTTTCAAATATTGACAATTATTATTTTCTGTGTTATCATTACAGACATAAAGACACCCGTAACATCGACAAAGGCGGCGTAGCATGAAAAGAAATCACGAAATAGTCGTTTTATCCAAAGGCGCGTACGCGCGCACCCTGCGAATATACTCGCCCAAAAAAGCGACTCGCGCAATAATAACGCACGACGGAATATCCGCGTTCGAGCGCGACGGCATATTCGACTTATTAAAGCGTTGCGCGAAAAACACCGCGTTCGTTGCGATAGATGCCGCACCGTCGCGTCTCGACGATTATTTCCCGTTCCGCACCGAAAATCCAAACTACTCCGAAACCGCATTCGGCGGCAACGCCGAACGATATCGCGACTACTTTTTCGGTACGGTTTTGCCCTATCTCGACAAACGATTCGGCTATGCCGAGTACGCCATGCTCGGCTACGGCGCGGGCGCGGCGGCAACGCTGTACTTCGCCGCCGCCGAACACGCGCACCCGCATGTGACCGCATACGGCATTCTGTGCGCGCCGCTGTTCGTCGCGCCCGAAAGTTTTTCCGAATTTCTCAACGGCGCAAAATTCGCCGACGCGCGTTATTACGTGTATTCGGACAAATCGAATTTTCGCGAACAAACGATAACCGCGCCCGACGCGCTGTATTCTGCAAGCGCGGTTTCGATAGCCGCCGCGCTGCAACGGTGCGGCGTTAGGCGCGTTTCGCTCGAAATAAACAACGTCGCGCCGGACAGACCCGACGCGCCGTTGTTGCCGCATTTTTTTATTACAAACGCTTTTGCAAACGAATTTACGCGAGCTACGCCGCACGCATCAGCACGAGAATAACGTCGTCGTAATCATACACCTTTACCGTCGCGGTAGGTCTGACCGCCCTAACGGCGGACGTAATGACAGCCCTGACGTTATTATCGCTAAGCCCTATCTCTCCGTCTTTTTTTATCTCGACAGCCTGATACGTTATTTCGTACTGCCCGCCGTTCGGTCCGCCCGGCACGGCGAGCATTTTTATGTTCCTGTAAGACTTGGCAAACGCCGTCGAGATCTCGCGCAACCGTTCGGTGGCGTTTTGCCCGTTCTTTATAGTGCAATTTACCGTCTCGTCGCCCAGTCGCATACTCGCATAAACGTCGAGCTTTTGCGTAGCGGTTATCGGCGCGTAAACGATCGAGCTGTCGCCCGACCGATACGGCTCGAAGTGCGTCGACGACATTTGCGCGTCAGTCAAGAACAGGTGATCGTGCAAGCCCAATTCGTAGTCCGCTCTTCTGCCGTCAAGCTCCAACGTCGCCGTCGGATCGCCCCAAGTACAATCGACCGCATACCACGCGCCGTTTACGAACACCTTGTTCCACGCGTGCCCGCCGGCAACGAGCGCCGAGCTTCCCGCCGTGCCGACAACGCGCACGCACGGTATGCCTTCGATATTGCACATGAGCGAATACGCTTTGCTCATGCCGTCGCACACTGCGTACGGATCGTATATCTTGCCGCCGATCGGCGTAACTCCGTCGCCGAACACGCCTTCGAGATAGTATGCCGAATATATTTCGCCGCCCGAGTCTACGTTTGTAGCGGGCGTATCGTACGTCACCTGCCACATTATCCAATCGTAGATCGCGTGAGCCTTTTGCACGTCGGTCATTTCGTCGGTGCAGATCTTGCGCAAAATATCCCGCGCGCGTTCGTATACCGTGTATGCCGCAGAACCGATCACCGGCACGGGTCGCACGCCGCGTTGCGCCGTCAAATACAACTCGTCGGTATACGACACGGATGTCGAAAGCTCGACGGTATCGATCGGAAAAACATGATCTCCCGATCGGTAAAGAGCGGCGTCGAAATTTATATGCGGCAGTATGGCGTGCAATTGTTTGGAATACTCGCTCGCATACGAGCCGTCGCGCGCCTGCTCGGTGGGCGTGTTCACGGTATTGACGGTAAACGCCGTACGCATGACGTTGTTTCTTTCCGTTACCGAAATATTGCGGTACATACCGCTCGTAGCCGCTATCTGAAACGCATCGTTCCACAGATCTTCCGCATCGCCCGTCATATCGAACGCGATATAGCATTCAAATGCGACCTTGGGCTCGCTCGTAGTTTTCTGTCTGAAATTGACGTAATATTCGACAAGCTCGACGTATTCTTTCTCCGACGTTACGTAATGATCGCCGTTAAGGCATTGCGAACTCCAATACTTTTTCGCGGCGGCGGAGATCTGCGTCAAAACATATTCCTGCGAATAATCGCTTTCCGTATACGCATCGTTATCCCCGAGCGATTTCACGCGTATAGTGTACGACTTGCGCAGATCGGAACCGAGCGTTATTATATCGCCCGCATCGAATCGACTGCCGTCGAACAAGCTCGCGTAAGCGGGATCGGTCTGCGAGTATACTCCCGTCGTGCCGCCGGGCATCGCTATCTCTATTTGCGCAAGCCCCACCGCGTCGTATTCGATATAGACGTGCGGAAACACGTTATCGAACGATACGGACGGCGCGGACGGCACTACCGCGCCCTTAAAGAATCCGTCGACCGAATATATCCTATCGCCGTTTACGAACGCACGCAACGTATGCCTGCCCGGCGTCGGCTTGTATAAAAACGTCGTTTCCCCGCCCGCATACAAAAGTTCGTCGTCCGCATACCATTCGATATAATCTTCGGGGTTGAGACCGTTGCGCCTGACGTCGACGGTAAATTCGACCGCCGAATACGGCGCGGACGTTTGCGTGAGTTTGGACGTATCGACGCACGTTGCCGACGCGTCGACGGCGTAATAGCACCGCACCGTATGCGTCGCGGTAAGATCTCCCGCAGTTGCGGTTATTTCGTATATACCCGCCGCCGTCGGCGTGAACTCGAATGTTTCGCCGCTCGGCAATATCTCTTGCGTTTCGCCGTTTATTTTCCACACGACGTCGAGCATAGCCACACTGCCTGTCGCAGTAGGAACAAGCTCGACGGGCGACGTACTGCCCATTGTCTGCACAAGCTCGCCGTCGACGTCTACAGTCAATCCGTCGGGCTGTTCGTCGGTCACGGTCACCCTTATCCTGTCGCTGTATGAGTTTGTTTCGGCGGTAATGTATGCGATGCCGACGCCGACCGCAGTAGCCGTTTTGCCATTTACGGATACTATGCTCGCATCGGACGACGAAAGCTCGTACGACTTCGCTTTACTATCTATGATCGACGCGAGATCGAATGTTTCGCCGACCTGCATGGTCATACCGTTGCGCGTGAATTCTATATACTCGCCGCCGAACAAAAGCCCCATGAGCGAACAGCCCGCCAGCACGATCGCCGCAACGGCTACCGTAACGCACGCCGCGACCGCGGTAAATATTCTTTTTTCGCCATTTCTCGTCGCCGCCATAACCGCCTCCCGTCAGTTCGTTGCGTCCGCGCTTCTGTTGGGCGCGACCGCAGTGAGATGAACTATATTGTTTATTCGATAAACGCGCACCGCGTTCTCCGAAAAGCTCTTGCCGTAAAACTCCTTTGCGTATTCGTCCGCGGCTTTATACAATGCCGAACAGACAGCAAGCGCCGTTTTGTCGTCGAGCGTTTGGTCGAGCGCAAGCTCCGCGCCCAAAGTATTGCATACATACGTTTCCGTTCCGCCGACTACGGGCACCGAAACATTGCCCAACCGTGCCGACGCAAAGCCGTCGTACACAGCCGCTTTTATCAAAGAATAATCGGAGCTTTCCGTATTATCGACGTATCTGTCGTAATATACTCCGCCCGACTTTCGCTTTTGCAAATAGTCGTTAAGGCTCGTATCGAAAGCGGCTATTTCGCCGCCGTCGGGCTCGAGCCCGAACCGTCGCGCGCCGTCGTCGGTCATGAACAAAGTGCGGTGCGTGGAAAACTCCGAACGTCGCGCGATATTAAGTTCGGCGGAACTCGCCTTGCCGCCGTATACGTCGATGTTATACCAAAGCCCGTCTATGCAGACCTTGTTCCAAACGTATGCCGCGCCGTCGCGCTCGGTCGTTTGAAAGACTGTTTTTATGCCTTCTATGCCGCACAGCAACGCAAAAGCCTTTGCCGCGCCCGCGCTCGTCACGACGGCGCGGCGCGCGTCGCCCCTGCCGATCTCGGCGCTGCCGAACACGCTTTCGGTATACCCGCTCGCGAAAGTCCGATCGTCGGCGGTCGAGCATATCGTCACCCATTGCAGCCAATCGTATATGGCGTGCACCTTTTGCGCGTCGGTATAGCTTGCGCCTATTATGCCGAGCAACTTTCCGCGCGCAGACGAATACTGTACGGCGGCGGTGCTTCCTGCGGACGGCAACGGACGCACTCCGCGCATTACGGCTGTCAAAAGCTGTTCCGAGCCTTCGACGACGACGCTTTTGCTCGCTCGCTCGATCGCGAACGAGTACGATTGCGCACGCCTGTTTTCCGACGTATATTCGATGTGCGGAAGTTCCGAATACATGCGAGTCACGCTCGGAACGGGCTCGTATTCGGTCGGGGCGTTAACACGATCGGCAAAAGCGAACGTGACGACGGCGCCGTTCGTTTCGGCTGTCGCGCTCATGCCGTACAGCTCGCAACGTTCGAGCATGGCGTTTACCGCGCCGTCCGCATCTCGCCCCAAATAACAACGCACGCCGCCGACGCCGCAAGCATAAAGCTCGTCTATCAGCGCGACTCCGTCGTCGGCGCTCGAAACGAAAGTATTGCTTATAAACGGTACGTTCTCCAAAAATTCGCGCGCCGCAAGCGGGTATTGCATGAATTTGAATTCACGCACGGCTTGCGCCGCAAGCACGACCGTGTATTCGGCGGGGTCTTGCGCGCACACTTCGATAACGTCGGTAGCGTCGAAATATCCGCGTCCGAATCTATACGCATATTGCGCGTCCGATCTGTCGAAATTGCGGCGCGATCCGTTAGGCGATACGACCGACACCCTTACTATATGCTCGCCGTCCGACCACGCGACCGACACGCCGCCGCCCGCATCGTCGAACGACACTTCGCCGAGCGGCGCACGCGCGCCTACTACCGTCACCGTCGCGCTATCCTTGCCGCCGATCTTTTTCTCTTCGCCGTTGACGGTCAGGCGTATCTCATACTCGCCCGCCGCCCGCGGAACAAACTCGAATATCGGCGAGGTCGAAAACACTGTGCCGTTTACCCGCCACTCGAAAACGGATGCGGGATTGCGCGTGTCGACGCGTTCCGCGGCGGTAAACTTAACAGCCGAAAAATCGCCCGACTGTTCGAGCGCACCGTCTACGGCGACGCTTACCGTCGTAGGACGATAAACTTTAACGGTCGTATGAGCAGTCAATCCGTATGCGTGCGCGGCGATCTCGTACTCGCCGTGACCGAGCGGCGAAAACGTAAAAGTCCTGCCGTCCGCTTCGACGCGCTCGCCGTCGACTTCCCATTCGACGGGCGCATACGGATCGGCAAAATCGTTCGTTTCGAGCTCGAAAACGATAGGCGACGGTTTGCCTGTCGCCGTTTGCACCGCCGTATCGCTCGCGGATAAAGCCAATTCGCTCGCCGCACGATACTCGACCGTAATATCCAAAACCTCCGATCCGCTCGCCGAGCCGACCGTAACTTGCGCGCGCCCGCACGCTACGGCATAAACGACAGTACCCGATACCGCAACGCATTCGCTGTCCGACGACAGCGCGACCGTTTTATCGTCAGACGTTTCGGGCAAGAACCGAACGTACGGCATAATGTCGCGGGTCTCGCCCACGGTAAGCGTTATGCCGTCGGTCGTAAGCGTAAACTCCGTCGTATACGAACACCCGCCCAATACAAAGCAAAGCGCGCATACCGCCGCAACGCCCGCAAGCGCCGCGCACCGCCGTATATTATGTTTTATATACGTCGCATCCACATTTATAATATACCAAAATCCTGTCGAAATAGCAAGAGCGACAACGAAATTAAAAAATTTTTAACCTTAATTTAATGTTGGATCGCACCTTTTATCATTTTATGTCGAACTTGCTCATAAGATAGAAACGATGAAAGCAATGGCAAAAGCCGTAATGACGCTTACGGCATTTACGATCGCCGAACGCACGCTCGGCTTCCTATTTAAAATATACCTGTCGCGCGA
>CANDGE010000074.1 GCA_947384195.1 uncultured Clostridia bacterium
ACGGTGCAGCTTGCCTGTGCTCTTTCCGTTTTATAGGTAATTATAAGGTCGATGGCACCGAGATAATTAACGATGACTTTACCGTCTTTTACTTCGTAGGTATTGCCCGCAACGTCTTTGACCGTAACAACAACCGTGCCGCCCGTAACCTTTCCGTCTTTGTCCTTTTCGACTGCCGAAGGCAACGTATATTCGCCGTTATTGCCTATCTTAACTTTTTCGTCGTGAGCGGCTATTTCTATAGTAGGCAAGTCGGATCGCTTCACCAAATGCATAGACGAAAGCCATACGTTAGCAGACGCGATATTGTCGCCCATAAGGCGAATGATCCATCTATCTCCGTTAAGATTGCTTGTATTCAAGTCGAGCCGCACATACGTCCAATCGTCTTTGCGCAAGTCCGTATCGCCATACCACCACGCGCCGATTTGTATTCCGTCGGTGTCGGTGTATGCGTAGAACTCCATATAATCGTAACCCGACCAATCGAACTTGTTAAGCAAGCCGTAATCTTGACCGCCGCGCGAGCTGTTAACTGTAATCTTTATCGATCCCGCGTCATCGCCGTGCGCCTTTGAGCCGTCATAAGTTATAGTCGAATCCAATGCACGTATCGTCTTTGCGCCCGTTTCACTCGCTTCGACCACTGCCCCGTTTTCGGGCTGTACAGTCACAATACAGCTTGAATGCGCTCTTTCCGCGTCATAGAAAATTATCAGATCGATAGCGCCTCTGTAGCTTACGATAACTTTGCCGTCCTTTACTTCGTAACTGTTGCCCGCAACGTCTTCGACCGTAACGACGATATCGCCGCTAATGACACTGCCGGCATTGTTTTTCATAGTTGCTGTCGGCAATGTATACTCGCCCGAAGCGTTCAATTTAACTCTTGTAGCATGATCGGCTATTTCAATCGTACGAGTTTCGCTTTGTTTGACTAAATTCATAGACGAGAGCCACACGTTTGCCGACGCAAGATTGTCGCCCATAAGTCGAATAGACCATCTTCCGTCGTACAAATTACTATCGCGCAGTTCGAGCCGCACATACGTCCAACCGTCTTTGCGCAAGTCCGTGTCGCCGTACCACCACGCGCCGACCTTTATCCCGTCGGTGTCGGTGTATGCGTAAAATTCCAAATAATCGTAGCCCGTCCAATCGAACGTGTTGAGCAAGCCGTAGCCTTGATCGCCACGAATACTATTTACTTTGATCTTTACAGATCCCGAATCGTCGCCATGATGTTTTGTAGCATCATACGTTATAGTCGAATCCCACGCAAGCATCGATTTCGCGCCCGTTTCGTTTGCTTCGAATACCGCACCGTTTTCGCGCTGTACCGTCACGGTGCAACTTGCTTGCGTTTTTTCGGTCGCATAAGTAATAGTAAGGTCGATAGCGCCGCGATAATCAACGGTAATTTTGCCGTCGTTTACTTCGTAACTGTTGCCCGCCGAGTCTTTGACCGTTGCCGTTACCGGTTCGGAAGATATATTTCCGTTCCAATCTTTTACCGTGACGGTGGGCAAAGTATATACACCGTTTTCACCGATTTTGACTTTTTCATCGTGTTCGGCGATTTGAATACTGCTATAAAGATTCGAATGATCGTTTTTGAACGCCGTTACTTTGCTTTGTCCTATTACGAAACGGATGTCGCCGACATAACCCGAATCGGCATTCCCTCTATATGCCGTTCCGAATTCACGCGCCCCAAAATTATTGCTTAAATCTATTTCGGTTACGAATTCATCGTCAATGAATAACGTCAAATATTGATCGACGCGCATCCACTGTACTTTTACGTGAACGGTCTCCGCATTTGCGAGCTTATCGACCGCGGATTGAGATAGGGCTATATCCGGCGTCCACCAATTCGCGCTCCTTGCATGTGCGTGAACTTTATTTCCCCACTCGCCGACTTCGATCTCAGCCCAATATTCTCCGCCGACATAAACGCCGATCGAGCTGTTTCCCGTCATGTTGCGAATTATCTTGTATTCCAAGATCCAATTATCCGAAGCCCCGCCTAATTTATAGCATTTAGTACCATGCACATCCGTCATCTGCGTTTCTTCGGCAAGCGCCCACGTCATATCGGACGAACTTGTCGCAAGTTTAACGCCTATAACGCAATTTTCGTTTGGAATGATCGTATCGGTATATATTATTTTGCCGTCAACGGTAAAGCAATCGAAAAATTTCCCGTCGCCCGGCTTGCCGTTATACGAAATTTTTATCGGCTCGTCTTTCAACACTTTTATGTCGCCGACTTTTTCGTTTACGATCGCGCCGCCCTCAACTCGAATGTTGATCGTTTTTAACATTATGGGGTCGAACTCGAA
This sequence comes from uncultured Clostridia bacterium, assembly GCA_947384195.1. Lineage (GTDB taxonomy): Bacteria > Bacillota > Clostridia > Christensenellales > Pumilibacteraceae > Anaerocaecibacter. Next base: position 2,346 of record CANDGE010000074.1, read on the forward strand.
ATCATTGTTGGAAATTTCGAATTCAATATGCTTACTTATACCGTCGCACGAAATAATCGCTTCATATCTGCCGTTAGGCAAATCCGCGCCGAATGTTCCGCCCTCCGTCAACTCACAAACAAATTGATGTCGGTCGCTGTCCGTGTTGACAATTTTAATTTCTACGTCTTTCGATTGCTTATCTGCGTCGATTATGACGGAACCGCTTACGCGATAAACGGGTTTTGCCACGCTGTCATAAACATATTCGATCAAGTAATTCGCATTTACAAGATTTATCGAAAGTTTTCCGTCATGAAATACCGACGGATCGTTCAATACGTCCACACCGTCGATAGTAACAGACTTTAATCTATAACCTACATCCGTATACACATCGTACGTAGCGCTTTGGTTACGCATATACTCGGATTTGCTTTCCGTTATTACGCCGTCGATATTTTTCTTTACGGTGACCGTAGTGACGCGATCGTCCAGAAGCCCGGCTATTTTGTCGGCGTCGTCCGTAATCGCGTAATCGGTAAATATCGCTTGACTGTCAACAGTCATAAAACCGGGCGTTGCGTTCTTTGATATTTTTTTACAATCGTAAATGGCAACCAACGTATCGCCGAAAAACTTCTCGGTTTCGCCGCCGCCGACGAAAACGTATAAATATCCGCCGCGCTTGATACCCGTAAGTCGCACTTCACTTTGCAAATCCATATCCGACAGCGCAACATATTCTCCGAGTGTGCGGTATTCTTTAACGCCATACGCACCTACGTTTCTTTCAAGCAATTGCCCGCGCGGGGAGCTTTTTCCCTCTTCCGAATAATCGATAACAAACGAATATAATGCGCTGCCGTTCGCGCCCAACATCAAACCCGCTTTCGGCTCATCGCCCGATAGCGCACCGACGAACTTTATTTTTGCGGTAACGACATAGTCGGTCTTTTGAGTGTTCGTAAAATAGATAAACCGATCGCCGGCGGCAGTAGATTTGACTTCGTTTTCGGCTTCTTTCGAAATATCCCAGCCCGACGTTTTTACGCGCCCGAACAGCGAATCGCCGACCGTTGCGCCCGCGACGTCCGCTTGCACGTACCCGTCTTTATCGAAAAGATAATAGTCGCGCATGGAATTGACATTGCCCGTAGGCGTCAATTTTATCTCGTTTTTATCCGACATATGCGAGCCGGACGAGCGGTTATATGCGGGGAATATTTTTATTTGGGTAGGCGCAACAAACCCTTCGGCATCGCCGTCATAACCGAGCGCATCCCAACCGACGAATATTTCGCCCGTAGCGCCCTGCGAATATCCCGAATTCAATTCGCCGTCTACGGAGTATTTGCCGATAATGGGCAAAGAATCGACTTGCGTCCAACCCGACTCTGCATTTCCCTTATAATAAGCGTTCTGCCCGACCAAGCTCATTCGATACATATGAGTTTGACTACCGACAGTCTCGGCGTCGCTCCGATCGAAATATATCTCAAATCCCGCATTGTCGCGGTCGTCTCTGCCGTCAATGGCATACAATCGACTGTCGCGCACGTCATAAGCGACATAAAAACCTTTATCGCCGAGCGTGGTCGTAACGTTCATTTGTACGCCGTCGTATTCGATGAACATTTTCTTTTTGCCGTTCCATACGGTATCGTCAAGGTTGCCGTCAACGACAATAAAGTCATCGGTTTCAAGCCGATTGGTATTGTCCGTGGGCGGATCTTTCGGCGAACAGCACGTCAAACCAAACATAACTCCGCACATAGCGGCAATCATCAATAAAAATCTTGTGCGTTTCATAATTTTACCCCTATTTACTCGATCGTATCGCCCGTAACGGGATCGAATATATAAATATCTTCAAAAGAAAGCTTGACAACAATATCGTCTTGTGTTGTGATCTTTTCTTTTGCGTCGATCTGACCCACCATGTTTTTACCGCAGAAATTAAAATGCACGTTGTATTCGCCGCCCAAAAGCTCCACAACCGTCGGCTTTACGATAATACACTTATCGTACTTTTTACCTTCGACCCGCCTTTCGAGCTTGATGCGCTCGGGGCGTATACCTATCATCAAACTGTGATTTTCGGTGCGGTATTTTTCAAGCTCGGTCAGCTTGTCGGAGCACACGTCACGTTCGAATTTATATGGATCCACGGGTTCTTTATCTTTTTTGGACAGTTTATCGAACAACGATTTAATTTTTGCGATAAGCCCTTTTTGACCTTGCGTGTTCTTTTTGCTTTCCGAATATTCGCCGGTGACGGAAAGCGTTTTAAGTATTTGTTCGCGCGCTTTTTCATCGAAATTATCTGCCAAACTCTTATACTTTTGCGCTGCCGCCGCATAAAATTCATCATGAACATTAACGAATTCGTCGCTTACGGGAATCGTTAAATCGCCGTTTGTCAAGCATTTGCGCTCTTTGTCAAACTCAATGTCGAACACGTTCATTGTCGGCGAGCCTATGAATTTCGCAACAAAAATATTACACGGCTTGTTATATACGTCCTCGGGCGTGCCTATCTGTTGTACGAATCCGCGACTCATGACCACTATCCGCGTCGCCATAGTCATGGCTTCCGTTTGGTCGTGAGTAACGTATATAGTCGTCGCGTCTATACTGTTGTGCAGTTTGACGATTTCGCTGCGCATAGTAAGCCGAAGTTTGGCGTCCAAATTAGAAAGCGGTTCGTCCATCATGAATATAGGCACTTTCTTAATGATCGCTCTGCCGAGCGCCACGCGTTGCATCTGTCCGCCCGAAAGTTCTTTGGGGAGCTTATCGAGATACGGCGTTAAGTCGAGCTTTTCCGCAGTTTCGTACACGCGCGTTTTTATCTCATACGGTGTGTACTTGCGCTGTTCTATCTTTATATTGCCGTCTTGGTCAAGCTCGTTAAAATCGTCGTCGTACTTCGCGCCGCTCTCTCGTACTTTTGCGTTTTCGGCTTCGACGAGAGGGGCTAATTCCGCGCGTATGACTGTTTTCAGTTCCTCGACCTTGCCTTGCAACACGTCGAGCGATTCTTGTTTATATCCCGAATAAACTTTACACAGCAGTGTAGCCGCATACAACGTAATATCGAATATCGTCGCGACTTGTTCTTCTTTTGCGGAATACTTGCTTTTTGTATTAAACACATTGTACAGCACGCCGATAAACTTATTGAATTCGACGTTTTGCAATATGCGCTCAATTTCCGTATTCGCTTTTAGCACGGCATTTACGACGGGCATCGGGTACTTGTTTATGGTAAGAGGAAAAGCGATATTGTTGTAAACCGTCATCTGCGGATACAGCGCATAACTTTGAAAAACGATCGCCATTTTTCGTTCGCTCGAAGGCTTGTAATTCAATAGCTCGTTTTCAAGATAAATATCGCCGTCCGAAATATCCTCGAGCCCTGCTATCATTCGGAGCGTCGTAGATTTGCCGCAACCCGACGGTCCGACAATAACGATAAATTCTTTTTTCTCAATATCGAGATCGAAATCGTAAACAGCCTTTTCGCCGTTGGGATAAACTTTTACCAAATGCTTTAACGATAAAAACGCATTATTCTGTGTCTTATTTTCCATAGGCACTCCTATTGCTTTATTCCTGTGGACGCCAACCCGTCGATCATCTTGTTTTGAGTGATAGCAAAAATGATGATGATAGGTATTGTGGTGAACACGCTGACCGCCATTGAATCGCCTTGATGTCCCCAAGCCGAACCGCCCGTCCATCCGATCAACCCGGACGTTACCGTGTTCCAGCGCGGATCTTCCCCGACGAAAATCAATTGCGGCCACATGAGATTGTTCCATGCGTTTACAAACGTAAAAAGTATTATGAGCATTATCGTAGACTTGGCAAGCGGCACGACGATACGTCTGAAAATCGTCATATAACTCGCGCCGTCGCTTTTTGCGCTGTCAATAATATCTTTTGGTATCGACAAAAAGAAATTGCGCATCAACAGCATATTGAAAATGCTTGTGATCGCCGGCACGACGATCCAAAAATAAGCGTAAAAATATCCGTCGATCCCCGAGCCGATACCCAATGCTTGTTTTATGACAACGTACATTACATACGACGGTGCAGTTCCTATTATACCCGGAATAGCCATCCAAAGGAAAAGAAATTTCATCATAACATTCTTGCCTTTGAATTGCAAAAACACTACGGCAAACGCCACCATTAAATCGGTCAATACCGTCAAAGCGACCATCGCAAGACTTGACCAAAGCGAGTTTAATATCCAAAACGGGATCTGATCCACTTTTCCGTTATTGATTATCATAGACGAGTAACGTTCGAGCGTCCACTCGCCCGCCGAAGGAAAAATTCTATCGGGGTGCAACTGCAAGTCAATATCGGTTTTAAGCGACGTACCGATCATATAGACAAGCGGAAAAGCAAAAAATATCGCAGCGACAAAAAGAACGACAAACGAAATTATTTTTTCTTTTCTTCTCGTTCGCTCCGATTTAGTACGACATTTCTTCGCTTTAATCATATTTGACCTCCTTTGTTGTAGCCGCTTTGAGATCGAACAATGTTTTGTTGCGTTTATACTGTTCGCATTCCGACGTATATTTTGTTTTCTTTCTTCTATCCGCCATACACCCTCTTTGAATAGCGCCGAATATCATGGTGATTATTCCGAAAATAATAGCGCTTGCACAGATAAATCCCGTTTGCCGAGCATACGTCACGCTCCCGGACAGATAATATTGTATAAACATCATCGGCGATACGAGTATGTTTACGTTAGACTGATCGTTTAACGCGACCACTTGACCGTACAATCCCAAATATGCGATTAAAGTATTGAACAAGCATATGGTGATCGAAGATTTGATGTTCGGCAGCAGAACGTTGACGATTTGCCGCCATTTACCGCCGCCGTCCATTTCGCACGCTTCGTAGAGCGATTTGGGCACGTCCTTCAAAGCACCCGAAAATATTACAAAATTCATTCCCGATCCCCACCAAATGCTTGCGATGAGCATTACCAGCCAGCGCAAAGTATCGCCGTGCCACGGTTCGCCGGACAGCCAGTGAATTTCGGTATTGAGCCAAGAATTTATCAGTCCCGAACTGTCGCCGGCAAACATATTGCCGAATATAATACCCATCACTCCTACCGATAACACACTCGGCAAATAAATGAGTGCGCGGAAAATCTTATATCCCGGCGGGTGCATGTTTATAAAGTAAGCCAACACCAACGGTATGATTATCAAGCACGGCACAGCCACTGCGTCAAACAGAAACATAGTCGTAAACGATTCCCAAAACGCCTTGGATATAGGCAGATCGAAATTAAAAATATTTATGTAGTTTTGCAACCCCACAAATTCATTCTGCTCGGGAGCATACGGATTATATCGCATAAACGAGAACACGAATCCGCAGAGCACGGGTATCAAAGTAAAGATCAAAAATATTATTAAATACGGGCTTACCAAAGCGAGCGCAAGAAGTCGCTCCTTACGCTTGCTTCGTTTTAATTCAGCCTTTCTTTCAATTGCGTTTTCCATAACGATCCACCGTAAACAGAATTACATTAGGATGAAATCTATTGCTTCGTTAAACTTATCTTGATTGCTTTTGATAATGTTCGCATCATTCGAATCGCTCGCCTGTTCTATGGCGTCGGTGATAATCTTTCCGAAATGCGTTTGAAGTTGCATTGCATACGGCGTATTTCCCATACAAACAATGTCGTTTATATTCGGATAAAACTTCTTAATATAGTTCTTTACAAAACTGTTTTCGTAATACTCTTGATTGCCGTCTATTTTTTTCGACATGCTGATATGTCCGGCTTCCGCCCATTCCGCGCCGATAGACGCCGTATTTGTGATCCATTTGACAAACTCGCAAATAGCCGCTTTTACGTTAATATCCGATACCGTCGCGCTCATTGCGAAGAAGTGCGAATCGCCGTATATTTTGTTACCGTTTTCGCTATCGGCTTGCATGGCAAACCAATTTGCCATACTCGTCCCTCCGACATAATCGGATTTCACTTGCGCAAGCGAGACACCCGTATGCCCTTTCGCGTATGCGTCGAGAACGTTGCTCACTTCCCACGGCGTTACAAAGTAGAACAAAGCTTGATCGTTCAGAAATTTTTGGAGCGCGTCCGACAAACTTTGATTCTTGGTAGCCAGTGCCGGTTGATTGTTTATAAGTCCGCGAATAGACGCGATCGCGTTTTTGATCGCGGCTTGATTGGTCGAATCCGTGTGCCAATCGGCATAGTAATCGTCTTTGTAAAGCTTACCGCCGTTTTGCATGACCGCCGTAGTAAAGATATAGTTGGGGAATGCGTCATGCGCGGTAGACCAAACGATCGGCGTGATACCCTCGCCGTTGGCGATGGCAGTACATACGTTCACAAGCTCGGTGTGATCGGTAGGCAAATCAAGTTTGTATTTTGCCAGCATTTTCTTGTTGTATAGAACGACCGAACTTTGAGCGTCGCACGGTATGCTGTAAAGTTTATCGGCATAACCGAGCGAAGTATATTTTGCCAAGCCTTCGGCATAATCGTTCATATCCAACGTAATGCCGGACGCGTCCATAACTTCGTTGAACGGTTGGATCAGTTTGTTTTGCGCAAAAGCCATATGACCTTTTTGGTGCGACATAAGCAGATCGGGCGCATTGTTGTTGTTCGCGATCTGACGTTGCACGGTAGTATCGAACAAGTCTTGATCCACGTTAGTCACGTCTACCGATATTTTACCCTTGTATTGTCTGTTAAACTGTTGTATAACTTGATTGAACGGAGCAACGTCCGCGCCGCTTACGATAGTGGACAGCTTGATCTGAACGTTATTAAAAACAACGTTCCCGTCGTCGTCTTTCGTAAGCGAACCCGTAGTCGTCCACGGATCGTTGCCGCTCCCGCCTCCGCACGCCGCGAGCGAAAACGCGCACACAATCGCACAGACAATGCTGATTAAAGAAAATAGTTTCTTTTTCATGATGTTCAAGATCGGAAGAGCGTCGTGTAGGGAAAGAGTGTCTACGACAGTGT
>CANDGE010000075.1 GCA_947384195.1 uncultured Clostridia bacterium
TGATTGAATTATATTACGAAAAAACAGCGTTGTCAAGTGTTTTTCGCAAAAAAATCAAAAAAAAATCGGACGAATACTATACTTGACAATTACGGCAATTAATATGCGCCGAGTCGATCAAACAACGCGGCGCATAGACAAAACCGAATTTATTACAAACATTGCATTAAAGAACCGGATACGGCAACGACGAAGCAAGAACAAAGTCGGACAAATAGTGTTTCCGAGCATTGCAACGATCGCAAATCGACGTATGCTCTTCCGTTATTCTACTTATCGACAGTCGTATTGCGGTCGAATTTTTCGACCGTAACGCCGGCTTCCTCGAAAAGTTCCAACGAAAAATCGTCGGGATAGCCTTCGTCGTAAACCACACGCGTCACGCCGCTGTTGATTATCATTTTTGTGCAAATAGCGCAAGGTTGATGCGTGCAGTAAAGCGTCGCTCCGTCTATGCAAATCCCCATACGCGCCGCTTGTATTATGGCGTTTTGCTCGGCGTGAGTAGCATAGCACAACTCGTGCCGCGTGCCCGACGGTATACCGAGCTTGCGGCGCAGGCACTCGCCTTTTTCCTTACAGCTTTTTATACCCGAGCTTGCGCCGTTGTAGCCGGTCGTCATTATACGCTTGTTTTTGGCTATCACCGCACCGACCTGTCGATTGTCTTGAAAGCAACTCGACCAAGTTGCGACCGTATGCGCTATCTCCATAAAGCGCGCATCCCATTTATCCATAGATCACTTCCTGTTTTAGTAATGAGTTCAATATAATATAACACAAAACGCCGCGCATTGCAATAGTTTCAGCCAAAATTATATCTCTATCCTGCCGTAATATTTTTCGACGTTACGCAAAAGCAATATATCCGCAATAACAAAAACGGCGAGCGTCGCATATATAATGCACCAAACGATCGTTTGGATCGCTTGCAGGTCGAGAATATCGATATTGCCCAATATCATTGTAACGATAAGCGCCGCCACGCCGCCCGCCATGCAGATAAACTGTCCGACGGTAACGTGTCCGTTTTGCTTGACGGCTTGTATCGGATCTACCCATTTCAGCTTAGGCGATTGCAGATCCCACAACGCCCCGAACATTACGAATGCGCACGCAAGCGGGATAAGCGCGAAAAACGACAGCAAAAATGTGTTAAGATCGAAGTTGAGCGCGTTGAACACTACGACGGAAACTACCGCCGCCGGCAAGGATACGCACAACCACGCCGACACCTTTGCTTTTACCGCTTGCTTTGCCGATATAGGCAATGCTTTGAGCGTAGCCAGCGCGCTGCCTTCGCGCGAGAAAGTCGTTGCCGCCGCATTGCCGAGCGTCCCGAACATCATAGTGACCGCGCTGATGCCGACCAATCGGTAAAAGCCCAAAAAATATTCGGCGCCCAACAGCTCCGTTGTGGTATCGTCTATAAGCTTCGTCATATTGCGCGCCATTATGCCCATAGCGACCGCAAAAATGATCGGGATTATAATGACGGCATAACACTGAAACGCCACTTGCGTCGTGCGCATAGTGCCTATAAATTCGCGTTTTATCAAAGCTTTGGTCATGCTCGACGTTTTGAATTTACCCTGCCGCGTCTTGGAGTTATCCGTTTGGTTGTTTGCTTTCGCCGCCTGCGAATACATGAACCGCGCCAATACCAGCGCGATACCTATCAACACGATCGAACTGCCGACGAAAATAGCGATATTCGCCGCAGTCGACGCGCCGAGCGTCAATCCGTACGTCGGAATACCGTTAGCCGCCAAAGCGAGCGCGGTATACGGATATATCGCGTAAAGCATGCCTATAAGCGAATCCGCTATCGACATGATAGTATCTTCGGTAATGTTTGAAAAATCCGTGGATACGTTTATAAAATACAAGTATGCGCCGAATATGCCGCCGAACAATATCAAATAGAAAACGAGCGAAACGATCGATCTGTTTTTAAGCTTTGACGCGATATACATTACGGGTATCGCTATTACGGCCGCAAGCACGAGCGGTAATGCCGGAAATATCAATACGGCAAGTATCGATATAACGTAAAACCATGCCCATAGTTCGCATATCGCGCCGAACGTTATCAACAAGGGCAATAATATCGCGCCGACTATCACGGCTTCGGATATATACACATACGATATTTTCGCGGCGAATACCGTGGACGATTTTACGGGCAACATCGAAAAGAAATCGGTGTCTTTGCACAGATACAGAGTAGCTATCATATTGACTACGCCGAATACCAATACAACGATTGCGGCGGTCATCAAAAACATGACGAATATCAGAAATCTGAAAAGCAAAATATCGGCAATCAGATCGCGCAAAGTTACGATCATGCCTATAAACAAAGCCATAGCGGCTAAGTACGAAACGGCTAACAATGCAAAAAAACCGTACTTTTTTCGCGGCGAAGCATTGTCGGCAAACCTATACTTGTTTTTGAAAAGTGCTTTCAGCACTAAAAAATAGTTATTCATCGCTACCGCCCGCCACAGACATGAATATTTCTTCGAGACTTTCGTCGCCTTGCGCGCGTTTGATCTCGTCCATATCGCCGCAAAGCACGAGTTTGCCCTTGTTGATTATAGCCACACGGTCGCATATCTTTTCCGCCACGTCGAGCACGTGCGTCGAAAAGAACACCGTTTTGCCCGCGTCGCGATGCTCGCGCATAAGCTCTTTCAGCGCGAATGCGGACGGCGGATCGAGTCCCATCATCGGCTCGTCCAATATCCATAAAGACGGGCTGTGTATAAGCGCGCCGATTATGGCGATCTTTTGTTTCATTCCGTGCGAATATCCGCTTATGCGCTTATCGAAAGCGTCCGCGAGCGAAAAACGTTTAAGAAGATCGCTCGTCACGCGCTCGCGATCTTGCTTGCTCACCCCGTAAACGTCCGCCATAAAATCGATATACTCCCGTCCTGTATATTTGTCGAATATTATCGGCGAGTCGGGAACAAAGCCGAAAGCGCGTTTTGCCGCAATCGGATCTTTGGTTATGTCGTGTCCGCATACGGTGATACTGCCCGACTTTACGGGAAGTATGCCCGTGACCATTTTTATGGTAGTCGTTTTGCCTGCGCCGTTCGCTCCGAGAAATCCGAATATCTCGCCCGCTTTTAGCGAAAACGACAAGCCGTCTACGGCGTTGATCTTTCCGTTGGCGTAAGCCATGGATACGTTATTGATTTCCAGCATATTGCTTCTCCTTGATAAATGCAACTCGGCGCTTGCGCCGATCGTTTATAAAATAGCATACCCCCCCCCCCGAAAAAGTCAAGCGTTTCGGACGAAGAAAGATACAAAAACTCAATATTTTCGTTTGTTTTTTCGTATAGCCGATAAAAACCGATCTATCCTTTGCTCGTTGTCGTTTGCTTGCGGCGTATAAAATATTTCGCCCTGCAAGCTTTTCGGCAAATACTGTTGAGTGACGTAGCCGTCGGTATCGTGCGGATATATGTACTTTGCCCCGTTGTCGTTCGGCGTTTGATACGTTCTGTCGCGCAAATAATCGGGCACGACGTCGTCCGCAGACCGCTTGACGGCGTTCTGCGCGGCGTGCATGGCCAAATATACGGAATTGGATTTAGGCGACGTCGTAAGTTTGATTATAGCGTGCGCGAGCGACAAATATCCTTCGGGCGGACCGATATGTTCGTATGCCGTCAATGCGGCGACAACTACCGTCAACGCCGAGCTGTCCGCTACGCCGACGTCCTCGCTGGCATGAGCGAGCATACGCCTAAACATCAACAGCGGATCGCAACCCGACTCTATCAGACGAAACGCCCAATATAACGCCGCATCGGGATCGCAACCGCGCAACGACTTGCAAAACGCCGAAAGCATATCGTAATACATGCTGTCGTCGATCGACAACACTCGGTGCTGAGTGGACTCCCTCGCTATCGACTTGTCTATAACTATCACTCCGTCGGGATCGGGCGGCGTCGTCATTACCGCGAGCTCCAACGCATTTAACGCATTGCGCAGATCGCCGTTTGCCGACCAAGCAATATGCCGATATGCGTCGTCGTCGATCGATAACGAAAAATCTCCGAGCCCGTCCGGTGCGACGACCGCACGCTTTAATCCGTCGACTATATCGTCGTCCGAAAGCGGTTTAAGCTCGAACACGCGACAGCGCGACACGATGGCGCGCGTCATCGACACAAACGGATTTTCGGTGGTAGAGCCGATAAATATAATGTTGCCCGTTTCTATAGCCGACAGCACGCAATCGGACTGCGCTTTGTTCCAACGGTGACATTCGTCCAATAGCAAATACGTTTTGCGGTTGTACAGCCTTAACCGTTCGCGCGCTTCGTCTATCACTCTTTTCGCTTCCGCAACGCCGCTCGAAACCGCGTTCAGCTTAACGAAATCGCTTTTAGTCGAATTGGCTATTATTCCCGCAAGCGTGGTTTTTCCCGTTCCCGGCGGACCGAAAAAAATACAACTGCCAAGCTTGTCCGCGCTTATCGCACGCATAAGCAAAGACCCCGAACGCAATAAATGCCGTTGTCCTATAAACTCGTCGAGCGAATGCGGGCGCATTCTTTCCGCCAAAGGCGCCGCCTTAGCGCCGTTGTCAGCCAAATCGAAAAGATCCATACGCTCATTATATCACCTAATCGCGGAAAATGCAAGCTTTTGATTTGCGCTGTACGATTTAACCGTCGAATAACGTCGCACAAAATAAATTCAATCGTCGGTAAGCGCTTCGCGATATAACGTGATCTTGCCGTTATCCTTTTCGCCGAGAATAATGCTGTTGAGCGCATAGCTGATCTTGTCCGCGCGTATGCGCCAATCGCCGCCGTCCGCCGTGCCGTCGACCGTTACATGCACCGAGCCTTCGGTATCCGAACGTAACGAAAATTCCAAGTGCGGCGTGTTCGAGCTTATGTGCGGATCGATCTTGACGCGGTTGCCGCGTATTTTCAAACCCAAAAGTTTTTCCGTAACGAGCGTGTAGTAAACCGCCGCTTTAACAGCTTCGTTTTCGTCGCCGTAAATATCGGGATGCGCGACCATGCGTTCGGTCATGGTTTTCAACGCCGTATACGCTTTATCGTATTTCCCGCACGAATATAGTGCGGCGGATCTCAGTAAAACGTCATCGGTATAATTATACGCTTCGTTATCGATAAAACGTCGGGCGCTCAGAGCATGTTCGCTTATCGCTCTGTTAAGAGCGGTTTGATATTTTTTCGCTCGAACGTTATCCGACGAACACAGCGCTTTGTAGTAGCGCAATACATCGGCGAGCATTTTGAAATATACGACGCGAAACGCATCGTCGGCATTACACGACAACGCAGACATATCGACAGCGCGCAAAACATGATCTTTTACCGTGGCGGTTTGCGATTCGCGTTTGCCGCGCAAAACATCGGGAGCATAAGCTACAAGCTCGTCGAATATACCGTAGTCGCATGAAAACTCCGCATAGTCGGCTACCGCATACGCTACCCATACTCCGTCGGTGCGCGCGTCGAACGTTCCGTTTGCGGCTTGCTTGCTCAAAAGCTCTAAAAGCTTTCGTCTTACGAATTTGCGATCGACAAACTTGACGCAGCCCAGTACGGCGCAAGCTTGCGGCACGGTAAACGCTTCGGACATCAACGCTCCCACATAAGCGATGTACTGCGCGCGCATGTGCATCACGTTCAAAGCGTTATCGTCGGACAACAGCTTGACGCGCTCGGCGCGACGACGCATTTCGCGTTCCGCACGGCTCGCCGCATCGGCATTGGCGATACTCGCCGCTTGTATACTCGGTTCGTCGTCTGTCGCAATGCAAAACACGATACGCGCGCCGTCGTACGGTTCGAGCTTGACCCGTGCGGACAAAGTCGGCGCGGGAGTACTGCCGTTATTTCCGAAGCCGCGCACATTGACTATACGCCCGTGCGAAAAATATCCTTCCTTATACTCGGTCATGTCGTCGACATGTTGAGAGCATAACATCGCGAAAGACGCGCGATCGTCCGCGCGTTTCGCCGACAATCCGTTGCCGTACCGCTTCACGGAATATTTTTCCGCCGTTAACACCGAAAACATCACGTCCAAACTGCGAGCAAACGGCACTCTGTTTTCAATCGTCAAATCGAAAAAAACGACGCCCGAATCATTCGACAGTCTGCATTCCGTTTCGCACACACACCCGTTATACGCACAGAAATACGTCGTGTGCCCCAAACGGTGTTCGACGCGAGTATGCCCGTGCCCGTATTGCCCGCCGATCGGCGACCACATCACATCGTTTTCGCCTATCATGAAGCACGCTTTATCGGTATCTTTGTACGTCGGATTTTCGTCGGTCAACGAGCGGTACGGGTGTACGTTAAATATAGCGCCGACGGAATCCTGATACAGCCGCACCCCGATTTTTCCGTTGCAAAGCGTGTTGCAAACGTGCCCGTCATCATAGATCGCACTCTCCCGCGAAAGCGCAAAACCGCCGTCGAGCAAGTATCCGTCGGGCTCGCACCGATCGGACGGCGCCGCGTATTTTGCTTGTGCAGACCTTTCCGAAAGCATACAAAATCCGTCGGGAGGTTCGTCGCGCCCGATGTTTTCCGTGCGGGAAAAAGCTTTTAAACAGTCGGTCGCATAATCGAAATATCCGTCGCAATAAAGCCGATCCAACATTCGATCGGTTTCCGTCGGACTCGACCCGTAAGCCGCGGAAAGCATGAGATCGCACCGACAAAAGCCGCTTATCTCCGTTTGCCGTATTGCCGATAAGCGGTAAAAAGCCGCATCCGCTTGCCTGTCGACGGTCATACAGTACGCCGCATCGTCGCCGAGCGTCAAAGCCGCGGCGTTTGTGCCGTCGCTTACGGCAATGCGCTTGCTTGTCGTTTGCGGCGTCGGAACGATACCGTCGCAAGCGATCGTCAACGCGCCGATTATCTTTACGGAGATATTTTCGGGCGAACGGTTGATCACAGATATCATGCAACAGCAACAATCGCAATCGATGGGCGTAACTATATCGACCGCAAATTCTGCAAGCGACGAAAATGCGCGATACGTATATTTATGCCCGTCGTATGCGCCGTCGCACGCCGATAATTCGATAGTCTTTCCGCCGTGCTCGAAAGCTATCTTCATGCGATCGGACATACCTCTCGAACCCGATCTGTTCAATCGAATTTCTCCGCGGTTATCGCATACCGCGCGCACTCTTCCGCCGAAAACGTTGCGGCTCGAATAAATAGGTTCGCAACCGATATATGCGATCTCCGAATTAACATCGGCGATTGCCGTCGATGCGGTTTTTTCCGTTTTTTTGTTTGCGGCGGAATTCCTTCTCGACACACGCCAAATACGCGAAAAAACATCGAACGGACGTTCTGCGGGCGCAAGCAACAGCAACGGCAAGCGAAAACAACCGTAAAACAGTATAGCCGCCGAAACGCATACCGCCGCATATTCATACGGCACGAATATGCACGTCAGTACCGCGAACGTGACGGTAAGCGCTATCGGCGCAATGTTTAAAAACAATACGAGCCGTCTTGACGGAGCTTTATTTTTTGCCGCAGTATTCTTCGCATCGTGTTTTTGCTCATATTCGCGCACGGCGCGCAAAGAACGTTTTACCGCTTTGACAATACCGTATGCCTGCGCCAAAAACACCGCACGGACGTACTCGCACTGTTCGCGATCGACCCCGTTGTTTTCAAACAGTCGCGCGATCGAATCCTTATCCTTTTCATCGGACGCATCGAACAGTCCGTCTACGTAATCGACATCGGTCAATCCGTCTAAATCGACTTTGCCGAGCTTGCCGTCCGTTGCTCCTTTATCGTACGATCTTTCGCGCTTGAATGCACGGTGCGCGGTATCGCATACGAGCGCACATAGACAAAATGCGAGCATTTTCGGAAAAAGCGCGAGCTCGCCGTCCGTAAGCGGCGCATAAGCTTGAAACGTATCGAGCGATAGATCGAGCGTGCCGCCGGTAAGGTCGCCTTGACGACTTTCCGCTATTTCCGCACACAGCAAATACAATCGAGGATATCCGTCTACATGCCCGAGAGTGTGTCCGAGCCTCATCGCCGCAAGAGAACCGTCGTACGCATGCGCCAACGATCCGCGATCTTCGTACAGCGCTTGCTCCCAATCGTCGGGAGCGTTTCCGCCGTCGATCTTTTTTTCTATGCGTTTGAGTATTTTATCGAGATCGATATGCCTGTAATACAGCCCGAATCCGCGTTTCGTCTTGGCGCACCGCTTTGCAAGCATGACAAGCCTGTTTTTGAGCGCGGCGTCGGATAAACGCTCGGACTGCGACAGCTTCGGCTTGGCAAGCGGAACGGCGTAACGAAACAACAGTACGACCGACGCCAGTATTGCCAACAGTATCAAAAATGCGTCCATCGTTACGATTATTGCCTATAAATCAAATATAATACGGTGCAAACATCCATTCCGATTTACGGCAAAAAAAATCGACGGAAAACTCCGTCGACGATGTTTCGGTACAAATATAAATTTACTTCTCTTTGATCTTGGCGGCTTTACCGGAAAGATTGCGCAAATAGTAAAGCTTGGCGCGACGCACACGACCGTGCTTGACTACGTCAATCGCTGTGATACGCGGCGAGTGCAACGGGAAAGTACGCTCGATCCCGACGCCGAAAGAAACGCGGCGAACGGTAAAGGACTCACGAACGGATCCGTTCTTTTTTGCGATCACTATACCCTCAAAAGCCTGAATACGCTCGCGGTTGCCTTCCTTGACCTTAACGGAAACGCGAACTGTATCGCCCACGTCGAACTGCGGGACGTCGGTCTTCATATACTCTTTTTCGATCTCGGCAATGATGTTGCTCATGATACCTCCTAAGTCGTGTAAAAAACTTCGCACTCGTAAATCAACGCCATTGCGAAGTCAAATCACATAATTGCTTAAAAATTATATCATAACTTGAAATTAATGGCAACTGTTTTTGATATGTTTTACGGCATTTTTTATACAAATTTCTACTCGATATATCAAACAAGCGTCTCGCACACCCGTTAAAAGCGGCAAATCAAGTTTTTGCGGCGCTAATCGGATTTTTCCACCGTGCGATTTTTCAGCTGTCCGCACGCGCCCGCGACATCCGAACCCATAGACCGCCTGACCGATGCCGATATACCCAATGATTTCAGCTTTTCGCAAAACGCATAAGCGCGCTTTTTTGCGGG
>CANDGE010000076.1 GCA_947384195.1 uncultured Clostridia bacterium
TACACTGTCGTAGACACTCTTTCCCTACACGACGCTCTTCCGATCTCGACGACGAAGTCACGTCCGATATTTGCGAAACATTGGGCAAGCTTTTGCGCTATAACCGCGGCGGCGCGGGAAATGCGTTAAAGCTGACGCTCGCCCGCGGCGGCGATGTTTACGTCGTGACCGTAGACGACTACCGTTATGCGATTTAGAACAAAGCTCATAGCGGTCGCGCTCGCGGCGGCGGTTTGTTTGACGTGTACCGCTTGCTCGGGGCGGAACGGCTCGCCGAATATCCCGCCGCATCTTATAAGCGCGCCCGACGAAACGCCGTTGCGTCCCGTCGACGAGCGGGAAAAGTATGCGCTTAAAGGTACGGGCGGGTTGCGCGCGTGCGTAGACGAACTGTATTCGGTCGTGGTGTACGATAAGAAACAGCCGACGTTCGGCGAAAATAATCCCGCAGAGCCCGTTTATAAGGCGGCGCGCGCCGTGCTCGACAGGTACGTGCCGAATGCTTGGCATACGTCCGACGACGGCGAATATAACAAGGTGCACGCGCTCCACGATTATCTCGTTTGCAACGTCGACTACGATTTCGAGCTGTACGACAAATATACCGACGGCGCGACCGAGCTTGGCGACGATCCCGCATTCTATATCGACGGCGCGCTCGTCGGCGGAAAGGCGGTATGCGACGGGCTCAGCCGCGCGTTCGAGTTTTTGTGCGCGCTCGAAGGTATAGACGTTTTGCGCGTTACGGGCTCGCTGTCGTCGGTGCCGCACGCTTGGAACAAGGTCAAGGTCAACGGCGTGTGGTATAACGTCGATGTTACGGCGGATGCGGCGCACTATACCGTGGGCGGCGGCAAATACGAAAAACAGTTGTCGCACGGGTATTTTTTGTTATCGGATAAAACCATATCCGAATTCAAGCCGCAGACGCACGTATTTGCGGAACAGCCGTATTCGGCGGACGTCGATCACGATTATTACGCCGACAAGACATTTACCGTCGGCGGCACGGAATATTCGGCGGTCGTGCGGTCTGCGGGCGAGCTCGTCGAGCTGTTCAAGGCTGTAAAGAAAGTCAAGAACGATATCGGCAAGCTCGAAGTCAAGCTCGAATATCCCGACAAGGTGCAGGTCAATTCGGTCGATATGTACGCGACGGATATAGCGGCGGCATATGCCGAAATAGGCGGCGGGGACTTCGGGTATTCGAGCGGCAATGCGCCGTATTTCAGATATCCCAACGGGGTGTACTTGTTTTTGTTTTACAAGTAGCGCATACGCTTTTGCGTTAAATGAACAGACGTTACGGAGAAGATATGCTTAACAGGATAAAAAACTCGGTCGATATGTATTTCGACGATCTGCCGTATTCGGAGAATGCGGTCAAAGCGAGAAGCGCGATAGAAAACGCATTGATCGAGAAGTTGACGAATTAAGAGAAGGCAAGACCGACGAGCAAGCGTTTGAAGCGCTTGTGCAAGGCTACGGAAAGCTTTGCGATATGGCGGCGCTTGCGGGCTACGACGCCGACGAGAGCGAAATCCTGCGCGCTACCGACGACGTAAAGCGTTTCGGCGCGACAAAAAATGATATACGCAAACAGCGCAGTAAGATATACGGCATAGCATTGCTCGGCGTGGGGGCTTCCGTCGAGCTGTTTTGATTTGTTTATGCGCTTATAAACGCGCCCATACAGTCGGTGTTCGTGCTGTTGATAGCGGCGGGATTGGGCGTCGGCGCGTTCTTTTTGTTAAGGAGTTTCGTGCGGCGCGAACGTGCGTGCGTATCCGAAAAGTACGATCGACGCTCGTTCGAGTACTTGCGCGATCTCGCCGATATGTACGTGAAACGCAGACTCAACGGGGCGATAGTCGCGTGCATTGCGGTCGGCGCGTTTTTGGTATACGTTATGGTGATAATGCTGTTCGGGCATTCCAAGCCCGCCGAAGCGTCCGAGCTGTTGCTGTCGAATATGCTTTGGTTGGAGTTTCCGATCTTTATATTGATAAAAAACAGGCTGTGCTTCGACATGATACAGCGCAGGATAAAAACGGCGGATAAGCGCAGGTTTTATAAGCATTTTATCGGCGTTACTTGTTTTTGCGGGGTATTGGGTGATCGTGGCGACGCTCGTGGGCACTCTGCGCAATCGGCTCGGATATCCGTTCAACGTGTTTATGGTCGCGGGTGCGATATTTGCGGTGTTTTACGCCGTGTACGTTTTTGTTTGGCGCAAGCGCGTGACCGTAAAAAACATTGCGGTCAACAGGCGGCGCGTCGCCGTCGTCACGACTGCGGCTTGGTCGGCGTCGGCTTTTTTGCGATGCAACGCGACACGTGGTACACTCAGACTTATATCAATTCGGTCGCGGCGGTAGAGCATACCGCGCACGATATAAGCTATGACGACGATAGCGGCGTGTATACGATAAAGTCGGCGACAGATGATTTTAAAATTTTGCATTTGACCGATATTCATCTCGGCGGGAGCTTGTTCTCATACGGAAAGGACTTAAAGGCATTGACTGCCGTGTATGCGGAGATCGAATATACCAAGCCCGATCTTGTGATAGTTACGGGCGATCTGTGTTTTCCGCTCGGCATTATGTCGCTGTCCTTCAATAATTCCGCGCCGATAGGTCAGTTTGCGGCGTTTATGCGCAACATAGGCATCCCGTGGGCGTTTACGTACGGCAATCACGATACCGAAAGCATGGCGTCCGCGTCGCAAGAAGATATGAACGAGATATTCAAAACACTGTCGTTCAAGACGTCCGGCACTTTGCTGTATCCGTATGTTCAACCGCCTGTAACGGGCAGAAACAATCAGTTGATAGAATTGCGCCGTGCGGACGGTTCGCGCTGTTTTTGATAGATTCCAATGCGTACACGGGCAACGGCATAAACGATTACGATTATATCCACGACGATCAGGTCGAGTGGTATAAGCAAAACGTCGAGCGGCTGAACGCAAGAGAAGCGCGTACCGTCGATTCCATGGCGTATTTTCATATCCCGCTGCAAGAATGCCGCACGGCGTACGAGCTGTACGTTGCGGGCAGCGACGAAGTGAAATACTTTTTCGGGCGCAACGACGAAAAAATGATAAACAAGGTGTGTTGTTCCGATTATCCGAGCAAGCTGTTCGACACGATGGTCGAGCTTAACAGCACCAAAGCGGTGTTTTGCGGGCACGATCACTACAACAATATGTCGCTCGAATACAGGGGTATTAGGCTCACTTAGCATAGACTATCTCGCAATGCCCGGCATAGAAGGGGATACGGCTCAACGCGGCGCGGAGCTGATAACCATCCATGACGACGGAAGCTTCGACTTGGTGCAGATCCCGCTCGACTCGATCGTATCGGGCTGAAATAAGAAAATGCAAAAATAAACGTCGTTCAAAAAAGAGCGACGTTCGTTCTTATTGTTCGGTATAGTCGGGCAATAAAAAAGCTCGGCGTTTTGTCCGTCGAGCTTTTTCGGTGTGCGATCATTTTTCGAGCATGTCGCAGAGATCGCCGACCGTCTTTACCTTTTCGATAACATCGTCGTCGAGCGTTTTGCCCGTTTCCGATTCGAGATTGAACATGAGCTCCATGAGCGCGAGCGAATCGGCTTTGAGATCGTCGGCGAACGTCGTGTCGCGCGTGATGGTCGCGGGGTCGAGCTCGAAGTATTCTGCAAGCTCTTTTTGGATTTTTTCAAACATTTTTGTATCTCCTTTGGGGGTAATTTTCAGTTGGAAAACGCGGGTAACGCAGGATCGACGATCGGTATGCAAAATGATTTGCGATAGGGGAACGCGATCGATAATATCGGATTATGGCGGCAAAGCCGCTTTCCCGTAGGTAAGCGCGACCGAAAGGCTTTTTTGCGCGTGGTCAGGAATTGAGCACGTTCATGGCGATCTCTTCCGCCATGCGCGAGCAAGATACGTGTTTTTTGCCGTGTGCGATGTCTTTTGTTCGCAGTCCCTTGGAAAGCGTGGTTTTTACCGCTTTGTCGACGGCGGCGGCTTCCGCGCGCAAGCCGAGCGACGTTGCGAGCAGCATTGCCGCAGAAAGTATCGCGCCTATCGGGTTTGCCGTGTCCGTGCCCGCGATATCGGGCGCAGAGCCGTGAACCGCGCCGTAAATGCCTATCGCGCCTTTTCCGACTACGCACGACGGGAGCATACCTATCGATCCGACTACCGCGGCAAGCTCGGACATGAGCATATCGCCGAACAGTCCCGAAGTGAGAACCACGTCGAATTTATCGGGGCGGGTCAACAGTTCGAGCGCGCAATTGCTTACGTGTTTATGTACGAGCTCTACGTCGGGATAACCCTTTGCCACGCGGTCGACGGTGGCGCGCCACAGCTTGCTTGCGGTGAGCACGTTGGCTTTGTCGACGCTCGTCACGCGCTTTTTGCGAGTGCGCGCTAACTCGAACGCCATATTGGCTATGCGCTCGACCGTGCTTATCGCATACGCTTCCACGTCGTACGCCTCTTGACCGAGCGCGCCGTCGCGGTAGCCGTGCTCGCCGTTGTATATCCCGCCCGACAGTTCGCGTACGAGCAGTATATCCGCGCCGAGCTTGGCGACGTCCGCACGCAATGCGCTCGCCGAAACGAGATTGGGGTAAAGCACGGCGGGACACAGCCCCGCATAAAGCCCGAGCGCCGAGCGCAACGATATGAGCGCGCGTTCGGGGCGGTTGTGCGGTTTTATGTCGTCCCATTTGGGACCGCCCACCGCGCCGACGAGCACTGCGTCCGACTGCTTGCAGGCGTTTAGCGTGTCCTCGGGCAGGGGAACGCCCGTAAGGTCGAGCGCGTTGCCGCCGAACGGCATGGCTGTCAGTCCGAAACTGTGCCCGAACTTGCGTTCCACCGCATCGAGTACGGCGACCGCGCCTTCGGTCACTTCCGGACCTATCCCGTCGCCCGGTAATAGTGTTATTCGGCAGTTCATGATCTTCCTTAAATCCTTATCTTATACAGAGCGATCCGATCAAAATTTCTTTTTAAGCACTGCGCCCGTCGTGGCGGACGTGACGAGATTTTGGTATCTCAAAAGCCAGCCCGATGCGTTGGAGTCTTTGGGGCGCAGTTTTTTGCGTCGCGCGTCGAGCATTTTTGCGGGCACGTCCAGAGTGAGCCTGCCGTTGGGGATATCTATCTTTACGATATCGCCGTCGTTGACGAGCGCGAGCTTGCCGCCTTCCGCCGCTTCGGGCGATACGTGCCCGATAGCCGCGCCGCGCGTTGCACCCGAAAACCGTCCGTCGGTCACGAGCGCGACTTTTTCGTCCATGCCCATGCCGACGAGCGCGGCGGTGGGGGTGAGCATTTCGCGCATGCCCGGTCCGCCGGACGGACCTTCGTAGCGTATGATGATGACGTCGCCTTCCTTGATGCGTCCGCCGTATATCGCGGACACGGCGTCCTCTTCGCAGTTGAAGCATTTTGCTTTGCCGCTGAAAGTGAGCATCGATGCGGAAACAGCCGAGCGTTTAACGACCGCGCCGTCCTCTGCGAGATTGCCGCGGAGCACCGCTATACCGCCGACGGGCGAGATAGGATCGTCTATCTTGCGTATCACGTCGGTGTTTTTGACGTGCGCATGCTCGTAATCGTCGGCGAGCGCGCAGCCGTGAACGGTGTGGACCGAGCCGTCGATGAGATTGCGTTTGGCGAGCTCGTGCAGTACCGCGCACACGCCGCCCGCAAGATGGAGATCTTCCATGTCTTTGTCCGACGCGGGCGAAAGCGAGCACAGCGTCGGCGTCTTATCCGAGATCTGCTGTACGAGATCGAGATCGAGCTTTATATTGCATTCGTCGGCTATCGCAAACAGGTGGAGCACCGTGTTTGTGGACGCGCCGAGCGCCATGTCGAGCGTGAGCGCATTGACGAACGCGCGTTTCGTCATTATCATGCGCGGCGTTACTGCGTCGCGAACGAGCTCGCATATCGCCGTGCCCGCGCGCTTGGCGAGCCGTATGCGTTCGCCCGAAACGGCGAGCGCGGTGCCGTTGCCGGGCAATGCAATGCCCAATGCTTCGCACAGACAGTTGAGCGAGTTTGCCGTATACATGCCGCAACAGCTCCCGCAACCGGGGCAGGCTACGTTTTCGAGCTCGTCGAGCTCGGCGCGGCTCATAGTGCCGTTATTGACCTTGCCTATGCCCTCGTACATAGACGAAAGCCCGACCTTTTTGCCGCGGAATATCCCGCTTTCCATAGGTCCGCCGGAAACGAATATGGACGGGATATTGACGCGCGCCGCGCCCATGAGCATACCGGGCACTACCTTGTCGCAGTTGGGCACGAATACCGCGCCGTCGAATGCGTGCGCAAGCAGCATGGTCTCCACGCTGTCGGCAATAAGCTCGCGCGAAGGCAGGGAGTAGCGCATGCCCGCATGTCCCATGGCAAGCCCGTCGCAAACGCCTATCGACGGTATCACGACTGGCGTGCAGCCGCCCGCATAAACGCCCGCCTTTACCGCGTCCGTTATGCGATCGAGATGCGCGTGACCGGGCACTATCTCCGATTTGGCGGAAACTATCGCGACGAGCGGCTTTTCAAGCTCCTCGTCGGTCAGACCCAACGCTTTGAGTAATGCGCGGTGCGGCGCTTTTTCCATGCTCGAACATAGTTCTTGTGACATATTACACTACCTTTTTGAACCGTATTTTACGTGATTTCGTACGCTATTATTTTACCATGAAAATAACGTTTTGTCAATGTGTAACGTCAAAAAAAGAGCGCTAAACGCTATGTTTAACGCTCTTTTGCGGGATTTTTCCGCGTTTTTCTTGATTACAGTATGAACGGTATATTATTTTCGTAGAAGAATTGCTGTACGGCGGGGATCTGTACCGAGATCGCGCTCGCGATAAGGAACGCCGTGACGACTATGAAAACTATTTTTAGTATAAGGCTGTCCGTCCAGCAACATGCGTTGTACATGACGACTATAAACATCAGGCACAGCACTATCGTTCGGATTATGTCTACCGCTCTGAGCGCGCCGTCGGGCACGCTTTGATACACCATTATCCATTTGATGGCGATGATGACGGCGTACAGGCATATTACCAACACCGACAAAATATGGTCGATTTTTCTTTCTTTACTGCTCATTGTTACCTCCGCAGGAATCGTATACCCGAATTATATACCGACAATATTAAAAAGCGATATGACCGACATTAAAATAAGATTAGAAAATATGCGCGCGATATGTAGGCGCGCGTTATGTTACTGCGCGTCCGTGTCGTTGAGCTTTGCGCCGCCGCGTTCGAGCGCGGTCAGGCCCGTGCGCGACAGCTCGATTATGCCGTAGTCGCCGAGCACGGCGATGAACCCGTCGAGCTTGGACGGTTTGCCCGTGAGCTCGATAACGACGGAGTCCGTGGATACGTCTATTATTTTCGCTTTGTAAATGCGGCACAGCGTTTCTATCTCGGTGCGCGTCGCCGCCGCCGCGCGTATTTTGACGAGCAACAGCTCGCGGAGCACCGCGCGCGACGGAGCAAGCTCGCGCGTGCGTTTGCAGTCGGGGAGCTTGTCGAGCTGTAACACTATTTGACCGAGCGTGCGCTCGTCGCCGCGAACGACTATCGTCATGCGCGAGTATGCGGGATCTTCCGTCGCGCATACGGCGAGCGAATCTATGTTGAAGCATCGACGCGCGAAAAGTCCCGATATTCGAGTGAGCACGCCGCTCTCGTTGGAAACGAGCGCCGATATTATGTGCGATCTTTCGGTTTTTGTTTGCATGGCGTTACTCCGTTTTTTTGTCTGTTATTTCGGTGATGATATCGAGCATACCCTTGCCCGGCGGGATCATGGGCAGGACGAACTCGTCCTTATCGATAACGCAGTCGACCACCGTCGTGCCGTCGCAGGCGAGCGCTTTGTCTATCGTTTCGCGCAACTGCGAGCGTTCCGTCAAGCGCAAGCCGTTTGCGCCGAAAGCCTGTGCGAGTTTGACGAAGTCTGTCTTTACGTCGTCGAGATCGGTGCTCGAATAACGTTTGCCGTAGAACAGCGTTTGCCACTGCCGCACCATGCCGAGCGTGCGGTTGTCGAATACGAACACCGTGAGCGGCACGCCCAGCCTGACCGACGTTGCGAGTTCGTTTAAATTCATGTGGAAAGATCCGTCGCCCGTAAACAGTATCGCACGCTTGCCCGTGCCTATCGCGCCGCCTATCGCCGCGCCCATGCCGAAGCCCATCGCGCCCAGTCCGCCGCTCGTCAAAAACCTGCGCGGCGCGCAAAACGCGTATTCCTGCGCGACCCACATTTGATGTTGCCCGACGTCGGTCGCCACGACCGCGTCGCCCGCGCTGTCGGATACGTATCTTACGATCTCGCGCGGGGAAAGCTTGCCGCGGCAGTCGGGCAGGGGATGTTCGGCTTTGAGCGTTGCGTTGCGGTCGAGCATGTGCCTGTCCGTTTTGCGGGCAACGGCGGTCATGAGCGCTTCGAGCGCGTCGTTGACGTCGCCGCGGATATGCGCGTCGGTCTTTACGTTTTTGTCGATCTCCGTCGCGTCGATATCTATGTGTATTATTTTCGCGTGGCGGCAAAAGCCGGTGCGGTCGCCCGCAACGCGGTCGGAAAACCGCGCGCCTACGGCTATCACGAGATCGCTTTCGTTTATGAGCCTTGCAACCGACGCGTGACCGTGCATGCCTATCATTCCCGCATAGTATTCGTCGGTCTTGGCTACGGCGGAAAGTCCCATGACCGACATCGCTATCGGCGCTTTAAGGTGCTTCGCAAAGCGCAACAGCGTATCGCTCGCGCCCGCCGAAACGCACCCGCCGCCCGCGTAAATGACGGGACGCTTTGCCGCGTCTATCAGTTCGACGGCGTCCGATATGTCCGCTTGTAACGCTATGCGGTGCGGAGCTTGTATCGGTTGAGGCTCATACTCGGTTAGCGCTTGCTGTACGTCCTTGGGCACGTCGACGAGCACGGGACCCGTTCTGTCCGAGCGCGCGATGTGAAACGCGCGGCGTATCGCGTCGGGCAGGTCGGCGGCGTTTTTGACTATAAGATTATGCTTGGTTATGGGCATTGTCACGCCCGCGATGTCCACTTCCTGAAAGCTGTCGCGTCCGAGCAGTCCGACGGGCACGTTGCCCGTTATCGCTACGAGCGGCACGCTGTCGAGATATGCGTCGGCTATGCCCGTTACGAGATTTGTAGC
>CANDGE010000077.1 GCA_947384195.1 uncultured Clostridia bacterium
CACACCCCCCCCCTCACATCATACCCAACCCCCGGCTACGCAAACCTTACCCCCCCCCCCCCGAAATGTCAAGCCATATCGACAAAATTATTATAATTTGTAGATATTTGTGGCGCTATAATGCCCGTTTATGCACATCACGACAAACGACCGCCCGCACGGAACATGTTTCCGCACGGACGGTCGTACCGTGGATATTTTCGGACATGTTTCGATTTAAGTATATTTCGATCCGTTTACGCTTACTCGGTTTTTTCGTCGTCGCTTTCGACTGTCGGCTCGTTCGCGACGCGCTTACGCTTGAACAGTCGCTTGCCCGTCATCGAGCAGAATATCATTACGGACCAGAACGCCGCACCGAGCAAAACGAGCACGTTTACCGACACCAAAAGCGGTATCCACCAACGGAACACGTCCAACGTTTTGCGCGAGCCGAGCATCGCGTCGAGATCGAGTCCCGTCGACGTCGCCATATTGTACTGAGCGGCGCAATAGGTGTACAGCACGTTTCTCGCGCCGTTATGCAACCGAATTTGCGCGGTAGCGGACGTCCTGTCGGTAAACATGGACTTACTTCCGCTCGCTTCCATCATAAGATCGTTGCCCGCGCGTATAGCTTCGTCGGGGCATAAAACGGGGACGCCGTTGTTGTAATCGCTTATTACGCTGCCTTGAAATCCCCACTCGTTGCGCAACACTTCGGTCAAGAGATTGTAACTGCCCGAAGTGCGCGTCGCGCCGATACGGTTATACGACGACATTATCGCAAGCGTTTTGCCTTGCTTGACGGCGATCTCGAACGGCTTTAAATAGTTTTCGCGAAGCGCCTGCTCGGTGAGCCAGGTATATCCGCCCGAACGATTGGCTTCCGACTCGTTGGCAACGAAGTGCTTGACATATGCGTACAAGCCTTCCTCCTTTGCGCCGATAACGGCGTACTTGCACATCACGCCCGAAAGATACGGATCCTCGCTGTAATACTCGAAGTTGCGTCCGCCGTAAGGAGCGCGGTGCAGATTGCACGCCGGACCGTACCAACCGTCTATGCCCGCCGCTTCGGCTTCCGCGCCGACGGACTGTCCCATGCGATACGCCATGCGCCAGTTCCATGTGGAAGCTATCATGACCTCGCACGGATATCCCGCCGCATATCCGCCGAACTGATCGGAGCCGAATATGGTGGTATTAAAGCCAGCGGGACCGTCGCTGTCAACGCAAGCGGGTTTGCCTATGGACGGTATAGCGTTGGTAGCGAGTCCGCCGTCCGCCAAAAATTCCGCGACGGTTTCCACGTCGAGCTGACTTACCAGATCGTCCCATTTTTTGTCGTTGTAATCGACGAGCCCGATAATCTTGCCCGACGCGTCGAGTATGTACATGTCGTTAAGTTTGTAGTTCGTATTTTTGGAATTCCATTCGGGCGCGACGTCGTTTTCGTCCTTTTTGGGCGTGTTGGGCAGATAGCTCGTATCCATGAACTCTTTGGAAACAGTGCGTTGCACTCGCTCCGTCGGGAACGACGCGACAAAGTTCTCGCGCGTCATGTACGCTATGTTTTGCTCGCTGTCGCCGCCGTCTATCGACCACGCTTTATTGTCCGCCGAAAGGCTTTTTTCGTAATACGTGCTTTCGGCGCCGCTCTTTTTATTCTCGAACGTAGTGAATTTGTTTGTAACGACCGTTTCGTTAACGTCGCTCTTTTCATAGCGCACGCCGTTTTCGAGCTTGAACGTAAATACGGGCACACCGTCCTTTAATGTGTGAGCGTCGGTGCGCAATGAAAGCACGTACTCGCCCGATTCCGCTTCGTAACCGATAAAGCCGTTGTCGTTTTTGTCGTAGCAATCATAGCTCGCCATATCGCGCAGACGCACCGAAAGTTTTATGCCGCTCTGTGTCTTTCCGGGCGCGAGCTCTACCGTCTTTTCAAACGCGCCGAGCTTGATAGACGGCTTTTCTATCCCGCCCTTTACATAAGGCGCCGAAAAATACAGCTGTACTACATCCTTACCCGACCAATATTGACTGTTGTTCGTCACAGAAAGCGTAAGCTCTATCTCCGAATCGGCATCGAGCGCACTGCCGTTGGGAACGGACACTTCGTCCACCGTCCAGATAAAATCGTCCGCATAAGACAGCCCGTAGCCGAACGGATACTGTACCACGTCGGCATAGCCGTTTTTTATGCCCCACTTATTTTTTGCGAAATCGGTGTCCCAAAACCCGTCGGCATCCGCCGTTTCGTACCAATAATAGCCCGTATAGATGTTTTCGGTATAGTCGATGTAATGCCCGCCGACCGCCGTGTAATCCGTAATGCCGTTGGCGATGTTTGCATAAGCCGCCGAAGTGGTATGGTCGTAAGCGAACGTATCCGACAAATGTCCGCTCGGCGTGATCTCGCCCGTCAAAAGCTTGCCTATTCCGAGCGAGCCGACGTTACCGGGAAAAAACACGTCGATCGCCGCATCGATCTTATCGTCGTCCAAAAAACCGAGTTCCATTGCGTTCGCGCTGTTGATTAGAACTATCACGTTGTCGAAATTATCGGTGACCGTCTTTATCATGCTCTCTTCGTCGGGCGTGAGCTGTAAGTACGTCCTGCCGTTGTTCATATTCACGCCCTGCGAATTGTTTTGGTATTTGGGAAGATCGTACCCCTCCATGCCGAACCGCGAAATGACAACGAGCGCGGTATCGGAAAATTCCACGGCTTCTTTTATGTTCGCGTCGGACAGCACGTCGAGCGGCTCGTAAAGCTTCCAGCTTGCGGCTTCCCAACCGCTGTCGCGGCGGAACTTTTTGCCGTTGTATGCGTTTACGAGCGTTTCGTTAAGCTCAAACCCCGCTTCGCGCAAGCCGTCGTAAAGACTGCGCTGTCCGTATGTGGACGCCGTGCCCGAGCCGAAGCCCATGTATATGTACCCGTTGTCGCAACCGCCCCAACCGAACACGTTAAGACACGGATTGCTCAGCGGCAACGCTTCGTTGTTGTTTTTCAAAAGCACCGCGCCTTCTTCGGCTATCTCTATCGCAAGATCTTCCGCCTGCGCCTTGCTCTGCTGATATTCGTCCGACGAATAGTCTATGCCCTGTCCGCAAAGAAATATCGTAATGTGGTCGGCATAATGCCCCGCTACACAGTCGGCAACGACAAACAGCACTATGAGCAAAAATATAGCCACATAATTGATTATCGCAATCGATCTTTTCATTTTCTTTTCGCCTGTCATTATGCGTTATCTCCTTTGTTTTCCGTAAGCACGGCTTCGGGCAGCGCCTGCGCATCGCCGCCTGCTTCGGGCGTATTTTCCGCCGCGGGCGCAACGGCTATCTTGATGTAGTCCATATTGACGTTGGACCCGTTTTTGAG
Source organism: uncultured Clostridia bacterium (assembly GCA_947384195.1). Classification (GTDB taxonomy): domain Bacteria; phylum Bacillota; class Clostridia; order Christensenellales; family Pumilibacteraceae; genus Anaerocaecibacter. Next base: position 3,374 of record CANDGE010000077.1, read on the forward strand.
CGTTATCTTGATATAGTTCCAGCCCCTGTGCAGCGGCAGCGCGCCGAGCGCGGTCGAGCTCACTTCGGTATTGGTGCCTGGGAACCAACCGTGCGTCGTGGCGGGTATGCCCGTGAGTACGACCTTGCCGTTCCACTCGAACGTCCACTGACTGTCCAGCGATCCGTTGGGCGCCGCTATCGAGAGCAGTATCCACGCCGTGCTTTCCACCTCGCTGTAAATGCGTATCTCGAAGGTCGTTCCCGCACGCCCGTCCATGCCGTCGAGAAATTTCCCGCCGGACGACTCCGCGCGGTCGCCGAACACAAGCTCGGTCTTTCCGCTCAACACGTAATCCGCGTCCTCGAATTCCAAAACGTACACGCCGTTGTTTTCCGCCATGCCTTCCGCCGTGACGGTGATATGCCGCGAATCGGGCTCGGTGACCGTTACGGGTACATTGACCGTCTTGCCCTCGTAGCTCAGCGCGACGAACGTGTCGCCCGCTTCGACGTACTCCTTGTACGTGTATGCGGATATCGTTATTTCGCTGCCGTCGTCGAACACCGCTTTTACGGTCATGCCCGTCGGGTCGAACGGCTCGCCCGCGCGGTACGCCGTTTTTGTCGGCTGCGTGACGACGACTATTTCGGAAAGCGCGGCGGGCGCGGTGACGGTCACGGGCGTAGTCGCCGTAAAGCCGTCGTAGCTTACCGTTATCGAATCGTGCTCGGTAGTAAGCTCGCCGCGCGGCGCGTAAGCATAATCGGTTATTACCTTAGTCGAGCCGTCTTCGTACGTCGCGGTCACGACCATGCCTTGGGGATCGAAGCTTTCGCCCTGAATGTATTCCGTCTTGCTCGGCGGCGTCGTGACGGCGACGGAACTCAACAGCACTGTCTCGTCGCTCGTCACCGCGAATTCGACGCAGTCCATGTTGACGTTGGAACCCCATTTAGTACTTATCTCGAAGTAGTTATAGCCTTTATGCAGTTTGAGCGCACCGAGAGCCGCAGACGTTACGTAGCTGTTCGCGCCGTTTGGATGCCAGCCTAACGACGGCAATTGCACGCCCGATTCAAAGTCGCGCCCGTTCCAAGCGAAGTCCCACATCTCGTCCAACGCCGCGGTCTTGCCACTTGCTATCGACAGGAACACCGCCGCCGTGCCTTCCACTTCGCTGTTTATCACTACGGCGAACTTGGCTTCGGGCTTGCCGTCGAAGCCGTCCAACCACTTGCCGCCCGACGCGTTGGGATTACTGCCAGTAGCGTCAGCGAGCGTGTAGCCTGCGCCCGAATAATCCGCATCCTCGAATTCGAGTACGTACTCGGCATGATTTTTATCTACCGATATATGCGTTTTTTCGGGCGAATTCGCGGTCACAGCGACGTTCGCGGTTTTGCCGTTGTAGCTTACCGTCACGGTATTGCCCGACACAAACTCGTCGACGGTGTAGTCGATTATCTCCGACGAACTGCCGTCGTCGTAAAACGCCGTAACGACCATGCCCGTCCCGTCGAAGTACTCGCCGTTGCGATAAGAAGTTTTCGTCGGTTGTGCGGTGACTTCTATATGCGTGAGCTCTGCCGCGACAGTCACCGTTATCTCCACGTCGACGCTCACGTCGCCGTAGCTCACCGTGACAAACGTATTGGTAAGCGCGAGCGCGCCGCTCGGCGACACCGTGTAATCGGTCACCGTTTCGGTCGTGCCGTCGGCGTATTCCGCGGTTATCTCCATGCCTGTTGCGTCGAAGCTTTCGCCCAATACGTACTCGGTCTTATTCGGCATGTGAGTAGCGGATATCGATCGCAACGGGTTAACGACCACGTCTATATAGTCGAACTGTATGCCGCCGTCGCCTCGGTCGCCGCCGAGCATAAGAATTTCTATTACGTTCCTGCCGCGGTGCAAAGCAACGCCATGCGCCGTGAACCGCTTAAAGTCGAACCACTGTCCCGCAGGATCGCTTGTGATCATCCACGGCAAAGTGAGCGAATCGTCGCGCTCGCCGTTTATATACAGCGCCGCCTGCTGATTAAAGCCGAGCCACGGTTGCGCCATGCCGAACACTATATCCGCAACGGTATCGACATCACTGTCGATGTAATACTTGACCGCCGCCTTCGTGCCGCGCATGTTGCCTATGCACTTGCCGCCGCTCGCGCGTTCGTCGTTCTCGACACCGTGCGTATCGCTTTCGGCGTTGTAAACTATGACCGCGTTTTCCGCTTCCGCGCGGTAGGTACGGGGACTGCCGTTTTCGATATTCACGTGCGCCTGCACGGGTTCTACCGTTATATCGAGCGTAGCCGTTTTGCCTTCGTACGTTACGGTGACGGTGTTATCGCTTTCGGTGAGCGGATCCGTTTTGTCGACCGTCCAACCGATCACGTACTCGCGGAAGCCGTCGACGTATTCCGCTATCACCGCCATGCCTTCGGTATGGAAGATGTCGCCGACATGATACTTGGTGTACGGCGCGAGATCGATCTCTATCGACGTCAGAGTCATGTCGCGCTCTTTTACCGTTATTTGCTGACCGGCGGAAAGCTCGCCGAAGAATATGTCCACTTCGCTGTTGCCCATCGCCAACGGCTCGGAATAATACGTGTAATCGTTGATAGGCGCGGTTTGACCGTTCTCGAACGTGGCGGTGACTACCATGCCCGTCGGATCGAACCGCTCGCCTTCCAAGTATTCGGTTTTGTTCGGCGGTGTGGTGACCGCTATCGATACGGGTTCGGAGTCTATCGGACTGACTATCACCTTAAAATAGTCGTAGTTGCATGACAAGCCGATTATCTTGAATACCAGCTCATTTATACCGATTTTGAGTTTAAGACCTTTAAGCGTATACTCCTGCCAATCGAACCATGCGTATTCCGCGCCCGGACGCACTGCGACCGTCCAACCCGTCTTTACCGTTTCGCCGTTCCAATAAGTTTCGTTTTCGGCATCGAAATCCATCGTCGGATTGTATGCGAGCGACGCTATAAGATCCATGTCGGTCTCGACGTCGCTTTTGATCTTTAACGTTATTGTATTCTTCGAGTGGTTGAGTTTGCCGAGCGACACGCCGCCGCTCGTATTGGGATTGTTTTTACCGTCGTTGTGATACTCAAAGTATTCTTCCTTGGCGACGCCCGCCGTTTCCGAACCGAGTTCGCAATCTTCCGCTTCCACTTTATACGTATAAAAATCGGCGGTCGTGATTTGAAGCTGAGTAGGTATCACCTTTTCCTTGACGGAGATGGTCACGGTCGTCGATTTGTCCTGATACGTGACGGTTATCACCGTATCGTCGAGCGTGAGCGGACCGTCCTTGTCGATCTTGTAGCCGAGTATCGTCTTGCTCGTCCCGCCGACGAAGTATGCGGTAACGCGCATGCCCGACCGACTGAATTTATCGCCTACTTCGTATTCCGTTTTGTTGGGCTGTTTGGTCACGGCAATGCTTTCCAATTGTCCCGCCGTATCGAGCGGTTCGTTGTTCTCGCCGCAAGCGCAAACGGCAAACGTGCAAAATGCAAGCAGTACGACAAGCGCAAGCATGCAGAATTTCTTTGCCGAGCTAAGTGTTTTCATATTCTCCTCCCGAATAAATCCACATACGACAAACGCACCGTTTGCACGTATCGTGTGTAACCGCATTATAAACCATATATAAATTATATCAACCCGTAATGCGTAAACTCAAACCGCAGGTTCGTATTCTCGAAAAACCAAAGTTTTAGGCGTGCGAAAAACCGCGCTTAGCGCGCAGAAAAGCGATCCTAACCGTTTTGCGACATTGGTATTATCATATTCGCGGCGAACATCCCGTCGTCGGCGGTGAATTCCAGATTGCCGCCGTACTTGCGCACTATGAGATCGGCGCTTTTCGCGCCCATGCCGTGAAAATCCCTTTCGCGCTTTGTGGTAACGGGCAAGCCGTCCGCACCGAGCGTTATTTCCCCGTCGTAAAAATTGCTTATGTTTGCTATGAGCATGGAGTTTTCGGCGTGGATATTGATAAATATCACCCGCCTTTCCACGTCGGCGAGCTTTTGCACCGCTTCTATCGCGTTGTCCATAAGATTGCCGAATAATATGTAAACGTCCGCCGTATCCATAAACGACATTATTTTTCCGTCCGCCATACAGTTGAGCACGATGTTGTTCTTTTGGCATACGAGGCTTTTTTCGGTGAATATAACGTCTATCGTTTCGTTGCCTGTATTTATTATCGAGCCGTATATCGAAATCACGTTTTCCACTTCCTTGACCGCTTTCGCGTCAACGCCGCCTTCCAAAATTTGGCGGATCTGATGTTTCAGGTCGTGACATTTCAGATTGATGAGCTCGATATTCTCTTTGCTTATCCTGTACTGCTCTTTGTCCTGTTCCCACAAATGCTTCATGATCCTAAGATCGGTTTTGAGTCTATCCTGCGCGATCATGCCCAACTGCATGTACAGCGTGAACACGCAACACAGAACGTTGTACACATACAGTATAAGCGTGTTTACGAAAAACACCGTCGCGTTGAGAAAATTGGATTCCGATTCGTTGTAAACCACTGCGGCATTTACGCCTATATCCAAAAACAACGCCAAAAGCACGGCTATGAACATGTACGGGTTTTTGAGTTCGAGCTTGCGCTCCGCTCCGAGCTTTTTGCCGAACAACGTAAAAAACAACACGTACACTATAAAATATATCGCGATAAAAGAGAACAGCGAAAAGAAAAACGCCCCGTCGAATGTAGGCGCGACCGTCGAATCGCCGTACACGCCGCTCACGCCCGCATTGCTCCTGTCGATGACCGTCATGTACAGGCTGAATAACTGAAAAGCCAAATGCCGCACGGTGTACGCCGCCACCGCGCAATACACGATATTGAACGCTTTTTCCTTATAACAAAACAGCTGTCCGCCGACCGTGACCGCGAATAACGCCAAAAACAAAAACGACGAATACATCGCGCCGTAATCGAATATCGGGAACACGATCGCGACGGCTATCGAAACCGCCCAGCACGCGATCTCGCGCCATAAGTAATGCTTGCGCCGTTCCAGTCTGAACGTAAACAACAGCTCGGCGACGAGCAATTCTATTATGAATACTATTTTGTATACCGAAAGATTATTGACGAACATGCGCGGTCACCTGTTGAAATACAACGTCACCGCGCGCAAAAACTCCTTGCGCTTGGGTTGCGATATGGCAAGCTCGCTGTCCCCGACTTTGACCGACGCGTTGTCGAAACCGCGCACGTATTTGAGATTGACCGCAAAACAGCGATTGCATAACGCAAAATGTTCGTCGCGCAAAAGATCGGTCACGTTTTTGAGTATGCCGGTGCATTTGACCGTTTGTCCGCCCGCCAAATGGTAAACGAGCGTATGGTTCATAACTTCTATATACTCAACGTCTGCCGAATCGATATAGCGCACGCCCTGCTTGTCCTTGATCTCTATACGCGTACCGCCGCCGCGCTTCACCTTTCGGAGTATGCGCTTGAACTTAGGTTTGAACGTGGTATACGTAACGGGCTTAACTATAAAGTCGACCGCATCGACCTCGTATCCGCCTACCGCGTACCGAGCGAGATTGGTGACGAAAACGACCGCCGCATCGTTGCCGTTTTCGCGCAAACGCCGAACGACGTCCATACCGTTGCCGTCGGGCAATTCGATATCCATAAAGACGATATCAAAACGCCCCCCCCCCCGCGGCGGGGGGCGCGGGGACCGGGGGCGGCGGCGGGCCGGGCGGGGTGGCGGGCGCGCGGGGGGGGTGGGGTCGCTGCGGGTCGGTTG
>CANDGE010000078.1 GCA_947384195.1 uncultured Clostridia bacterium
CGTGCGGTTAAAGGATATCGAACGCGACGGCGATACGCTCGTTTTAAAGACCGAGCGCACTAAGTACTTCGATATGCTAATGACAAACCGTTGCATGGACTTCCGTCCCGACGGGCTGATATCCGTGCGCGACGTATTCGAGTCCGACAAGCAGGTCACGCCGCTCGTCAAGTCCGAGCTCGGCAATCAGATAGGCATAAACGGGCTTATTATAACGCGCGACGGGTACTTGCTCGTGGAAAAGCGCGGGCGAAAAAAGGCGATATGGAAAAACAAGTTTGCGCAGCCCATTTCGCTCGCAATGAAACGCAAGGATATAGGGCTCGGGTACGGCGAAACGTTGGACGGTTCGCCCGAAACCGCCAACGAAGTATTTAAAAAGATAGTGCTCCGCACGATAAAGAATAATTTCGGCTTGACCGAAAACGATCTGTTCGGGTTCGATATGTCGAGCAATTTCATGGGCATAGCTCGCGACCTGTTGGAGGGCGGCAAGCCGAATATGTATTTTTATGTGCTCGTCGATATGGACGCGACCGAGCTTGCGGAATATTTGCAGAACAAATGCAAACGCGCGAGCGCGTTGCCTTATTCCCGAAAGCGCAAGGACAAGACGGAAACCGCCGAGCGCGGTAAAGACGAAGCTTTGCCGAAGTTGACGGCGGACAAGCTGGGCAGCGACTATTATCTTATCAGTCATAAGGACATAAATATAGATTACGGTTACGCATTGACCGTCAAAGCGAAAAATATGATACGCGTTAAGCGGCGTTACGCGCCGCGCGTGAGCAAGCGTAAACAGCGCGCGGACGGACGCGGATACAGGTGGCGGCGTAAGTTCGGCATGAGCATAAAACGCGATTGCGGCGAGGCGTTGCTCGCGTGTCTGTTCTTTTCGGACGCGTGCTCGCAGCGTATTCGCAAAGAGCAGGCGGCGCTCGTTGCGGCGCGGCAAAAGGAGAGTTTACGGTGACTGACAAAAAAACGGATAAAAAGACGGTGGCGTTCGGCGAGATAATGTTGCGGCTTTCTTCGCCGAGCGGCGCGATAGCCGGGAGCTCGACGTTCGATGCGTGCTACGGCGGCACGGAAGCGAACGTGCTTGCGTGCATGTCCGGCTTCGGGCATAAGACCGATTATTTGACTGCGTTGCCCGATAACGGTCTCGGTCGGGCGGCGCTCGATCATTTGCGTTCGTTCGGGATAGGAACGGACAACGCCGTGATAAACGGTGATAAGCTCGGCGTATACTTTACCGAGAGCGGTAGCGGCAGTCGCGGCGCAAGCGTTATTTATTACAGGCGCGATTCGGAGTTCGCTCGGCTGGACGAACGCGCGTTCGATCTTGACAAAGTTTTCGACGGCGCGGAGCTTTTTCATATAAGCGGAATATCGTTCGCTTTGTCGGAGAGCAGTCGCAGACTTGCGTTCGCATTGCTCGACGGCGCTAAGGCGCGCGGCGTTAAGGTAAGTTTCGATTTCAACTACCGCGCCAAGCTGTGGAGCACCGATCGCGCTCGCGAGCAGTTTGTAAAAGCGGTGCGTTACGCGGACGTCGTACTTGCGAGCGATCTCGATCTGTCGGTATTTCTCGATACCGACGCGACGGGGTTTTTCGCCGAATATCCCGCGCGGTATCTTGCGGTGCGCAACCGCAAGCCTGTCGACGGCGGTGCGCATTCGGTAAACGTTACTTTGTACGAAAACGACGGCGGCGCCGTAAAAAAGTATGCGTCGCCCGAAATAAAGTTTGCGGTGACCGAGCGCGTAGGCGGCGGCGACGCTTTCGACGGCGCGCTGTTGCACATGCTGTCATGCGGCGCGGATATCGAAAACGCAGTCGATTTTGCGCTTGCGGCGTTCGTTTTAAAGCATTCCGTAAAGGGCGATACTTTTACGCTCGGCGCGGACGAAGTGCGAAAATTCATTCCCAAGCTCGGAGCAAAGCAATGACGACGGTAAAAAGACATAAAATTTGTTTGAGTATAGCAAAGCCCGACGAAGCATTTGAAAAAATGGCTAAACGGCTTTCCGCAGTCGCCGACGTCGCCGTGACGGGACTGAACGGATATTCGCTCGCAGGCGCGGATATTTTTATTGGCAAAATGCTCGATGCCGAAGCGCTCGACGCCGCCGACTCGCTCAAAGCGGTGTTCGCGTACAAGACGGGCGTCGACGATTTTCCGCTCGACGCGCTCGCGCGCAAGGGCGTGACGTTGTGCAATTCGCACGTCAATTCTCGGTATATCGCCGAGTATGCATTTTCGCTTGCGGTCACGCTGGCGAGCCGCACCGCAGAGTATGACAGAAAAATGCGCAAGGGCGACTGGTCGCTCGCCGATCCGTATTGGAAAAGCGTGTTCGGTATGCGCGTCGGACTGGTAGGGTACGGCGGCATAGGCAGAGCGGTGCACGACATACTTTCCGCGGCGGGCATAAAAGCGTACACCATAGATCGCGGTAAGCGGTACGACGGCATTACTGCGTTGCCTACGCTCGAAGCGCTGTGCGAAAAATGCGATATGCTGATCCTGTCGTTACCGAGCACGCGCGATACCGATAAAATGTTCGACGCGCGCATACTCGGATTGCTCGGCGGCAAGTATATAGTCAACGTCGGCAGAAACAACTGCATAGACGAGTCGGCGCTGTACGCCGCGCTTAAAAGCGGCGCGCTCGGCGGCGCGGCGATAGATACTTGGCGCGAAAAACAGCGCGACGGCAATATCCCGCTTAAACCGTTCGACGAGCCGTTCGACGCTTTGGACAACGTCGTGCTGTCGTCGCATAAAGCAATGCAGGTGTTCGACGGTCACGCAAGATACGTCGACGACACTACCGATAACGTGCTCGATTATATCGCGGGCAAGCCGCCGCGCAACACTGTCGACTTAAAGACGGGCTACTGAGTCGGAGTTTCGGATAGTTTGTCGCAAAATGTTGACAATATGAAAATCATGTGATAAAATACACGAGTATGGAAAAATGCCGCGAACAAGCACGGGGAACGAATATCCGTCGCCGTTGCGGCGTACATACGGGTATCGGGCGCGAGCGCGATGCCTTAACATAGTAAAGACCGAAACGCCGCCGTTCGACGGCGGATGCGGATCGAATAAATTTCGGAGGAAATATCATGACGGATGCCAATCAACTCAAACTGGCAAAAACCGAGTATATGTTGCTTTGCGACATGCTCGACAAGCGCAACTGGCACTACGATAAGGACGACGCAAATCTGTGCATAAACGTCGTCGTTACGGGCGACGATCTGCCGATGAAACTGACCGTTCGCATCGACGTCGAAAGACAGCTCGTGGTGCTTCATTCAAGTATGCCGTTCGAGGTGGCGGCGGATATGCGCATACCCATGGCGGTCGCGGTGTCGTGCGCCAATCACGGCATGGTCGACGGCTGCTTCGATTACGACAGCGACGACGGGCACATCGTGTTCCGCATGACGGCGTCGTTCAAAGGCAGTCTGATCAGCGGGGAAGTGTTCGATTATATGGTCGACGTTTCGTGCAGTACGATCGACGATTATAACGACAAGTTCTTTATGGTCACTTCGCAAAAAATGTCGATCGATAAGATCACCGAATATATCAAATAAGGAGAACGAAAATGGAAGACGTAAAAAATGAAAAGCGCGCGATCGAAGTGTACGAAACGCTGTGCTCCGCGCTCGATAAATTGAATTTCAAGTACGAAAAGGAAGGCAAGGATGCCGACGGCGATTACACCGTTAGGTTCAGCGGCGTCGGCGAAGACCTGCCCATGGAATTCGTGATGTTCTGCGACGTCGGCAGACAGCTCGTTCGCGTAATGTCGCAAATGCCGTTTGCGTTCTCGCAGGATAAGCGAGTGGAGGGCGCGCTCGTCACTTGCCGCGCCAATTATATGATGGTCGACGGCAACTTCGATTACGATTTTGAAACGGGCAAGATAATATTCAAGATAACGTCGAGCTTCCGCGACAGCCTTGTGGATGAGGAACTTTTGCTGTACATGATAAGGCTCGCCGTGTCCATGGTCGACGAGTTCAACGACAAGTTCTTCGCGGTCGACAAGGGCTTGATGTCTGTCGACGACTTTATGCAAAAGTATAAGGCGTAGTATTTACGCCGAGTATCGCAAAATAAAATATCCGCACGGCATTCGTCGTGCGGATATTTGTTTGCGTTTTTTTCGGCGCGCGTATGTCGTGTCGAAGTCGTGTATATTTTGCGTCGGATATGTTGAAATGCCATACTATACGATTGCTATTTTCGATAATTTGTGATATTATGTGAGGGAATGAAAATTTATCCCTCAAAGGTGCGTTAAACTATGACATTCAAGATACTCGATCTGTTTTGCGGTGCGGGCGGATTCAGCTGCGGCATGGACGCGGTCGACGGATTTAAGACGGTGATGGGGGTGGATTTCGATATGAACGTTTTAAAGACGTTCGAGAAGAATATCGAGCCCGACTGCGTTATATGCGGCGATCTCACCGACGGGAAAAAGCGTGACGAGATCGTTGAAAGGGCGAAAAGCTTGGGCGTCAATATGGTGATAGGCGGACCGCCTTGTCAGGGATTTTCGCTCAAAGGCAAAAATTTGGGGCTTGACGATCCGCGCAACTTTTTGTTTTTGGAATACGTCAAGATCGTAAAGGCGCTTTCGCCCGAGCTGTTTGTGATCGAGAACGTAAAGAATTTGGTCAATGCTTGCGGCGGATATTTTATAAAACAGATATTGGACGAGTTTCACGGGCTCGGTTATATAGTAAATTACGGCGTTCTCAACGCGCTCGATCACGGCGTGCCGCAGCACCGCGAGCGCACGATAATAATAGGGTCTAAGAGCAAGAGCGTCGCTTTGCCCGAGCGGAGCGATCGACGCGTCACGGTGCGCGATGCAATATCCGATCTTGCGTATCTCGCGTCGGGCGAGGGCGAGTTCGAGAGCGCGTACGTCAATGCGCCGCAAAGCGAATATCAGGCGGCGCTCAGATCCGCCGACGGCGTTTTGTACAATCATCAAGCGACGGCGCATTCGCAGGTAGCGCTCGATAAGCTGGCGATGATCCCGCCCGAGGGCGATAAAAGATCGTTGCCCGTCGAACTGCACGGCAAGCAGAAGTTTGCGACTACGTGGTCGCGGCTCGTGTGGGATTCGTTCAGTCCGACGATAGACACGCGGTTCGACACGCCGTCCAACGGCAGGAATTCGCATCCCGTACTGAACCGTGCCATAACGCCGCGCGAGGCGGCGCGCATACAGAGCTTTCCCGATTCGTTCGTGTTTTACGGCAAAAAGTGCAATGTGTGCAAGCAGATAGGCAACGCAGTGCCGCCGTTGCTTGCAAAGGCGATCGCCGAGCAGATACGTTCGTGTTACGGCGAGCGCGTGATCGAGAACGATGATTTCGAGCTTTTATTGACCGACGCATATTCGGTGGTCAAGCAATTTCAAGCCGAAGGCTTGAAAGTGGATGCGATAATAACCGATCCGCCGTACAATATATCCAAGAAGAATAATTTTTCCACGCTCGACAGTCCGCGCAAGGGCGTGGACTTCGGCGAATGGGACAGCGGCTTCGACGTTTGCGGCTGGATAGACGATTACGCAAAGTTGTTAAAGCCCAACGGAAGTATGATAATTTTTTGCTCGTATCTGTATATAAGCTTTATCGCCGAAAAGCTTAAAAATTGCGGGCTGGACGTAAAAGACGTGCTCGTTTGGAAAAAGTCCAATCCTATGCCGCGCAACGTCGACAGGCGATATGTTCAGGATATGGAGTTCGCTATTTGGGGCGTGCCGAAAAACGCCAAATGGGTGTTCAATAAACCCGCCGACGTTCCGTATTTAAGGTCGACCTATGAAACGGGCGTCGTAGCGGGAAGCGAGCGCACCGATCATCCCACGCAAAAAAGCTTAAAGCTTATGGAGCACATAATTAAAATACACACCGATGAGAATGCGGTAGTGCTCGATCCGTTTATGGGCAGCGGCACCACGGGCGTGGCGTGTTTGAAAAACAGCCGCAAGTTCATCGGAGTGGAAGTCAGTCCCGATTACTTCGATACGGCGGAAAAGCGTATCGCGGACGCCGCAAAGCAGTAGGTCGAACGTTATTATGGAATATCGGTGAATTTTTCGGGTAAGGCTATCGCGTCGCGTCTGACGTTTGCCCACGAAAATTTTTCGGTCAGTTCGTCGAGCGACGCGGGGCGGAACGTCGGGATTATCCCCGCCGCACAAGCAAGCCCGCCGAGCACGGTATTCGCATCGAATTCGTTTAAAAGCCGTTCGGCGCTGTCGCCTTGGCTTTTGCCGAGCTTGCGCCCGAACGCATCGCATACGAGCGGGATATGGTAATATTGCGGAGCGGGTAAGCCGAGCAACCTTTGCAAATATATTTGGCGCGGGGCGGACGACAAAAGATCGGCGCCGCGCACTACTTCGGTCACGCCGCTTTCGCCGTCGTCTACTACTACCGCCAGCTGATAGGCGTAAATGCCGTCGCTTCGTTTTATTATAAAATCGCCGCAATCGTCGGCAAGGTTTTGACTGTATTCGCCGCAAAGTCCGTCGACAAAAGCGATCGTTCGGTCGGGTACTTCTATGCGCGTGCACGGCTTGCGCGCCGCGGACAATTCGGCTGTTTGTTGCGCGTCGAGATATTTACATGCGCCCGAATATACCGATTCGCCGTCGCTTGACCGCGGCGCATGCGCGGCGTGAAGTTCGGCGCGCGTGCAAAAGCAAGGATAAAGCTTGGCGCATTTCGATAAAGCGCGTTCGGCGGCGGCATAAGCGGCGGTGCGTGCGCTTTGAAAAACGGGCGGCGCGTCGCTTTTAAGCCCCAACGCGTCAAGCACGTTCAAAATTTCCCGCGAGCGCGATCTCGGACAGCGCGGCACGTCGAGATCTTCTATTCGTACGAGAAACTTGCCGCCTTTGCTTTTAACGGACAGGTAAGCCATAAGCGCGCACAAAATATTGCCTGCGTGCATATATCCGCTCGGCGTGGGCGCAAATCTTCCCGTCGGAATGCGGACGTTCATCATTTGTAATTTTCGATCGCCGTAACTTGCGATTGTATGCCGAGTTCGGCGAGTATGATAAATTCCATAATGCGTTCGCTCCAACCCGCGATGACGTTGGTCTTGTCGCCTATAAACTGTTGCGTGCCGTAACCCAAAAGGTCGACGGCATGCACCCAAAAATCGGGATTTATCGTTTTTCGGTATTTGTCGGCGAGTATTTGACAGGTTCCGAACGCCGTCGGTTCGCCGTCGCTGTTTATTTCATTGTCCGAAAACATTATGAGCCTGTCGACGCGGATATTGTTTGCGAGCATTTCGTCGATAGGCAGAGTAAGGTCGGTGCCGCCGCCGTCGCAATCGATCGAAAGCGCGCTTTGCAATATGCTCGACTTTTTGGGGAAGGTCACTTGCCTTAGCTCGGTGTCGAAGGTATATATGATGTATTCGTCGCACAGCTTGCTCGCGAGCGCGGCGAGAAGGCGGGCTATATCCGAACAGCGTAGTTTGGAATTTTTACTTATGGGCATGCTCATAGAGCCGCTGACGTCTATTGCGATCGCCGTTTTTCCGGGTATGCGCGGCATGTTCGCCACCGAATAATCGATAGCGGTTTCGAGCGCGTCTAATACCTTGGACGAGCATGCGCCGAGATTGAGCAGTTCGCGGTACGCAGAATAAAAGCGCATGGGCAGTTGCTTGGAGTTTTTTACGGCGTTCTCGTCGGCGATCATATTTATTATGTCGTCAAGATTGTCGGGCGCGGCTTTTATCATGTTGCGAAGATTGCGCAAAGCCGCCATGTACCCGATCTTGCGTTCGGCGATGAGCTTTTCCCAAACTTCTTTGGTATTACCGCGCGCCGAAAGCTCTGTTTCCCAGCGCTCCGCAACGGGGAGCGTGTCGTTGATTATGGCGTTAAACAAGTCTTGCTGTTCGGGCGTTTTGGGCTTGACGTGCGTCAAACGCAAAACGTCGATAAACTTGACGGTCTTTTTTTCGCCCGAATATTTGGATATCCGATATGCGTCGAACTTGCCTAACGCGTCGCCGAGCGCTTTTTTAAGCCCGTTGGGTATCGGCTTTCCGAACGCCGAAATATACAAAGCGAGTATTTCGGTAATGTCGTCGGGACGCTCGACAACGTCGGCTATTACGGCTTTTATGTACGGTTTGCTTGCGTTTTCGTGAGCGACGAGTACGGCGAGCGCATGTGCGACCGAGCGCAAGTGCATTTCTTTGCGCGCGTAGCGGGCGAGATTAGCGACGAATTCGGGATCGGTCGCGATTACTTTTTGCGCGGTGGCAATAAGCTCGACGGAATTGTCGCCGTAAAATTTCGGCTCGCAAAAAAACGTAGTCAACGCTTGCGTAACGAGCTTGGCTTTGTCGGTCATGTCGTACGCCGCATGCCCGCAACGGTTTACCGTCTTCATCGTTTTGGTTTGATTGAATTTGCTCATGATACGCCTCCTTAAAAAAATCGCTACCGAATACTCGATAGCAATACAATACCCGTCGAGCGGACCCGACGGGAGAAATTATCGCTATCGGAAGAAACAGCGAAAACGGTATTATTACGTCGAACTACCGATTGTTCCACCGCCGCCGCCCGAAAGCGACGAGCGAGCGGGACTCGAACCCGCACACTACGAACTTTAATATCAAAGAAGTAACCGTATTCTACACTATCCGATAAGTTATAACGGCATTATACCACAGTTGTGGAGTAATGTCAATGGGGCGGGCGTAATTTCTACATTAAATTACGGTTAGAAACAATTAAAGCATGGCGAAAAAATTTGACAAAACCTGTGATCGATGATATAATCAATGTAGACTTATGTGCGGAAATGGCTCAACGGTAGAGCAGTAGCTTCCCAAGCTGAAGGTTGCGGGTTCGATTCCCGTTTTCCGCTCCAAACAAACGGACGGTAACATCGAGTTATCGCCCGTTTTAATTTTGTGTGAGTAATTGTCGATACGATCAACGCCGCGCTCTCGTCTGTATGCCGCATTCGCTCACGAAAAAAACCGCATAAAGCGGTTTTATCGTGGTCGAAGCGGCGAGA
>CANDGE010000079.1 GCA_947384195.1 uncultured Clostridia bacterium
ACGGTCGCTTGCGTGCCGACGGGCATAAACACGGGCGTTTTGATAACGCCGTGCGGCGTGGTGAATTCGCCGACGCGCGCGCCCGTCTGCTTGCATACGTGTATTTCCTTAAAAGTAAAATTTCGATCCATATATCGATTATACCACCTAACGAAAATTTTTTCAAGCGTACCGCAGGCGTATTTGAAAATAACAGGCGCGTGCGCAAAAGCCGCCCTGCGCAAACATTCGCGAGGACGGCGTTTGCCTTATTCTCATTTCCGCAACAACCGCATTATCGAATTTCGAGCGAAATATAGTCGAAGTTGTAGCCGCCTATATCCTTTTCGCCGTCATAGCCTTTTATCGTAAATCTTATCTTGTTCGTTCCCGCTTTCAACTGTATTTTGCCGAGATCTATTTCGATATACGCTTCCGCTTTCCATTGATTGTTGTACGCGCCTATCTCGACGTCGCCGTCGACTGTTTGCGAGCTTCCGTCGGCGTAAGTGACAACGGTGTCCACCCAATCGGAGAACGTAGTTTGCATGTAACGCCTGTTGAGCCTTAATTTGAGAACGGCTTCGCGATCGTCCGTCGACTCGTAAGTATATTCGACGTATGCTCCGACATTGTCGTTGAGTCCACCGACAACGTGTTCGCCCGTTTTATCGCCGCTTTCGGTTTCGATCTCTTCGACCTTAACGCCCGACCACTGCCCGGGCTTTACGCCGTCGACGCTAACCGCTTCTTCGGCTTGAAGCACGACCCGTTGCGGCGCGGGCGGGTCGGTGACCGCCACCGACAAATTGCGCAAAGTCATCTTGTCGAAGTTGCAAGCCTTACCGTTTTCGTTAGACAAAGTCGTAAACGAAATTATGTTTATGCCCGACTTTAATTCTATATCGCCCAACACGAATTCCATATACGATGCGTCGTCCGACCATACATTGACGCCGTCGCCCCAATAGCCGTCGACAACGACGTCGCTCGTAAACTCTTCGTCGTTTACCTTAACGCCTATATAATCAGTAAATTTCAGATTGCCGAACCAGTTTCTCGAAATCGTAACGGCGAGCGAGGCAGAATACGTCTTATCGGTTTCTCCGTTGACGAATACCGTAAACTTCACTTCCGCGCCGAGATTCTCGTTAAGCCCCGCAACGACCTTGCGCGTAACGGTTTCGCCCGTCTTGATCTCTTCTACATGAACGCCGCCCCACTCGGACGGATTTGCGCCGTCTTTGTATTCCGCGTCCTCCGCCTCGAAAACGGCGTCGGGTATTTCAGCCGTCCACTTCGCGGTAAAAACTACCGCGCTCGCAGGCATTGTGAACTTATCGCCCGCCGCATAGTCCGTTCCGTTATAAGTCCAGCCCGCGAAAACAAACCCGTCTTTGGCAAGACCGTCGCCGGAAGGCAGGATCATCTCCGCGCCCTCCTCATAGCGTTCTTCCATGCCGATTATATCGCCGTTGCCGCCGTCGAGCTCGAAAGTAAGCTCGTATTTTACGGCAGGCGGCGCGCTTTCATCGACGAATTCGGCGGTGATCGTCACGTCTGCGTTCGGCATTACGAACTTTTTGCTTTCCGTAATGTCTTGACCGTTGAATTTAAGGCTTTTAAGCACATAGCCTTGATCGGGCGTTACCGTCACCGTTATCTGCGTACCCGCAGTCGCTTTGACCGCGCTCGCCGTGACGGTGCCGTTTTGAATATTGTCCGCAACGACTATATCATGCTCGACCGAAACGGGCGGCTTTGCGTCGCCTATCAGATCGAGCGATATCTTATCGAAGTTATATCCGCCGAGATCGTTGACGCTGTCGAAAGTTTTTACGGTGAACCGTATCTTGCTCGTGCCGTTTTTCAATCCGATCTTGCCGATACATATCTTTGCGAACGCACCCGCATTCCATTCGTTATCGTTCTCGCCGACCCACGCATAGCCGTCAAGCACGGCGTTGCTTATCGGTTCGACAAAAGTTCCGTCGGGATACGTTATACGCGTCGTTATCCAATCGGAGAACACCGTAGTCACTTTACGCCTGTTGACGGTGACAAACAGCAACGCGTCGCGCTCGCCTGCGGATTCGTACGTGAATTCTATCCACGCGCCCACATTGCCGTTAAAGCCAGCGACAAAAGTAACGTCGCCGTCCGTTTCGGTGTGAACGCCGCCCCAGGACGGGGGATTTTCGCCGTCCGCATAAGTAGCGTCTTCCGCCTCGATGGTCACGGTTTCGGTAATGTTATCGCATTCGCACTTCTCGGCACAGCCCGGCTTATCGCAGTCGGTCGTGCATCCGCCGCATATATCGCATTTGTCGCCGCATTCGTGCGCGAGCGGCGGCGCTTTGCGCAAAGTTATCTTATCTAAGTTGTAGCCGCTGTACTCGTTTTCGCCCAACACGGTGAACGATATGCTGTTTTCGCCCGCTTTGAGCGCGACCTTGCCGATAAAGAACTCGCCGTAAGACTCGTCGCTCCACGCTTCGCCGCCGAACGCCGATATGACGGTATTGCTCTTTATGTACGCGCCGCCGTTAATCGATACGCCCAATACATCGGTGAACACCGTATCGATCGCAAACCGCGTCACCGTGACGTAGAGATCGGATTCGTAAACGGCGTCGGGTTCGCCTTCGACCGTAAACTTGAACGTGATCACCGTGCCGGGATTGCCGTTGAAGTTTTTGACGAACGTACGACCTTGATCGTTGCTCGCTATTTCGAGATATCCCCACTTCGGCTTGCCGTCAACGAATATCGCGTTCTCCGCCTCGAAATCGGCTATCGCGCAATCGCATTTTTCGGCGCAAGCTTCGTCCGTGCATTCGGTGTTCGTGCACTTGCCGCAAGACGGGCAAACGCTCGTACAAATATGTCCTGCGGTCAACGCCGAATCGCCGAGCAATTCTATCTTGTCGAATATATAAGCGTTGTTCTCGCTGTTGTCAAGCACCGTGAACTTGATCAGGTTTATGCCCGCTTTAAGCTCGATGCAACCGAGATTGAATCTTTGGAACGAGTTTTCGGTCGTTTGATCGCCGCTCGTCGTTTTGGATATTATGGTAGAACTCGTCAAGTTTTCCCCGTCGTTTACCGTAACGCCGATGTAATCGGTAAATCTCGCAAGGCGGGAATCCTTGAATTTGGATACGTCGACTACGAGCGACGCGACGGTCGCGGCTTCGGCTTTGACTATGAACGTCAACGATGCGTCTTTATTTTTGTTCAAGCCCGCAACAGCCGTTCTCGATCCGTACTGCTCCGTCCAAACCCAGCCGTTTATACCCGCGCCGAACAATGCGTCCTCCGCCTCGAATGCGTACGAATGTTTTTCGCCGCCGCATTTATCCGCGCATTTTTCGTCTTCGCAGTGCAGATCCGTGCATTTTCCGCAAACGACGCAAATATTTTTGCAAACATGCGGCTTTTTAACAGGCGCAGTTCCGTCGTCTTTGCCCAACGTCGGCACCAAAATGCCCGTAAGCAGCGCCGCCGATCCGATCACGCACGCGCCTACGATGATAAGAGTTTTTTGCCAAGGTTTTAATGTACCCCCCCCCGTGCGAGTTTAGCTTCCGCACGCCGTGCGGCATATGCCTTATAGCGTTCGGTAGCAAACACGAATGACAACGCGCACATGACCGCGCTCGCCGACAGCATTACGCCGACTAACGACGTCAGTGTGATAAGAAGTATTTCCCACCACGGGGTTATGGTGATTATTTTGGTATTTATCGAAACGCCGTTCATTGCCGCGCTGTGCAATTGCGTGTACAGTATCCTGTGGCACGCTTCGCGCAAAGCGAGCATTACCGTAGCGTTGTTTTTGCTGTCGTTGAAGAACGAAACAGATCCGTTAGCCATCCACATGTCGTTGCCCGCGACTATACCTTCGGCTAATGCGTATTTATCGAGCATGTGGAACGTATCGCCCGAACAAGCGTCCGTTTCGACGATCCCCACAAAATCCCATTCGCCGCGCAATACATCGGTCAAAAGCCCTTTGTGCGCGCCCGCCCAGGTACAGCCTATGCGGTTGAACGAACTCATGACGCCGTTCATCTTGCTTTGCCTTACGGCTATCTCGAATGATCATATCACGGGGAACAAAACATTCAGATTAAATACGCCTCTTTCCGCCACCAGCGACATATAGCATGAAAAACACCAACGACGTTTGCCAAAACATATCGATCGGGATCGGTATAGCCGCTATGCCCAACAGCGCCGCCGCGCTCGCCGCCAAACGCAACGGATAGTACGACCGCTTTTTCAATCGGAACGAAAACAAAAATTCCGCAACGACAAGCTCCACCGTAAAAAGCAATTTGTAAAACGCTATGTAAGTGAGCATGTCAATCCCCGCTCATGGCAATGTAATTGTTCAACGCACTCAAAAACGGCACGCGTTTAGACCGCGAGATAATAAGCTCGGCATCGCCGACCGATGCGTTTTGCCCTTTAACGGCGGATACGTGCGCGAGATTGACGAAATAACAGCGGTTACACAGCGCAAAAGGCTCGTCGCGCAGTTCGTTTTGCAACATCGAAAGCGTGCCCGTCGCCCGATATTCGCCGCGCACGGTGTGGTAGATCAGTATGTGTTGCATGATCTCCACGTACTCGATCTCGCAAGTGTTGAGTTTTACTTTTCCGTCCTTGTTGGATATCCAAATATCCTTGCCGCGCTTGCGTTCGAGCGCGGACAGCGCGCTGTTGAATTTGACGGCGAAATTCTTGTACGATACGGGCTTTACAACAAAATCGAAAGCCCGCACTTCGTATCCCTTTATCGCCAACGAAGCCATGTTGGTAACAAAAATTATAAGCGCCGCCTCGTCTTTTTCGCGAAACTTTTTAGACGCGTCCAGACCGTTGAGATCGGGCAATTCTATATCCATGAAAACGATATCGAACGATCCGCGCGCAGTCAAAAAAGTTCCCGCATTGCAAAATACGGTCACATCGAACTTGCGTCCGTTTTCGGAAGAGTACTTATCGAGATACCCCGAAAGCAATTCCGCCGCGCTATTGTCGTCCTCCACTATCGCTATTCGCGTGATCATCATCGCTCCGCAATATATTTTGCGTTAATTATAAAGTATATTGCGGTTTTGTCAATAGTATTTTTACCGAGCGGACATCATTCCGCGCGCGATATTGCTTGACGGCACGACAACGATCGTTTTTAGACAAACAGAAACATGCGCGATCAAGCGCAAGAAACACGCAACCAGTATCCCCCTATGAATATGCGGTCACAGAAGCAAGGTGGCATCGCCGAACGAGAAAAATCTGTACTTCTCTTCCACCGCCGTTTTATATAATTCGAGCGTTTTTTCTCTGCCGATAAACGCGCTCACAAGCATTACGAGCGTGCTTTCGGGCAAATGGAAATTGGTTATCAGTCCGTCCACCGCTTTGAATTTATACGGCGGATATATGAATATGCTCGTATCGCCGCTACCTGCGCGGACAGTACCGTTTTTGTCGGCGCTCGATTCGAGCACGCGCACGCTCGTAGTGCCGACGGCTATCACACGCCGTCCCGCGGAACGCGCGGCGTTTATCTTTTGCGCGGCGGCTTCCGTCACTTGATAAAATTCGCTGTGCATTTTGTGGTTTTCCACATCGTCGGTCTTGACGGGCAAAAACGTGCCGAGCCCCACGTGCAACAGCACTTCGGCAAACTCCACGCCCATGGTTTTCAGCTCGCCCATGAGCCGCGGTGTAAAATGCAGTCCCGCTGTCGGGGCGGCGGACGAGCCGACGTCCTTGGCGTACACCGTTTGGTATCGATCTATAGTTTTAAGTTGTTTGTGGATATAATGCGGCAACGGCACTTCGCCGATACGGTCGAGTATTTGCTCGAAAACTCCGTCGTACTCGAATCGCAACGTGCGCGCGCCTTCGTCGCCGACGCCGATTATCTCGCCGACAAGATCGGGCGCGAAAACAAGTCGCGCTCCGAGCTTGGCGCGTTTTGCGGGACGGCACAACGTTTCCCAGGTATGCGCGTCGACGCGCTTGTGCAACAGGAACGAAATTTGCGCGCCGGTATCGGTCTTTACGCCCGTAACGCGCGCGGGCAAGACCTTTGTGTTGTTGATAACGAGCAGATCGTCATTTCGCAACAACGTAGGAAGATCGTAAAAATGCTTATGCGATACTTCGTCGGTCGTTTTGTTATATACCAAAAGCCGCGACGCGTCGCGCGGCTCTATGGGCGTTTGTGCGATCAACTCTTGCGGCAGATCGTAATAAAAATCGCTTTTATTCATATTGGCTTCCGTCGGTCAAAAACGACAACTGTTCCGTCGCCTTTTTTGTAGGCGTTACATGCAAATGCGCATATGCGGCTTTGAGCGCGATCCGTCCGCGCGACGTGCGCGCTATAAAGCCGAGCTGTATCAAGTACGGCTCGATCACGTCCTCTATCGTGCCCGCATCCTCGTTTATAGCCGCCGCAAGCGTATCCAGCCCCGTCGGTCCGCCGTCGAATTTTTTTACGAGCGCGTTCAACAATTTCATGTCGTTGTAATCGAGCCCGAGCGGGTCTATCTCCATATCGGTCAACGCTTTTTGCGTGATAGCAAGGCTTATGACGCCGTCGTTATACACTTCCGCAAAATCACGCACGCGCTTTAACAGCCTGTTGGCTATGCGCGGCGTGCCGCGCGACCGCGACGCAAGCTCGCGCGCCGCGTCGTCGTCTATCGCTATTTTCAGCAGCTTTGCCGAACGCTTGACTATGCGAACGAGATCGTCCGCAGAGTACGGTTCGAGCCTGCATATAACACCGAAACGATCGCGCAAAGGTCCCGTAAGCATACCCGCGCGCGTAGTCGCACCGATCAGCGTAAACTTATTGAGATTGAGCCGTATGGACGTCGCGCCCGCGCCTTTGCCCGTCGAAATATCGAGCGCAAAGTCCTCCATCGCGGGATACAAAACTTCTTCTATGGAATGATTCAAGCGGTGTATCTCGTCCAAAAACAGTACGTCGCGCTCCTGCATATTCGTCAAAAGCGACGCAAGGTTTGCCGCGCGCTCTATCCCCGGTCCGCTCGTCACTTTGATCTCTACGCCCAGCTCGGACGCTATTATATGCGCGAGCGTCGTTTTGCCGAGTCCCGGCGGACCGTACAGCAAAACGTGATCGAGCGCTTCGCCGCGCGCCTTGCTCGCCGCGACGTACACTTTGAGATTGGCTTTGACTTTGTCCTGTCCGATATATTCGTCAAACGTAGTGGGACGCAACGATACGTCGCCGTCGTCCTCCGTCAACGCTCTGTTCGCTATAAATCTCTTATCGTCCATACTTACCCCGCAAGCGCCGCGCGTATTATTTGCTCGGTGGTCATGTCGGGCTTTGTCACCTTTTTAACGACGGATTCCGCTTCCTTTTTATCGTAACCGAGACTTACGAGCGCAAGCACCGCCTGCTCGTTTGCTACGGGCGCGGCCGCGGTTTCGGAAACCGAAACGCCGCCGACAAATTCGGCAAGCTTGCTCTTTAATTCGAGCGCGATACGTTCCGCGGTCTTTTTGCCCACGCCCTTTATAGACGACAGCGCGGCTATATCGCCCGCGACGATCGCCGCCGCAAGCCGTTCCTTAGGCATACCGCTTATGACCGCTACTGCGAGCTTAGGCCCGACGCCCGATACGTTTATCAGTCGCAAAAACAATTCGCGTTCGCTTTCGTCGACAAACCCGAAAAGCTCCAAAGCGTCCTCGCGCACCGCAAGATACACCGGCATTTTTACTTCGGTCTTGCGACTGCATTCCGCGCACGCAAAAGCGGACGCTGTGAGCGCAAAGCCCACGCCGCCGCAATCCACCACCACGCGGCTCTCGCCGACGGCGGCTACCTTACCCGAAATATAGTCGAACATGATCAAGCCTTGTTTTTTTCGCAGTGCGCGATCGCGCAGACGCGCCGCGAATCGCAATGTTATTCTTCGCCGTCGTCGGATTTATCGTCGTCGCCCGTATCGAAGCCGATCCCGCCCTTTTGCGCGACAAGCTCCTTTATCTTTACTTCCAGCTCCTGCATGAGCTCGGGACGACCGAGTATGATCTGTTTGACGGTTTCTCTGCCCTGACCGAGCCGCTCGTCGTTGTACGAGAACCACGACCCGCTCTTTACGATTATGCCGTTGTCGATAGCCATGTCCAAAACGACGCCCTCGTTGGAAATGCCTTTGCCGAAAATAAGATCGAACTCTACGGTCTTAAACGGGGGCGCGAGCTTGTTTTTAACGACCTTGACTTTTGTGCGATTGCCGATCACGTTTCCGCCGTCCTTAATCGCTTCGCCTTTTCTCACGTCCAAACGCACGCTCGAATAGAATTTGAGCGCCTTGCCGCCGGGCGTGACTTCGGGGTTGCCGTACATAACGCCTATCTTTTCGCGCAACTGATTGATGAATATGATACAGGTCTTGGTCTTGTTGCAAACGCCCGCTATCTTGCGCAGAGCTTGCGACATCAATCGAGCTTGCAAACCGACATGGCTTTCGCCTATCTCGCCGTTGATCTCCGCTTGCGGAGTGAGCGCCGCGACCGAGTCGATGACAACGACGTCCATCGCCGCAGAACGCACGAGCGCCTCGGCTATGTCGAGCGCCTGCTCGCCGTTATCGGGCTGACATATGTATAACCGCGAAAGATCTATGCCCAATCTTTGCGCGTATACGGGATCGAGCGCGTGCTCGGCGTCGATAAACGCGACCATACCGCCGGCTTTTTGCGTTTCGGCGATCACGTGCAACGAAAGCGTGGTCTTACCGCTCGATTCGGGACCGTATATCTCGACTATCCTGCCGCGCGGAAGCCCGCCTATGCCGAGCGCGAGATCGAGCGAAAGACAACCCGTAGGGATCGCGTCGACCTGCGTCGCGACGGAATCGGTCATGCGCATGATCGAGCCTTTGCCGTACGTCTTTTCGATCTGGGCAATGGTATCGGCAAGCGCCTTTTCCTTTTCCTCCG
>CANDGE010000080.1 GCA_947384195.1 uncultured Clostridia bacterium
TGTATTTTTCGGACGAAGTAGCCGACAGCCTGCGACGCTATCTCGATTGGTTGGACGAACAAATACTCGAACAAACACCGTTCGGCAAACGCGTGACCGACCGCGACGCATTGTTTATTTCGAGCAAGGGCGGACGCATGACCCCGCGCGCAGTCGAAATGATGGTCAAAAAATACGCCAAGATCGCCGCGCCGTTCAAAAAGATAACGCCGCACAAGCTTCGCAGTACGTACGGCACGACGCTGTACCGCGAAACGCACGACATATTCGTCGTTGCGGACGTTTTGGGACATAAAGACGTTAACACCACGCGCAAGCATTACGCCGCCATGTCCGACGAGATACGTCGCGACGTGGTAAACAAAGTAAAACTACGCGATCGCGACGACACGCACGACGACACCGACGACGATGACGTATGACCCCGACAGAAATTGCGCCGCGCTCAACGACGCAGAAATAAACTTGCTTGCGGACATGTTTTTGTCGTGTTTCGAGCTTGACCACTCAACACGCGGCTACCGCCGTTTGCGCAACGCCGTGATACTGATCTCGCGCGGCATAAACGGCGCGAACAATGCGTACGGGATACTCGCCGATATCGAACAAACGAGTTCCAAGATAGTAGCAGACGATATTCGCAATACGCTGAACGGACTGCCCTATCCGCCCGAACAAATGTTCAACGACGGATACGGCGTTTCGCGCGCATCGACGCCGACGCTTAAAATGCCTCACTACGACAAGCCCGACGATATCGTGCTTTTTCTCGGCGCGCTTTTTCTGTACATAACGGCATCCGACAACGACGTCAAATACATAAAGCGTTGACCCGCATTTTGTTTTTTTCCAACAAACAAGGACCCGAAAAATTCGAGTCCTTGTTTTGCTTTTTTGTATATTGATCCGAGTTATAAATATACGACCGTTATTCCTGCGGCTTTATCGCGCGAGGGATCGGAACGTTTTGTTTGAGCACGGTAAGCCATGCGTTATCGATCGGAGTATGATCGATCGTCACGTCTGCGGCGGTTATAAGCTCTATCTTGTCGAGATTGAACCCGTTGTTGGTTTGGGTGATCTCTATAACGTTCTCACCCGCTTTAAGCTCTATACACCCGAACGTAAGCCATGCGGGATTGCACTTAGCATCTTCCATCTTAGCTGTCGGTTGAGCCATCGTGGTTTTTGTCGTAAGCTCGACACCGTTGACCGTTACCGTACCGCTTTTTTCAAACGCGCCGTCCTCTCTTCGCGTGCAACGCAGTCTGAGTGTAACGGTAGTCGCTTTGTTTACGGTTATAGTCCAACTGACGTTTACTTTGTTATCTATCGCTATGCCGTCGCGCTTTCCGCCGGTATAATCGGAAATCTCCGGTTTGCTATTATCTGTTCTCCACAAAAATCCGTTTTCGGCTTCGAGCGTTACCGTCTTTGCGTCTGCGCCGTTCTGATGCCCGCACTTTTTATGTTCGGCTTCGTTTTCGTGATCGCAAACGGTTTTTATGCAGCCGCCGCACGTTTCGCACTCGATGCAATCGGCGGTAGCGTAAGTCCACGAACTGTATTGATAGCCGCACTCACACGCGCCTTTTTCGTTGAATACATGCTCTGTCAAATCGTAAACTTTCGGAGTGTTAGCGTAATATCCTTTGTCGCACGACTTGCAACCGTTGCGTTTCATCCAGTCGCAAACTATACGCTTCCAATGATAATCGGGGCTTGCTTCCCATTTGAACGAATGGACATGACCGTTGATCACGTTATTTTCCGCATCCTTTTCCGGAGTCTCAACTATCGGTAACCAGCCGCAAACAGAGCATGCGCCGTTCCTTCCGTTAGTATCGTGGTTTGCCAAATCGGGTTTATCCGTCAAAGTGTTCGCATGCTCGCAATTGTACCCGTGCCAATGCGAAGTTTCGTCGACCATCCAATAATCGGTATCTTTGGAGTGTGTATGCCGATAGTCGCAAACGGTACATTTATTGTCTGCATCATACGTATGTCTTCCGGAATCATCGGCATATATATTTACGTCGTCCGCTTTATCGCCGGCACATGTCGCCGCTTTCCAATGCGCGTACGAGCTTGTGGACCATTCGGAAGCAAAGGTATGTACGTGTTCCTCGTAACCGCAAACGGTACACGCGTGATTTTCCATTACGTGATCGGCTTCGCCGTCTATGAGAGCGAAGTGAATGCACGTGGCGGCGTGCCAATGTTTGCCCGGTCTTTCAGCCTCGTCGTATGTCCACTCTTCCGCAAACGTGTGAACATGCGGACGTTTACATACCGAACAGCCGCCGTCGGTTCCTTCCGTATCATGCTCATCGACGCCGTTCTTTTCAGTCTTATGCTCGCAAGTAGCGGGATGCCAATGCTCGCTCTCGTTGCTCTCCCACTTATTCATATCGAAAGTGTGCGTGTGCGCGGGCGGTTCGGGCGGCGACGGAGGTTCGGGCTTAGGCTCGGTTTCGCCGCACGCGGTCAGCGAAAACACCGACATGCCCATAGCGAGCGAAAGTATAACGCTCATTATTTTTGCACTTTTTTTCATCATTTAACCCTCCTTAGGTTGATTGTTTTCTTGCTTTTTACCCAGGTACCAAATCGTCCAAGATGCGGCCACCATGGCAAGACACAAGCCCATCAATATGCCGGACACGACTTTGATCGCGAGCAATCCCGTTTCCCATGCGGGCACTATCTCGATAAATCTTGTGTCGGCGGAAATGCCGTTCATCATGAGCGAATGGAGTTGGGTATAAAGTATTCTGTGCGCCGATTCGCGCACAGCCAAACATACCGTAGCATTTTTATTGTTATAATACGAATCGAGCGAACCCGCAGGGAAGTTACCCATCCACGCGTCCTGCCCCGCAAGATTGGCATACGCTATTACGCTCGGCGCGCCGCCCATATAGGCGTTCGTGCCTGCGGCGTCGGTGATGGTAATACCGTTAAAGCCCCATTCCTTGCGCAAAACGTTTGTCAACAGCCCTTCGTGCGAGCCTGCCCACGTCGCGCCTATCGCGTTATACGAAGTCATAAGTCCGTTGCAGTCGGCTTCCAAAATAGACGTTTCAAAAGCTTTGAGATAGATCTCGCGGATCGCTTGCTCGTTGGACCAAGTATTTACGCCGATCCCGCGGTTCATCTCTTGATCGTTGAGCGCGAAGTGCTTTGTGTAAAGAATAACGCCCATCTCGCGCATACCCTTTGTCTCGGCGCTGCTTATCCTGCCCGTAAGGAACCCGTCCTCGCTGTAATACTCGTAAGCTCGCCCGCCCCAAGGAGTGCGATGCGTGTTGCAAGCGAGTCCGTAGACGCCGCCCCAACCCTTGTTGAGCATTTCCGTACCGAACACCACTCCGAGCTCGTGCATCAATTCGAGATCGAACGTACATGCGTTGACTGGATTGGACGGCAATGCAAAACGCGTATTGCGAACGCCCATCGGTCCGTCCTGTTGCGTTATCCCGGGCGACATTATGCTGTTTTCGTCTTTATCCGTTATAGCGGATGCAGCACAGCTTTGCATAAGTTTTTGTTGTTGTTCAAACGTCATCTGATTAAGCAGATCGTCCCACAACGGATCCTCGTAATCGAGTCCCATAAGCTGAACGAGCACCAAGTGTCCGAATTCGGAAGTATCCGTGCCGTATATCGGCATTTCATCTTCGGGATCGTTGGGTATTTCCTTTTGGAATGTAAGCTGTTTTTCGTTGTTTTCGCCTACGAGCGCAAGATCGTATACACCGCCTACCCACGTATCCAGCCAATTATTGCGCGAAAGATACTTAAAACCGCGAGCCGCGACAGACTCTTTCATTTCTTTGTTGCGCAAAAGATCGGCGTCGTCGAATTGATTGGTTATGTCGGCTTTAACGCCTTTACTGTATTTGACGGCGTCGGTATCGGCATAGTTATATTTCTTGACGAGATCCGATCTGCCGTTGTAATCCATGCCGTCCGCCGTTGTCTTGCCTTTTTGGGCGAGTATGTTGTTTAATGCGTCGTGTGCGTTTTGTCCCACGGCAAGATAATAGTCGCCCTGTTCCAGAATATACGTCTTGTAGCCGTTGGCATCGTAGCTCTTAAACTCGTACTCCGGTACGGTGATCGTTACCGTCGCGGTTTGACCGACGTCTATCGTAGGCGTTTTGGCAAAGCCGACAAGATCCACCGCAGACTTTTCGATACCGTTGTCTATATCGTACTGCGTGTACGGCTTTTGCAAATACACTTGCACCGCATCCTTGCCGGGAATAACGCCGTTGTTCTTGACCGTTACGCTTACGGTATAGTCGTCGCCCGATTTATCGAATTTGACGTTGCTGTACTCGTAATCGTTATAGCCCGCGCCGTGACCGAACGTATACGCAAGCTCGCTGTTGTAATCCCATTTATCCTTTTTCATTACGCCGCCGACACCGTGATCCGCATTTCCGCGCCCGAGCACTACGTCCTCGTAACGTGTTTCGTAATATTTGTAGCCGACGTAAATGCCTTCTTGATACACGACGTAAGCGTTGTGGTCTTTGGGCGCGTTACCGGGCAAAGACGAATACTTGAAGTTACCGAAGTTCAACGCCGCAGGCGCGGAATACATATCGTATGCCCACGAATCGGTTGAGTGCCCCGACGGCTCGACATTGCCGACAAGCACGTCGCCGAGCGATTCGGGTCCCATTTCTCCGCCGAAGCCGATCCAAAGGCAAGCGTCTATACCCGCTTGATCGAAACCTTTAAGGTTGAACGGCGTCGGCGAGTTTATCGTAACGATCAATCTGTTGATCTTGCCGCTCTTTCTCAGCTCCATCAATCCCGTAAGCGTGGAATACTCGGCTTTGGTCAAAGTAAACATATTTCCGTCGCCGTCGTAAGACGTTTTCCACTGATCGTCCTTATTGGCGCTACCTTCGCCGAAATAACGGCATATCATATACACCGCGGCGTCCTTATACGCTACAACGCTGTTCTTTTCCGTACTCGTGTATTTATCCCACGGAATATCGCTTACGCCGCCCATGGACACCGTATACCCTTGCTTTTCGCCCGCGCGTATGGCGCTCATAGTCGCGGGATTGAGTTTAAGTCCGACGCCGTCGCGCGTAAGCGCCTTTTCGACGTCGAGTCTGTCTTCGCTACTCGGTTCGACCTTGCCGCTGCCTATTCCGTGGTATTGATAATTCGTCACGCCGATACCGAAAGGACTTATTTTACTTCCCTTGGCGAGCGGAAGCGCTTTCGCATGAGTAGCCGCGTCGATCTCGTTGTTCCAAAGCACGACCGTACCTTCGCTTACGGCTTGACGCGCGACGTCTTCCGAATGTTTGCGCATGGCGTCGGTATCCAATACCTGCGTCATTACGCCCCTGTTTTCTTGAACCAAATACTTACCGTTTTCGTCCTTTTTGGCAAATTCGGACGTGTAGTATTGATAATCCGCGGGATCGGAGCTTGCGCTCGGCACTTGCTCTTTACGCGTCGTGACGCCGAAAAACTGATCGACGAACATTTGATACTGTTGTGTTATCGGCGTTACGATAAGAAATATTATAAATATCAGCCCGAAAAACACCGCTAACAGCGTCCACATGGAACGCTTAAACACTCTGTTTTTAACAAAATCGTTCATTATGCGTTGACCTCCCCGAATCTGCCTTTTTCCTTGAATATATACATAGTCAAAGAACCGGCAAAGCCCAAAACAAATACGATATCGAAGATAAACATCAACACTTCGTACCATACACCCAAAAATGCTACGGTTTCGTTTGTTTGCTCGGCAACGCCGTTAAGCCCCAAATGAACGGCAACAAGCCCCACCGTCAAAAAAAAGACGAACATGGCGCATATTCCCATGATAATGCCCCAAGGCACTTTCTTCATAAATTTCTCCTTATTTTTATTTTTGCTCCCGCACCACATGCAAAATGCGAAAGTCGGGCGAGTCGGACTGCGCAATCCGATCCTCTCGATACGCGCTTTAATCCCATCGTTTTCCTTTGAGAATTTCCGCTTTATCTACTTGGGAGTATACAAAAAAACAGACTGCTTGTTTTACAAACAGCCTAAACGCCCATAAAATCACCCTATTCTGTAAAAACAAGTTAAAATAACGCGAAACTCTCCGTTGCATATTGCTTTACTTGCCATACGCAACATCCGCGGCTATTCCGAACAAGCGCGTAGCGCAGTGAATGATCTCATCTTTGCGGCGGATCGCCTTGATTTCTCGACTGCGCTTACGCTCCGCTCGAAATGATGGGGTATTGATTGATGTTTTCGTACATGTGTATACTTTGTTCTTGTCGTTCCGAACAAGCGTAACGCACTACTGCCTTTCTTGTCATTCCGGACAAGCGTAGCGCAGTGGGCAATCTCAACCTATTTTAATAACGATGAGATTTCTCGCTCCGCTCGAAATAAGGCTACACCTCGCTACGTAGGACAAAAAGTATGGCGTTGCCATAGCACGCACTGCGCATTATTCAGTCGTCCGCCATTCCGATCCGCTTTCCGAATTCCGAATTTATTTCACCGCGTAGCGGTCATTAATTACGCATTCCGAATTACTTATTCGTCAAGCACGACATCAGCACGTTAAGCACGAACTTATTGTTTTCGGTTGCGACAGAACAAATGCCGTTGTACTTTTCGGCGATATTGCGTATCGATTTTATGCCAATACCGTGGAAATCGCGATCGTCTTTTTTGGTAACGGGCAATCCGTCCGCATCGAGTTCCACATTGCCGTCGAATTGATTGGTTATATTGACGGACACCATGTCGCCCACTTTATGCACCGCAACGCTGATGTTGCGTTTTTGCTCGTCGAGCCGCATGACCGCGTCCATTGCGTTTTCCAACGCGTTGCCGAACAGCGAATACACGTCCGCCGCTGTCATGAAGTCGAGCGAATGCCCGTCCACCATACATGTGAGCGAAATGCCGTCGCGAGCGCAAAGCAAGCTTTTTTCGGTGAGTATGGTATCCAATACTTCGTTATCCGTACGCACCGCCGCATCGTAAATATTGATCGACTGCTCGATCTCCTTGATAGCGTCCGCCGCCAACGACTTTTGCTCGCCTATCGAACGTATTTGATGGCGCAGATCGTGGCATTTGAGATTGATAAGCTCGATATTCGCTTTGGAAATGTTGTATTGCCGCTCTTTTTCGCGCAAAAGATACTGAGTGGCGTCAAGCTCGTTTTTAAGCTCGCCCGTTTCGACCAGACCGAACTGTATGTACAGCAAAAATCCGCAACACAGACTTTCGTAGACTATATCCATCAGCATAGATAACAAACTGCGGTCGCCGCCGTAATAAATTATTATCGAGTTAAGCAATATATCGACCAACAGCGCAAAGCCGATCACTATGAGAACGCTCGTCCGTCTTATGCGAAATTCCTCGTTGCGCTTTATTCTTCGTATGTATAAATAGTAAAACAGCGTATACGCGCAAAAATACGCGAACGCATACAAAAATATCGCAAGAAGCGTGACATAATTCATTTTGGAAAAATCAAGCGCACCCTCGAAATACATGCCGAATATCAAGCTTTGGTCGCCCGCTATCGCAGATATCAAAAAGTTGGCGACGCCGTACGCAAGGTGTTGCATGGTGTACGCCGCTATGCCGCAGAATATGATGTTTTTCCAGCACTCGTCGCAACAGAATTCGAGCATAGGCACCGTGATGGCAAACAACAGTAAAAAAGTGAACGACGTGTAAAACGCATTATACAATAACGGCAATGCCGCGGCTATACCTTCGCCTACGATAACGCAACCGATAAATCTCAGCCAAAACAGTCTGCGCTTGCGCAGTCGCAACGCAAATAAAAACTCCGCCGTAAACAGCTCGAACATTACGAGCAAACGGTAAAACAGGAGCATCGGCATACTATTTTCCCCCGAGATACTCGTTAAGGCTTTGCAAAAAACTTTTTTTCTTATTGCGCGATATCTGCAACTTTTCGCCGGCGACCGTGACCGAAAATTCTTCGATAGCCGTCACATATTTGAGATTGACCAAAAAACAACGGTTACACAGCTCGAACGGCGCATCCTTTAAAGTCTCGCATACGTTGTACAACTGATCGTACGTCGCAAAATCCCCGTCGACCGTATGATATACGACGCAATGATGCGCGACCTCCACATACTTGATATCCGATACGCGCAACCGCCGTTTGTTATTGCGCTCGGATATCCAAATATCCTTGCTTCGCGATTGATCGTACTTACTTATCGCCCTGTCCATTTTCATCGCGAAGTTATCGTATTTTACGGGTTTTACTATAAAGTCGAACGCATCGACTTCGTAACCCTTTACGGCGTACTGCGCCATGTTGGTAACGAAAATGACTATAACGTTTTGATCCTTTTCGCGGATACGACGCACCGCGTCCATTCCGTTCATGTGCGGCAATTCTATATCCATGAAAATTATATCGTAGTTGCCGCAAAACTCGTCCAAAAACGACAGCGCGTCGCCGTAACGCGCAATGTTAAACTCGTACCCGTCGCGCGACTTCGCGTATTTCTCCAAACACGAGCATATGAAATCGCTCGACTCCTTATTGTCCTCGACGACGCACGCTCTTAATATCATGATTTCCTCCCCTATCGGTCATTCGACTCGACCGATACGGCACGACGGATATATCCGATCCATGCCGTTTGACTTGCCGTCGGATCTTGCGCGCCGAACAAAGTTCGACTTACAAAATCCGCTATCCGTCTGTTTATTTTATCTATCGATATCGAATAAATTATAAACAATAGACTGCATAGTATATATTATACCCCCCCCCCGGGGGGTGGAGGGATGTGGGGACTTTGTTTGTGGGGTGTGGGGGTGGGTGGGGGGGTTGTGGCGGGGTTG